>JBEGRY010000028.1:0-12410 GCA_041180265.1 Actinomycetota bacterium | reverse complement strand
AGAAGACCCACTCGGGCGCCAAGAAGCGTTTCCGCTTCACCGGTAGCGGCAAGATCATGAAGCAGCAGATCAACATGCGCCACAACCAGGAGCACATGTCGAACCGTCGCAAGCGTCGTCTAAACGTAGACCAGGTTGTTTCACCGGCCGACTACAAGACCCTCAAGACCCTTCTAGGCAAGTAAAGAATTTTAGGAGCATCAAATGGCAAGAGTAAAAAACGCGGTTAACGGTGCCAAGAAGCGCCGCACTGCACTAGAGCGCGCCAAGGGTTACCGTGGTCAGCGTTCACGTCTGTACCGCATGGCTAAGCAGCAGATGCTGCACTCGTTGGTTTACGCATACAACGACCGTCGTGCACGCAAGGGTGACTTCCGTCGTCTGTGGATCCAGCGCATCAACGCAGCTGCCCGCGCAAACGGAATGACCTACAACCGTCTGATCCAGGGTCTAGGCCTAGCTGGTGTTGAGGTCGACCGTCGCATCTTGGCAGACCTTGCAGTTAATGAACCAAAGACTTTCGCAAGCTTGGTTGCAACTGCAAAGGCTGCCCTACCTGCAGACACCTCGGCTCCAAAGGCTAAGTAATTTAAATGCTTACCGATCCCAAGGCCGCAAAGGTCCGTGGGGTTGCCAAGCTAGCTAAGAAAGACGCCCGGTCATCGACCGGGCTCTTTCTGCTTGAGGGACCTCAGGGACTAAAAGAAGCGCTAGATCGCCCAAAACTAATCGTCGAATTGTTCGCAACCGACGAAGCGCTCGAGCGCAACCCTGAGCTGTTCGAACGTGCCGCTGCCAACCGCATCGAGGTGCAGTCAGTTACCGAGGCAGTACTAAAGGCGCTCTCTGACACCACCACACCTCAAGGAGTGGTCGCGGTTTGCGAGCAGATTCACGTGAGTCTTCAAGACATAGTCGCAGCGCGCCCAAAGCTGGTTGCGCTGCTGGCTAACATCCGTGACCCAGGAAATGCCGGCACAGTATTGCGAGCAGCCGATGCAGCCGGTGCCGATGCGGTCATTTTCAGTGCCAACAGCGTCGACGTTTATAACCCAAAGGTGGTTCGTTCGACCACCGGTTCACTTTTTCACCTTCCTTTTGCAATCGACATTGAAATCGAGCATGCAATCGATGCTCTCAAGGCAGCCGGGCTTCAGGTTTTGGCAGCTAACGGTGGAGGTCAGGAGATTCCGCAATTGGCCACAGGAACTCTGGCCAAGCCAACCGCTTGGGTTTTTGGAAACGAGGCCTGGGGTTTCGAGCAGAGCACTCTCGATTTAGTCGATGCCGAGGTTGCGGTGCCAATTTATGGTGCCGCCGAATCTTTGAACCTTGCAACCGCGGCGAGCGTTTGTCTTTACGCTTCTGCCTTCGCGCAGAACGCCGAGCGCTAGTCCAGATACCCGTTGCTAGGCCGCTAAAAGATAGACTTGAGCCCTATGTCTGCCGAAAATCCGATTTCCCAGCCAGCTGTCGATGCCGCTGTAGCCGAAGCGCTCGCGGCAATTACCGCTGCCACGGATCTGGCCTCGCTAAAAGCTGCTCGCCAGAGCACAGTCGGCGAGCAGTCGGCGATTGCCAAGCTCAATGCAAAGATGAAGTCGGTTCCTGCCGAATTCAAGGCCGAGGCCGGTGCCTTGATTGGCAAGGCGCGCGGCACACTAAACGAGGCGTTTGCAGCAAAAGAGGCAGAATTCGCTGCTGTTGAAGAAGCTGCCAAGTTGGCTGCCGAGGCAGTGGATGTAACCGCGGCACCCGCCCCTGGTCGTATCGGTGCGCGTCACCCACTTTCACTATTGCAAGACACCATCGCCGATGTATTCGTGGGTATGGGTTGGGAGATTGCCGAAGGGCCTGAAGTTGAAAGTGAATGGTTCAACTTCGATGCATTGAACTTCGATGCCGACCACCCGGCACGCGCGATGCAAGACACATTCTTTGTTGAGCCGGTTGAATCGCACCTGGTATTGCGCACGCACACCTCTCCGGTTCAGGTTCGTTCAATGCTTGAACGCGAGGTACCTATTTATGTGTTGTGTCCTGGTCGTGTGTTCCGCACCGATGAGCTGGACGCAACCCACACCCCGGTCTTTCACCAGGTTGAGGGTCTAGCCGTAGATAAAGGTCTAACCATGGCCGATCTACGCGGCACACTCGAGCACTTTGCTCGAATCATGTTTGGCCCAGATGCCAAGATTCGTTTGCGCCCATCATTCTTTCCATTCACCGAACCATCGGCCGAACTCGATGTTTGGCACCCAGGCGCCAAGGGTGGCGCTCGCTGGGTTGAGTGGGGCGGTTGCGGAATGGTAAACCCAAATGTTTTGTCTGCAGCTGGAATCGACCCAGAGGTTTACTCGGGTTTCGCTTTTGGTATGGGAATCGAAAGAACTCTTATGTTCCGCAACGATGTTCGTGACATGCACGACATGGTTGAGTCCGATGTTCGATTCAGCGAGCAGTTTGGAGTGTCGATCTAATGCGCGTTCCATTATCTTGGCTTGCTGAATACGTAGACCTGCCTGGTGCTGCTACACCCGAATCAGTTATGGCCGAACTGGTCAAAGTTGGTTTAGAAGAAGAGGGCGTTCACTCGTTCTCGGTTTCCGGCCCGGTTGTAGTCGGCGAAGTACTTGAATTTGTTGAAGAGCCACAAAGCAATGGCAAGACAATTCGTTGGTGCCAGGTGCGCGTTGCTGCGGCGGGGCAGAAGGCTGCCGATGGCGGCGACGATGTTCGCGGAATTGTCTGTGGCGCAAGCAACTTTGAAGTTGGCGACAAGGTCGTAGTTTGCCTACCGGGCGCTGTGCTGCCGGGCGACTTTCACATTGCCGCACGTCAGACCTACGGTCACATCAGCGATGGCATGATGGCATCTGCTCGTGAGTTAAACCTGAGCGATGACCACGCCGGAATCATTCGCCTGCAGCAAATGGGTCTAGATCCAAAAGTTGGCACCGATGCCCTTGAGTTGCTTGCACTTACCGAGCAGGCTGCAGAAATTAACGTGACGCCTGACCGCGGTTACTGCTTCTCAATTCGCGGTGTTGCTCGCGAGTACGCACACGCTACCGGTGGCGAATTCCGCGACCCAATCGGAAACGTGCAGCCGGCTCACGCAGAAGGTTTCGCTCTAACCATCGCAGACCAGGCGCCGATCCGCGGCGTCATTGGTTCACAAAAGTTTATTGTTCGTGCCGTAAAAGACATTGACCCGAAGCGTCCTACACCACCTTGGATGGTTGCGCGTCTAAAGCTTGCCGGCATGCGTTCGATCTCGCTGATTGTTGACATCACCAATTACGTAATGCTCGAACTTGGTCAGCCAACTCACGCTTACGATCTCGACAAACTGACCGGCGGCATTACAGTGCGTCGCGCCAACTCGGGCGAGCAGCTAAAGACTCTCGATGGTCAGGTTCGCAAGCTACACCCTGAAGATTTGGTTATCGCTGACGAGTCAGGTGCAATCGGTCTTGCCGGTGTTATGGGTGGCGAATCAACCGAAGTTTCTGATTCAACGGTTAACGTTCTGATTGAGGCAGCTAACTTCGATCCAATTTCGATTGCTCGTTCTGCACGTCGTCACAAATTTACTTCTGAGGCTTCAAAGCGTTTCGAGCGCGGGGTTGATGTTAACGTTGCCGAATTCGCAGCGGCTCGTGTTATTCAGCTACTTGAGGTTTGGGCTGGCGGCGCAGCTGACGGATACGGTGCAATTTCACACACCCACTTTGAGCCAAAACCAATTTGGTTGCCAGCAAACTTTGCCACCGAACTGGTTGGTGTTGATTACTCGACCGATGAAATTTCTTCTATCCTCAATCAGATCGGTTGCGTTGTAGCAACCGTCGACGGCGGGTTTGAAGTTATTGCACCTACCTGGCGACCTGATCTAAAACACAAGACCGACCTGGTTGAAGAAGTAGCCCGCATCGGTGGTTACGATCGCATTCCTTCACGTTTGCCGGTTGCCCCTCCGGGTCGCGGCCTAACCACCAGACAAAAGCAGCGTCGTTCGGTAATTGGCGCGCTGACCGGTGTCGGCGCAGTCGAAGTTCTGACCTATCCGTTTGTTTCGGGTGCGCAGAATCAACTGTTTGCTGCAAGCGCGGTTCCAACAGTTAGGTTGGCTAACCCGTTGCAAGGTGAAGCCGACGAAATGCGCGTTGCGATTCTGCCTGGTCTCATCGATGCCGCAAAGCGAAACATTTCGCGCGGTCTAACCGACCTAAGCATTTTCGAAGAGGGTTCTGTTTTTAAACCTGCAGCAACTATTGGTAAGAACGCTGAACTACCACTAGGCAACGTGCGCCCAAGTGTCGAAGAGCTGCAAAAGCTTGAACAAACTATTCCGTCGCAACCAAAACACCTTGCCGCGATTTTTACCGGCAACCGTGTTGCGCAACAGGTTGGCGTGAAGTCAGTTGAGGCCGATTACAGCGATGCCATTCACGCTGCGCGTGTTGCGGCTAAGTCAGTTGGAATCGAATTACAAGTTCGTCAAGCGCAGGCCCCGGGTTTCCACCCTGGTCGCACCGCAGAACTTCTAGTCGGCGCAGAGGGTGCGCAAGTTGTCATCGGCGTCGCTGGTGAACTAGATCCAAAACTTGCAGTGCAAAATGATTTGCCTCGTCGTGTTGCGGCATTCGAACTTAACTTGGAACTGCTTTACGCGGCAGCACCAAAGGTAATTCAAGCTGGTGAACTACACGTAATGCCGGCAGCTACTCAGGACCTATCGCTGGTAGTAAATCGTGATGTTCCGGCAGCCGAGTTGCTTTCGGTGATTCGCCTCGGCGCAGGCGAGCTGCTAGAGCGAGTGGTACTGGTCGATGACTACCGCGGATCAAATGTTCCAGAGGGTCAGAAATCTCTAACTTTCGCGCTGCGCTTTAGAGCAGCCGACCGCACCTTGACTCAGGTTGAGGCTTCGGAAGCTCGTGACGCTGCGGTGTCATTAGCAAATCAAAAGTTTGGTGCAACACTTCGCACTTAAGTTTCAACAAAGGATCGCAATGAAATATTCAGTTGCTGTGGCCGGTGCAAGCGGCAATGTCGGCGGCGAACTGTTGCGCCTGATTGCTGAGCACCCAAACCTCGAACTCAAAACCGTCACTGCCAGCAGCATGGTGGGCCAGAAGGTTTCTACTTTGCACCCGCACGCCACAAAGTTTGCCGACATCGTTTTCGCCGAAAACACCGCCGAGACCCTTGCTGGTCACGACGTTGTTTTTCTTGCCCTGCCGCACTCAAAGTCTGCCGAAGTAGCCGCTTGGCTAAGCCCAGAGACTCTTGTGCTCGACTGCGGTGCAGATTTCAGACTTGAAAGCGCCGAGGACTGGCAGAAGTTTTACGGCGGAATTCACGCCGGCACCTGGACCTACGGGATGCCAGAACTTTTGATTGGCGGCAACAAAAAGCAACGCGAACTATTGCAGAGTACTAAGCGCATTGCGGTTCCTGGTTGCAACGTAACCGCAATCACAATTGGTTTGGCACCCGCTCTAGCCGAGGGCTTAGTTCAGAACGACGATATCGTCAGCGTCTTAACGGTTGGCACATCTGGCGCTGGTCGCGGAGCTACCGAAAAACTTTATGAAACCGAACCAACCGGCTCGGCTAATGCCTATCAGGTCGGCGGCATTCACCGTCACACACCTGAGATCGAACAGAATCTGAGCAAGTCTGCCGGTGCGCGCGTGCAGGTTTCGTTTACTCCGGTGCTGGCCTCGGTCGAGCGCGGCATTCTTGCGGTGAACACCGCCGTTCTAGAGCCTGGCATTGACTTAGCGAAAGTTCGCGCAGCATACGAGAGTGCTTATGCTGGTGAAAAATTTGTCACGCTCTACCCAAACGGCGAGTTTCCAACCACTGCCGAAACTATCGGAGAAAATTTCGCGCTAATCGGTTTGGCAATCGACGAACATGCAAATCGTTTGGTTTCAATCTGTGCGATCGACAATCTGGTTAAGGGCACCGGCGGTGCTGCGATTCAATCGATGAACATCGCGCTTGGCCTTGCAGAAGACACAGGGCTAGGTACCATTTCGCTTTCAAAAAAGAATGGTGGCCAGTAATGACTGTAACTGTGGCTAAGGGTTTTGTTGCCGGTGCGGTTCACGCAGGCCTTAAGAAGTCGGGCAACTTAGATCTAGCTCTGGTGGTAAACCAAGGTCCACTTAATTCCGCTGCCGTGGTTTTTACCACCAACCGGTGCCAGGCAAACCCAATCATCTGGAGCAAAGAAGTAATTAAAGATGGTCAGGTTTCTGCAATCGTTCTGAATTCCGGCGGAGCAAACTGCTATACCGGCGCACAGGGTTTTCAAACCACACACGCTACCGCCGAAGCCGTCGCCGAGCAGTTGGGTATTTCATCGGGTGATGTTTTGGTTTGTTCAACCGGACTAATCGGTGACCAGCTCGACCGTGAAAAATTGCTGGCCGGTGTTGCCGCTGCGGCATCGGGTTTAAATTCAACCAACGGCGCGATTGCGGCACAGGCCATCATGACCACTGACTCCAAGCCAAAGACCGCCGAATTCAGCAGCAACAGCGGTTGGTCAATCGGCGGTATGGCCAAGGGTGCGGGCATGCTAGCACCGGGTCTTGCCACAATGCTCGTGGTAATCACCACCGATGCACAGCTCGACAGCGCGGCACTAGATCGCGCGCTTCGCGCCGCCACACGGGTTACTTTTGACCGTCTAGATTCCGACGGCTGCATGTCAACCAACGACCAGGTAACGCTGATGGCTTCTGGCGCATCTGGCGTTTCGCCGACCGAAGAAGAATTCACAATCGCGTTGACTCAAGTTTGCATCAGCCTGGCTACACAGTTGCAGCAAGATGCCGAAGGCTCTTCGCACGACATCACCATTACAGTGACCGGTGCGGCAAGTGAAACCGATGCCGAAGAAGTTGGTCGTTCGGTCGCGCGCAACAATTTGTTCAAGGCTGCCATTTACGGCAATGACCCAAACTGGGGTCGAATCTTGGCGGCGGTGGGTGTGACCAAGGCAAAGTTTGATCCATACGACATCGATGTGGCCATTAACGGCGTTAGCGTTTCGCGCAAGGGTCAACCTGATCAACCTCGCGAGTTGGTAGATCTAACCCCGCGTCAAGTTGACATCTCGATCAACTTGAATTCTGGCCAGCACTCAGCCGCGATTTACACCAACGACCTAACCCACGAATACGTAACCGAGAACAGCGCATACTCAAGCTAATGATTCCTTCAGCAGAACAAGACCAGGCGATTGCCGCCCTCAAAGCCGGCACGCTTATTGAATCGCTCCCATGGTTGCAGGCTTTCCACGGAAAAATCGTCGTGGTTAAATTTGGTGGCAACGCCATGGTCGATGAAGCGCTGCAAAAGGCATTCGCCGAAGACATGGCCTACCTGCGTTGGGTTGGCATCAAGCCGGTAGTGGTTCACGGTGGGGGCCCGCAAATTTCAGCGCGCCTTGCCGAACTTGGCATCGAAAGTGAATTCCGCGGTGGCTTTAGAGTCACCACCGATGAAACCATCACCGTGGTTCGCGACGTGCTGCGCGAACAAATCTCGGCGCAGCTCGCCGAACTAATTCAAACCGCGGGTGCGCAAACCCAGATCATGTCAGGCGAGGACGCCAACTTATTCCGCGCCGAAAAAACCACACTCGATGATGCCTCCGGACCAATCGATATTGGTCTAGTCGGCGAGGTCACCCAGGTGAACCCTCGTATCGTGCTCGAGGCGCTCGAGGCTGGCCGCATTCCGGTGGTTTCTACCGTGGCGCCAACCGTCGCCGGTGAACTACTAAATGTGAATGCAGACCTTGCCGCTGCATCACTCGCGGTTGCACTGGGTGCCGAAAAACTAATGGTGCTCACCGATGTGCCGGGGCTATACAGCGACTGGCCGAACCGCGACTCACTGGTTTCTGAAATCAGCGCAACCGAACTTGAAGAACTTCTGCCAAAGCTTGAGTCAGGAATGATTCCAAAAATGCAGGCGTGCCTCAAGGCGGTCCAGGGTGGTGTGCCAAGTTCGCACGTTATCGATGGCCGCACCCCGCACAGCATCTTGCTTGAAATCTTCACGGTATCCGGTGTTGGTACCATCGTGCTTCCATAACAAGAACGGAATAAAAAAATGGTTCGCCACTTTTTGAAAGATGATGACATCACTCCTGCTGAGCAGGCCAAAATCATCGCGCGCGCAATCGAGATCAAGAAGGCGCCATATTCTGTTCGACCATTCGAGGGCCCAAAAACCGTCGCGCTTATTTTTGACAAGACCTCAACCCGCACTCGTGTTTCGTTCGCCGTCGGTGTTGCCGATCTAGGCGGCGTGCCACTGATCATCGACAGCCAGACCAGTCAGATGGGCGGCAAGGAATCCGTAGCAGACACCGCTCGCGTGCTAGGCCGTCAGGTTGCGCAAATTGTTTGGCGCACTTACGCGCACGCCGGGCTCGAAGAGATGGCCGAGTTCGCTGGTGTTCCGGTGATTAACTCGCTGAGCGATTCATATCACCCTTGCCAGATCTTGGCCGACCTAATGACCATTCAGGAGCACAAGGGAACTCTGGCTGGACTCAAGCTTGCCTACGTTGGCGATGCCAGTAACAACATGGCAAACAGCTACCTGGTCGGCGGTGCAACTGCCGGAATGCACGTAGCGGTCGCCGGACCGGCAAATTACTTACCTGATCACGGTGTTGTTGCTCGCGCCGAATCAATCGCTGCCAAGACCGGGGGCTCGATTTCAGTGCATGGTGAACCGATTGCTGCTATCCAAGATGCCGATGTTGTGATTACCGACACCTGGATTTCGATGGGGCAGGAGGCCGAAAAGGAACAGCGCCTTCGCGACTTCGCCGGTTACACAATCGACAACGAACTTTTCGCGCACGCAAAGACAGACGCAATTTTCATGCACTGCCTGCCGGCCTATCGAGAGTACGAAGTGGCAGCCGAGGTAATCGATGGCCCGCGTTCGGTTATCTGGGATGAAGCCGAGAACCGCCTGCACGCGCAAAAGGCCTTGATGGCATTCCTTGCCGAATAGACTTGTAGCAATTACGAAAGAAGCTATGAGTTCTGGATCAAACGCACTTTGGGGCAGCCGTTTTGAGGGTGGCCCTAGCGATGCGCTGGCCGCATTAAGCCGCTCGGTGCACTTTGACTGGCGCCTTGCCAGCTATGACATCGCCGGAACTCGCGCTCACATTAAGGCCCTGATGTCGGCCGGTTACCTGACCAGCGCCGAGCTAGAAAAACTAGATCGCAGCCTGGTCGAACTGCTTGACCGTGTGCAGCAGGGTAGTTTTCAGGCCAAGCCAACCGATGAAGATGTGCACTCAGCTCTTGAGCGCGGCCTAATCGAGATTGCCGGGGCCGAACTCGGCGGCAAGGTGCGTGCCGGCCGCAGCCGAAACGACCAAATCGCCACCCTGATTCGCACCTACCTGCTAGATCAGGCCAAGGTAATCAACGCCCAGGTGCTAGCCCTAATCGAGGTTCTGGTTTCGGCGGCCGAAGACCACCTTGGCGTGGCCATGCCGGGCCGCACCCACTTTCAGCACGCGCAGCCGGTTCAGCTTTCGCACCACCTTTTGGCTCACGCCTGGCCGCTGGTTCGCGACCTTGAGCGCCTTTCCGAGTGGAGCCGTCGCGCCAGCTTCTCGCCATATGGCGCCGGAGCGCTCGCCGGAAACACCCTTGGCCTAGACCCAAACCTGGTAGCCCGCGAACTTGGCCTCACCGGCCCGACCCCAAACTCGATCGATGCCACCGCCAGCCGCGATGTAGTTGCGGAATTTGCCTTCATCGCCAGCCTAATTGGCATCAACCTTTCACGCTTTGCCGAAGAAATCATCATTTGGGCCAGCGCCGAGTTCGACTACATCAAACTTCACGACTCATATTCGACCGGTTCGTCGATCATGCCGCAAAAGAAGAACCCGGATATCGCCGAACTTGCCCGAGGCAAGGCCGGTCGCCTGATCGGTGACCTAACCGGGCTGTTGGCTACACTCAAGGGCCTACCGCTGGCCTATAACCGCGACCTACAAGAAGACAAAGAGCCGGTTTTCGACGCTGTCGATACTCTAACCGTTCTGCTTCCTGCCTTTACCGGCATGGTTGCGACCATGACTTTCAACAAAAACCGCCTAGAAATGCTGGCCCCGGCTGGATTCTCACTGGCTACAGATGTGGCCGAATGGCTGGTCAAAAAGAAGATCGCCTTCCGCGATGCTCACGAGATCACCGGCAAACTGGTTTCTTACTGTGAGGCACACGATCTTGAGCTGCACGAGGTGCCAGATGCCGAAATGGCAGCGATTTCACCGGCCCTAACCCCGGATGTTCGCGACGTACTCTCGGTGGGCGGCTCGATCAAGGCCCGCGCCGGTGCCGGCGGCACTGCTTTGCCACGCGTGCTTGAGCAAATCGCAGCCCTTCGCAAAATTGCCCCAAAGCAGGTGGGCTAGTGGCCACCCCAGAAGCTTTGCGCAGTCAATCTAACGACGCTTCGTTCGCCGACCTTTGGGCAGAACTTGAGTGGCGCGGTCTAATTGCTCTAAGCACGGATGCCGATGCGCTGCGCAAGGCTCTAAACGAAACCAAGCTGACCTACTACATCGGTTTTGACCCGACCGCACCTAGCCTGCACCTGGGAAATCTTGTACAACTTCTTATCATGCGCCGCTTGCAGCTAGCCGGTCACAAGCCACTGGCACTAATCGGTGGCTCAACCGGATTGGTTGGCGATCCACGCCCAACCGCCGAGCGAACCCTAAACACCAAAGAAACCGTGGCCGAATGGGTTGAAAAGCTGGGCAAGCAGGCTTCACGCTTCCTATCTTTCGAAGGCGAAAACGCCGCCCGACTGGTGAACAACCTAGATTGGACCGCACCGCTTAGCGCGATCGACTTTCTACGCGACATCGGAAAGTACTTTCGCGTCGGCACCATGCTTAGCAAAGATGCCGTTTCGGCCCGCCTAAACAGCGAACACGGCATTAGCTACACCGAGTTCAGCTACCAGATACTCCAGGGCTACGACTACCTAGAGCTATACCGCCGTTTTGGCTGCAGCCTGCAGATGGGTGGCAGCGACCAGTGGGGCAATCTAACCTCGGGCACCGACCTGATCCGCAAGGCCGAAGGCGAATCTGTACACATTTTGGCAACGCCGCTGATCACTAACTCAGATGGTCAAAAATTCGGTAAGTCTGAGGGTAACGCGGTCTGGTTAGACGCGGACTTCACCAGCCCATACGCCTTCTACCAGTTCTGGCTAAATGTCGATGATGCCGACGTGATCGACCGCCTAAAAGTGTTTACTTTCTTAACAAAGGCCGAGATCGAAGACCTGGCCAAGCAGACCGCCGAAGCGCCGCACCTGCGTGCCGCCCAAAAGCGCCTGGCCCTAGAAGTCACCACTTTGGTGCACTCGGCCGCTGCAGCCCAGGGCGCAATCGATGCCTCGGCCGCACTCTTCGGCCAGGGCGAACTAGCCGCACTAGATGCCGAAACCCTGGCCGCAGCCCTGGGTGAGCTACCAAATACCGACGCAATGGTCGGCACCGCCATTACCCAGCTCTTGATCGACACCGGATTATGCGACAGCATTTCGGCTGGACGTCGCGCCATTAAAGAGGGCGGCGTCTACCTTAACAACCAAAAAGTCGAAGCCGAAGACGCGGTTCTTGAAGACCTCTTGCACGGGAAATTTGCGGTTTTGCGCCGCGGAAAAAAGACTTTGGCCGGCATCTTCACTGCCTAAAAAATCTTTAAAAAAAATTTAAAAATTTTTCGCAAAACAGCCCATTTCGATTTGACTTTTATTGTTATTAGACCGTAATGTAGACACTCGTTACCCAAAGTTTGGAACCTTCTGCTTAGAAGTCCGGCTCAAGAGTAACAAATCCTTATAAATAAAGGCCTCCAGGCTGTTTTAGCTTGGTGTCTTGTTGTCTGGATTTAAATCACTTAGCACAAAATTTTCGCTGTTACTATTTGACACGCGTGAATTTAGTGGTAAGTTAGTGAAGTTGCTCTGTAGACCATCGCGAGAGAAATCCGCAGACGCATCCGATCCTTGAGAACTCAACAGCGTGCACAATGTCGATACCAAGAACCTCTTGGTTATTTAGGCTTGCCTGAATAATCAGAGAAAACATTGGATTAGACAGATTGTCAGACAATCTGATTTAGTCAGATCAAACTACATGCCCCAAATTTCCGGGGCTTTTGTAAAAAATTTGGGCCTAATTTATTAGGTCCTAAAACACTTTTACGGAGAGTTTGATCCTGGCTCAGGACGAACGCTGGCGGCGTGCTTAACACATGCAAGTCGAACGATGAAGCCGGAGCTTGCTCCGGTGGATTAGTGGCGAACGGGTGAGTAAC
>JBEGRY010000027.1:0-12478 GCA_041180265.1 Actinomycetota bacterium | reverse complement strand
ATTTCGACCGACTGGACTATGGATGGCACTCAGCACAGGGTGCCAGAGACTGACCCTGGAAATCCCGTTAACTTTTATGGCGCATTAAAGATTTTGAGTGAACAGGTGATTCGCGACCTGGCTCCAGAAAATGGTGCAATCTGTCGCATTGCCGGTGTAATGGGTCAGCACCAGATCACCGAAAGCCCTCGTTCGCAGGATGTTGGTTTTGGCTATTTTGTGTTCTCACTGGTCGAAGCACTATCTGCAGGTAAAGAGTTTGCTGTCTGGGGCGGCGATCGAGTAAACAAAGTAACTACACCATCGTTGGCAGCAGAAATTGGCGCGCAAATTGAACGAGTGATTTTGCGTGACGCGGTTGGAACTTTTCACTTGGTTGGTGACGAAGCGGTGTCTCGCATGGATTTGGCAAAGCTCACCTGTGACGTATTTGGTCTTGATTCCTCATTGCTTCGTGAAAGCGATCCGCCGGCAGATCAGTTATTTCCAGCCGCTGTTCCTGTGGACTCATCGCTTGGCAACGAATACACCAAGAAAATTCTGGGAATCGCACCGCAGCCGTTGCGTCAAATTCTCGAAGCTTTTAAAACAGAACTTGCTACTGGTGAAATCAACCCGCTATCACCGGCAGATACAAAATAACTCTAAGCAAACGCCGCAGCGAATCTATCGAGCGCCAAATCTGAATCGATTTGTGCCCAGCCTTCAAGGCCAACTACGCCTTGGTAGTTCAAAGTCTTAAGTTCGTCTGCAATTCGCGAGTAATTAATTTCACCGGTGCCTGGTTCGCAGCGGCCAGGCACATCGGCAACCTGAATCTCACCAACAATCGGCAGTGCTCGGCGAACCAGTTCGACCAAGTTTCCTTCACCGATCTGAGCGTGATACAGATCTAGGTTCATGCGCAGGTTCGGGCTGTTTACCGATTCGACAAGTGCAATCACATCTTTCGCCAAACCAAACGGGGTGCCCACGTGATCCACAATCAAGTTCAGGTTTTCAAGGATGAAGATCTTGTCGTGCTTGGCGCCAAGCGCTGCAACGCGCTCGAGGGTGTCGCGGGCAGTTAGCCAATCTTGGCCGCTCAAAATTTCTTTTTTGCGAATTGCTTGCCCCTGGTCGTCAAGCCCTGTGCCGTGCAGGTTCAGGTTCCTGCAGTTGATTTCATTTGAAGCCTGGATTGACTGTTCAGCCGTCTGCAGCAATTTGGCAATACCGTCTTCTTCAAGCAGGTCACCCTCAATGTAGCCGGTCATGGAATTAAAAGTCGCCCCCGTTGCGGCCAGCGTTTTTAAATTCTTGTTTGTCCAACCCCAGATTTCCACCAGAAAGCCGCGGTCGTGAATTCGATTTACTCGATCTTCAAACGGCAGATCTGTGAAAAGCATCTCGGCCGAAGCCGCCAACTGGTAGTTATTCAATTTTGAGTTTCCTTTTTCCGTGTCTTTATTTTTTTGCAGAATTGATTCGTTGTGTCCAACCCACCGCAGCAACAATCGCAAACGCTGCTAACCAGGTGTCAGCCCCGACTACCTCGGCAAGCAACAAAATCGCCCAGCACATTGTTAAGATTGGTTGAGCCAATTGCAACTGCGATGCCTTTATGACACCAACACGTTCCATGCCGGCATACCAAACGAAGAAGCCAAGGAACATAGAGAAGAACGATACATAAAGGTAGCCAAACCAAGCGCTTGGTGTTGGCCATTCGGTCATAGGGTTAACGACAAGTAGATCCCACAGCGCTATCGGCACGTTTAACGGAATAGCAACCACGATGCCCCAAGAAATAACTTGGAAGCTTTTGTGTTTAGATGCAAGGCTCGCACCTGTTACGTGTCCCCAACTAGAAACTAAAACTGCGAGCAAAATAACCGCGTACCAACCTAGGTGCTCGGCTGTGTTTATATTTGCGCCTCGACTAATTGCAAAAATAAATGCCGCGGCTGTCCCAATAATTGACGCCAGCCAAAAAATGCGTCCAGGGTGCTTGTGCCCGTAAATCACTCCAATGACCGCGGTTGCAATCGGAGCTAGTGCATTTATAACGGCAGTTTCAGAAGCAGGTACAAACTGAAGCGCCAGGGTTGTAAGGGCAGGGAATCCGATTACCACCCCGATAGCTACACCGATTATCTTCGGGAGGTCATCCTTTGCAGGCAATACTGATGCTCCCGAAGCTTTGAGCGCAATAATTGCGAACACTGCTACCGGAAGAATGCGACCGAAACTCATCATCACTGGGCTGAACGATCCCAGCCCTAGGCGCACCCCAACAAAGGTCATCGAAAACGCCAACATGCCAAGTGTGGCAAAAACGTAACCAACGGCCAGGCGAGATTTCATATGTCAACCCTAAGGGGCGGCGGTAGTATGTACTTACATATTGCCTCGCGACGATGGAGTTTGAAGATGAGGAACAAACCAGACCGCAACCTTGGAGTTGAGCTTGTTCGTGCAACCGAGGCAGCTGCCATCAAAGCTAGCGCTTGGATTGGCCGGGGCGATAAAAACGCAGCCGACGGAGCAGCCGTTGAAGCGATGCGTGACTTTCTAAACACCGTAGATTTCTCGGGCACCATCGTGATTGGCGAGGGTGAAAAAGACGAAGCGCCTATGTTAGCTAACGGTGAGGTTGTGGGCAACGGCAACGGCCCTGAGTGCGATATTGCCGTCGACCCTGTCGATGGAACCTCGGTGACTGCCGCCGGTCGTGCGCACGCAATCAGCGTGATTGCGGTGAGTGATAAGGGCACAATGTACAACCCTAAAGACGTTTTCTACATGGATAAATTAATCACCAAAGGCGTTGGCGCTGGCGTAGTTTCGCTTGATGCATCACCAGAAGACAACGTTCGCGAGCTAGCCAAGGCGCTGAAAAAAGACGTCAGCGAAATCACCGTTGCGATGATTGATCGCCCGCGTCACTTGCACCTGCAAGAGGCGGTTCGCCGTGCGGGCGCGCGTACTCGTTTGTTCCTAGACGGCGATGTTGCCGGCGGTATTCACGCGGTAACCGGTGGTGGAAACATTGACATGCTGATTGGTATTGGTGGTGCACCCGAGGGCGCAATTAGCGCTTGTGCAACCAAGGCGCTCGGTGGCTACATGCAGGGGCGCATTTCACCGCAGTCACCGGAGGAAATGAAAAAGGCGATTGCTGCCGGCCACGACCTTGATCGAATTTTTGAAGTCGATGACTTGGTTGCCAGCGACAACACTTACTTTGTTGCGACCGGTGTGACCGACGGACTTTTGCTAGATGGTGTGCAAAAGCGCGGTGACTACCTTCGCACTGACTCCATAATTTTGCGATCACGCTCCGGCACAATTCGTCGCGTAAAAGCGGATTATTTAGCATCGCGTTGGATCTAAGAAGGTAAGAACTGCTAATGACTGAATCAAAATTTGTCGCCACTTGTTGGACGAGCGCGGGAGACGTTGCGCCGCTGCGGGATCCTGAATTCAGCCCGCATAAGGCTTTTGAACGGTTAGAAGCAATTGCCGCAACAGGCTACGTTGGCTTCGGCATGACTGCCAATGATCTGCGAGTAGCAGACGCCGAGGTAGGTTTAGACGCTGTTTTTGAAAAAGCGCAACAACTTGGTTTGACTCACATTGAAGTTGAATTAGCCACCGGTTGGTGGCACGAAGAAAGTGTTTGGTTAGATAACTGGCAATTCCTAAAACATGCTGCACAGAAGCTAAACGCAAAGATGATAAAAATTGGCACCGAATTCGGTGAACCATTAAAGGATTTCACCCACATGGTCAAACCTTTTCGCAGACTGGCCGAAGAGGCAGCTGAAATTGGCACAAAGGTTGCTTTAGAGCCACTTCCGTTTTCACTAATTGGCTCAATGCCTCAAGGAGCCGATTTAGTGGCTGCTGTAGATCACAAGGCGGCGGGATTGATGGTTGACTACTGGCACATCTTTAGAGCAGGTACCTCTCTCGAAGGAATGAAATCGCGAGTACCTGTTGAGTACATTTTTGGCATCGAGCTAAATGACGCACTTAATAAAATCGAAGGCACGTTGTTCGAAGACACCAGAGATAATAGAAAACTTCTAGGCGAAGGCGATCAAGATGTCATTGGATTCGTCAAGTCAATCCACGAAATGGGCTATCGCGGGGATTGGGGCGTAGAAATCCTTTCAGAGGAACACCGCGCCAAGCCAATTTTGCAAGGTCTACAAGACGCAATTGATTCTGCAAGAAAAATCTTTGCTGAAGCAGGAATATAGAAAGTAAACCCTTGACTAGCGCAGATTGGCAGGCGGGCGAACCCGACGAAGCCACCGAGCTTTGGGGGCAGGGTGCAACCATTGCTATCAAAGCCGGCCAACCGCTCGTCGGGCACATCCCCTTTTATAAGTTTCCTTATTACCCAGATGTCTTAGACCTGCGCAAATGCGGCTACGAAATCGAAAACTTCGCTCACCTTTTCGACCAGCTTGACGGTGCACACTATCGTCACGCTAATGTCGCACACATTTTGCTGCACCTGCCAACCGATGAGTATGGTCGCATGGGTGAAGGCGCCGGTGGAAACCAAATTTGGAACCCGCGCCGTGCTCGAGAACTGGAATTCGAAGTGCGCGCGGCACTGCACCGATTTGGCTTGAGTGATGTGCCTACCCTGCTTCGCCGCATGATCGGCAAGGCGCTGCCGGGTGACACCATGACCCACATTGGCGTTGATTTGCTAAACGTTTTCTTCTGGGCGTGCCTGGCCAAAGTGGCACGTGACTTTGCCTGGCGCTCACCAAATCTAGATTTCGCCGCCGATTATCTTGAATACCCGGTAAAACGTGCATTCCTGTGAAATCGGTATTCCAGGGGCATACTTTGTGCTAACATAGTCTCATAATCACCCCCGCAAACTTTCAATGACGAAAGGCGATAAATGGGCGCACACCCGCTTATTCAAAATGTTCCGCAGACAGTCGGTCTTGAAGGGTGGGTGAAGCAGGTCGCCGAGCTAACCAAACCAGACAAAATCGTATGGTGTGATGGCTCAGACCGCGAATATCAAGAAATGACCAGCAAACTGGTTGAGCGCGGAACCTTTATTCCGCTAAATGCGCAGAAGCGCCCAAATTCTTACCTGGCTCGCACCAAGCCGTCAGATGTTGCCCGCGTTGAGGAACGTACCTTTATATGCAGCGCTGAGCAGATCGACGCCGGCCCAACCAACAACTGGATGGCCCCAATCGAGATGAAAGAAAAGCTGATTCCGCTTTTCGACGGCTCAATGCGCGGCCACACCATGTACGTAATTCCGTTCTCGATGGGCCCGGTCGATTCGCCGCTTGCCCGCTACGGCGTTGAAATCACGGATAGCGAATACGTGGTGGTCAACATGCACCTGATGACCCGAGTCGACACCGCGGTGTTCGACCGAATCAAGGCAGGCAGTAACTGGGTGGCAACCGTGCACTCGGTTGGCGCACCGAACGACACCAGCGCTTGGCCGTGCAACGACGACAAGTACATCTCACACTTTCCAGACACGCTAGAGGTTTGGTCATACGGTTCGGGCTACGGCGGCAACGCGCTGCTTGGCAAGAAGTGCATGTCGCTGCGCATCGGTTCGGTGCTGGCGCGCAACGAAGGTTGGTTTGCCGAGCACATGTTGATCATGCGCTTGATTAGCCCAGAAGGCAAAAAGTTTCACTTCAGCGCAGCGTTCCCTAGTGCGTGTGGAAAAACAAACCTGGCAATGTTGCAACCGAGCATTCCAGGTTGGCGCGTTGAAACCTTTGGTGACGACATTGCCTGGATTGGCACATCGCCAAACGGAAAACTTCGCGCGATTAACCCAGAGAACGGTTTCTTTGGTGTTGCACCCGGCACGAGTGTAAAAACTAACCCGGTTGCAATGGAACTAGTTGCTAAAGACACCATCTTCACCAACGTTGGTCTAACCACTGATGGCGATGTTTGGTGGGAGGGCATGACTAAAGAAGCACCTGCCGGTGTTATTAACTGGCAGGGTCAGGTGCACGACCCAGCATCGGGTAAACCGGTTGCACACCCGAATGGTCGTTTCACGTCACCTGCCAAGAATTGCCCAACCATCGCCGACGACTGGGATGCACCCGAGGGTGTTGAACTCGACGCGGTGATTTTCGGTGGCCGTCGCGCAAAAGATGTTCCACTGGTTACCGAAGCATCATCGTGGCAGCACGGTGTGTTCCTTGGTGCAACCATGGCCAGCGAACAAACCGCAGCTGCCGAAGGCCCGGTTGGTGAAGTTCGTCGTGATCCATTTGCAATGTTGCCATTCGCCGGTTACAACATGGCTGACTACTGGAACCACTGGTTGAGTTTTGAAAACCGCGACGACGTGAAGCTGCCAAAGATTTTCCGTGTTAACTGGTTCTTGAAGAACGACGAAGGCAAATTCATTTGGCCGGGCTTCAGCGAAAACGCTCGCGTGCTTCGCTGGATCGCCGATCGCATCGACGGCAAAGTCGAGTCGAACGAAACCCCAATCGGAAACTTGCCGAACCTAAAAGATCTTGGCGTTGAGGAACTTGGTCTAGACGACGCAGCGAAATCACAACTGTTGGATTGGAACCACGATGCTGTTATTCGTGACCTGGAATCAATTCAGCGATTCCTTGGCGCGTTTGGTGAACGCACACCGGATGCCTTGAATCTAGAGGCCCAGCAGCGCCTTTCGGCCCTGCGCCCGGTATGGGAAGACTCACTAGCCACCGCCGAATCACTGATTCCACTGATTGGTCGTTTGTACCGCAGCAATGGCGTGATTCTTACTGTTCATGGCCGAAGCCTGATGAACCGCACACCAATCGAACTGATGAAGGCAATGCGCTACGCACGCTTCATTGATGGTGCACCACTCAACATCAATAAGGTTGCCGAGATGATTCGTATTCTCGACAAGCTTGGTTTAGGTTCAGCAAAAATCGACGTTGCAAAAATGTTGAATAAGCAGAAAGCAAGTGGCGAATCGATGAGTGATTTCTTGCGCGAGGAATTGCGCGAGATTTCACAACAGTTCATGTTCATGATTGATTCCGAACGCGATGTTGTGCTTTACGGTTTTGGTCGCATTGGTCGATTAGTTGCGCGCATTCTGCTTGCACGCGCTGGTCACCACCGAGGGCTGCGTCTTCGTGCAATAGTGGTTCGCCCGGGTGACAGTGACACCTTAGAAAAACGCGCAAGTTTGTTGCGCCGCGATTCAGTGCACGGCAACTTTCAGGGAACTATTACCGTTGACAATGACAAAAGTACAATCATTGCCAATGGCACTGAGATCAAAGTTATTTACGCAACTGATCCTTCAAAGGTTGATTACGAGGCACACGGAATTCATGATGCGTTGTTAATCGATAACACCGGTAAGTGGCGCGACGAACAAGGCTTAAGCAAGCACTTGCATAGCAAAGGCATTGGCCACGTTCTGCTAACCGCACCGGGTAAGGGCAGTTTGCCAAATGTGGTTTACGGTGTGAACACATCAGAAATTCACAGCGGTTCAAAAATCATTACCGCAGCGTCGTGTACCACGAATGCAATTGTGCCGGTGCTAAAAGTTCTTGACGATGCTCTTGGCATAAACCACGGCCACGTTGAAACCGTGCACTCGTTTACCAATGACCAGAACCTGATCGACAATTACCACAAGGGAGATCGTCGTGGTCGCTCGGCAGTTCTAAACATGGTGCTTACCGAAACCGGTGCGGCCAAAGCAGTTGCCAAGGCGCTGCCGCAACTAACTGGCAAGCTAACCGGTAACGCCATTCGTGTGCCGACCCCGGATGTATCCATGGCGATTTTGAATTTGGATTTCAAAAAAGAAATCAGCCGCGATGAGCTAAACAAAATTTTGCGCAGCGCGTCGCTTGAGTCTTCACTGCGAAACCAGATCGACTACGTTGAATCACCAGAAATCGTTTCGACTGACTTTGTTGGCTCGAACCGAGCCGGCATCGTTGATGGTCTGGCAACGATTGCCGAGGGTTCCCACGGTGTAATTTACGTCTGGTACGACAACGAGAACGGCTATTCACACCAGGTTGTGCGGGTAGCCGAAGAAATGATGCTGGAAAAGAGCCCAGCTTTCCCTCGATAAACGGCCAAAAGCCGCCCAAAATCCGCCAAAATAGGAGGATTTTCGAAGAAAACTCGAAAGTTTATCTATTTGTTACGTCCGGCAAATAAACCCGCAATTTTGCAACCTAGGCTGAGTACATGCACGCCGGCGTGCCACAAGCGCCGGCCATATATAAGGAGGAGCTCGTGCGCTTCAAGAAACTAGGTCTGGTAGCGGCAGTTGCTGCTGCGGCCATGACCCTATCGCTGACTGGTTGTGCCAGTGATGCCGGAAACAACAACATTGTTTCGGTTAACGGCAGCGAACCACAGAACCCACTAGTAGCAACCAACACCAACGAGGTTGGTGGCGGTCTGATCCTAGACAACATCTATGCCGGTTTGGTTTATTACGATGCCGACGGCACTCCAGTGAATGAAATGGCTGAGTCAATTACCTCAGAAGACAACATCACTTGGAACATCAAGATTAATAGCGGTTGGAAGTTCACCAACGGTGAAGACGTAACCGCTGACTCATACATCAAGGCCTGGGAATACGGTGCACTCTTCAGCAACGCACAGTTGAACAGCTACTTCTTTGATGCAATCGAAGGCTTCTCATACGAGAAAGACACCGAGCTAACCGGCTTGAAGAAAGTAAGCGACACCGAGTTCACCGTTAAGTTGGTAAGCGCTCAGTCTGACTTCCCACTTCGTTTGGGCTACACCGCGTTCATGCCACAGCCACAGGCGTTCTTCGACGACCCTAAAGCATTCGGCGAGAATCCAATCGGTAACGGCCCTTACATGCTTGCCGCTGAAGGCGCATGGCAGCACAACGTTCAGATCGACTTGGTAAAGAACCCTGACTACAAGGGTGGCCGTGTTGCCAAGAACGGTGGACTAAAGATTGTGTTCTATGCATCTTATGACGCTGCATATGCTGACCTACTTGCTGACAACCTTGACGTGCTCGCTGGAATTCCAGACGCTGCGCTAAAGACATTCAAGGATGACCTAGGCGACCGCGCGGTTGACCAGGGTGCTGCTATCTTCCAGTCATTCACCATTCCTGAGCGTCTAGCTCACTTCGGTGGCGAAGAAGGTAAGTTGCGTCGCGCTGCTATTTCAATGGCAATTAACCGCGAAGAAATCATCGATGTAATCTTCAACGGAACTCGAAAGCCAGCTCGCGACTTTACCTCACCGGTAATCGCAGGTTGGACTGACAAGCTAAACGGTTCATCTGTTCTTGACTACAACCCAGAAGAAGCTAAGAAGCTTTGGGCTGAAGCAGATGCGATCAACAAGTGGAGTGGCAAGTTCGAGCTTGGCTACAACGCCGATGGTGGCCACCAGGGTTGGATTGATGCAGTTTCAAACAGCATCAAGAACACCCTTGGTATCGAAGCTGAAGGCAAGGCATTCCCTACCTTCGCCGAGTTCCGCACGGCTGTTACTGACCGCTCAATCACCGTGCCTTTCCGCACCGGTTGGCAGGCAGACTACCCAGCGCTAGCTAACTTCTTGGCTCCTCTGTACCAGACCGGTGCAGGTGCCAACGATGGTGACTACTCAAGCGCTGAGTTCGATGCTTTGATCGCACAAGGTAACACCGCAACTTCACTTGAAGATGCAAACAAGGCCTACCAGGCTGCACAAGAGATTCTGCTAGAGGATCTTCCTGTAATTCCTATGTGGTACGGCATCACCAACGGTGGTTACTCAACAAAGGTAACCGCGGTTAAGTACGGTTGGAACTCAGTTCCAGTTCTTAACGACGTAATTAAGAACTAGTACCAAAATCAAGCTGCGGGGGTGGCGGTCACATCGACTGCCACCCCTTAGGCTCGAAAACAACAACAGACTTTAGGTAATTTTGATCGGCTACATCATCAGGCGAGTGCTTCAAGCACTTCCCGTTTTCTTCGGCACCACACTCTTGATTTATTTCATGGTGTTCGCAATGCCTGGTGACCCGATCGTTGCTCTGTTTGGTGACCGCGGAGTAAACGAAGCAGTTTACGAACAGCTTCGTGCGCGGTACCACCTAGATCAGCCATTCATTATTCAATACTTCATTTACATCGCCGGCATTTTCCAAGGCGACTTTGGCACCTCATTCTCGGGCCAGCCGGTTGGCATTATTTTGGCCCAGACCTTTCCGGTGACTCTTCGTCTAGCGATGCTCGCTGTGCTAATCGAAATGCTAGTGGGCATCACAATTGGATTGATTGCAGGTCTTCGCAAGGGCAAACTCTTTGATAACTCATCACTGGTCATGAGCCTGTTGCTGATTTCGACACCGGTTTTCGTAATCGCGTTCGTGCTTCAGTTCGTATTCGCAATAAAACTTGGTTGGTTCAAACCAACCGTTAGCGGTCAGGCACCACTGCAAGAACTCATTTTGCCGGCTCTGGTGCTAGCAACGCTTGGCGTGGCCTACATCATTCGCCTAACCCGCTCGTCGGTAATCGACACCGCCGGCCAAGACTTTGTTCGCACCGCCTACAGCAAGGGCCTAACCACCCGCCGAGTCACCCGCGTGCACATTCTGCGCAACTCGATGATTCCCGTGGTCACCTATCTTTCGATCGACTTCGGTATTTTGCTGGTCGGCGCTACCGTGACCGAGGGTATTTTCAACGTTCCTGGGGTGGGTCGCACCCTGTACCAGGCGATTATCCGTGGCGAAGGGCCAACCGTGGTGTCATTCGTGACCGTGATGGTACTGATTTACCTGGCCGTGAACCTGATCACAGACCTTCTATATGCAGTGCTAGACCCAAGGATTCGCTATGGCAAATAAGAACGAGCACTACGTAGCTAACTTGGCCGACACCGCACTGGCCGAGATCGATGCGGTGCGCATTGCCGAAAAGCCGACAAATCTTTACCTGGATGCCTGGCGCGATCTGCGCAAGCGCCCGATGTTCTACATTTCTGGCGCGCTAATCATATTGATTACCGTGATGGCGTTGTGGCCGGGGCTATTCACCAGCACCCCACCGAACGACAACTGTTTGCTGGCGAACAGCAATGGCGCACCAACTGCCGGGCACCCGCTTGGTTTCACTCGCCAGGGTTGCGACATCTACAGCCGCATCGTTCACGGCACCTCGACCTCGCTTTCGGTTGGGCTAATCGTGGTTACCATGACCACACTCATGGGAATTTTCTTTGGTTCGCTTGCCGGTTTCTTTGGCAAGTGGGTTGACGCAGTGCTTTCGCGCGCCGGCGACATCTTCTTTGCGATTCCTTACATTCTTGCCGCAGTGGTAATCATGAGCGTGTTCTCGCAGTACCGCAACGTGTGGGTAATTTCGGCGGCGATTGGTATTTTTGCCTGGCCGTCAACCGCGCGCGTGCTGCGCGCTGAAATTCTGCGCGTCAAACAATCTGATTTTGTGATGGCTTCGACTGCCATTGGCGTAAGCCGCATGCGTATCTTGTTCCGTCACGTATTGCCGAACTCGATTGCCCCGGTTATTTCGGTGACCACAATTGGTTTGGCCGCTGCGATTGTTGCAGAGGCAACTCTTTCGTTCCTTGGTGTTGGTTTGCCAAGCAGCACCATGACCTGGGGAAACGACATTAGCCAGGCACAAACTGATTTGCGCACCAGCCCGCTTACTTTGATCTGGCCATCACTGGCACTTTCTATCACCGCACTGGCATTCATCATGATGGGTGAAGCAATTCGCGATGCACTTGACCCGAAGGCGAGGGCGCAGCGCTAATGGCAACTTCAAAGAATGACACCCCGCTTCTAAGCATTCGCGATTTGGCGATTGAGTTTCCAAATCAAAACGGTGTGGTGCGCGCGGTCGACAATGTGAGCTTGGATTTGTGGCAGGGCGAAACTCTGGCCATTGTTGGTGAATCTGGTTCGGGTAAAAGCACCACCGCGCACGCGATTATTAATCTGTTGCCGGGCACCGGGCGCATAGCCGCGGGCTCTATTGTGTTCGACGGCAAAGAGCTGGTGGGCGCACAGGCCAGTGAATTAGAGGCCATCAGGGGCAAGCAGATTGGTTTTGTGCCGCAAGACCCAATGAGCAATTTGAACCCGGTGTGGTCAATTGGTTTTCAGGTTGAAGAGGCGATTGCCGCGAACAACCCTGGCATGTCGAAGGCCGCGGTTCGCGCCGAGGCGATTGCGGTTTTGCAAAAGGCCGGTCTTGCCGATGCCGAACGCAGACTAAAGCAATACCCGCATCAGTTTAGTGGTGGAATGCGTCAGCGAGTGTTGATTGGAATCGGACTTTCGGCGAATCCAAAACTATTGATTGCCGACGAACCAACCAGCGCGCTTGATGTAACCGTGCAGCGCACAATTCTTGATCACCTTGGTGAACTAACTAAGCAGAGTCAGACATCTGTGATTTTGATTACTCACGATCTT
>JBEGRY010000026.1:0-12690 GCA_041180265.1 Actinomycetota bacterium | reverse complement strand
AAACTAAACACACTTTCAGTTGTGTCTCTTGCTAGCGCACTAACTGGTTTCGGTGTGGTGGCAGCAATTATCACCGGTCACATTTCATTGGCACAGATCAAGCGCACCGGTCAAAACGGTAGACCACTTGCGCTCGCCGGCGTAATCCTTGGCTATGTATCAATTGGTCTTTGGGTGCTTGGCGGGGCAGCAATGCTGGGTTTCAAATACTGGCTAGCCACACAGGGCTACGACATGGATGGTGACTTCGGTTACCGCGACATGGGCCCGGGCATGATGTGGGATAAAAACTAAGCGCTGAAATTACTTCAGCGGCTCACAAACCAAAACTCTGTGGGCGTCGCCCACTCTGGTAACAATCAGGGTGGCGGCGCCTTCACCTTTAAGCTGCATTTCTTTGCGTAGCTGCTCGGGCACAACATCGCTGCCGCGCTTCTTGATCTCTAGTGTGCCGATGTTCTTTTCGCGCAAATAAGCCTTTAGTTTTTTACGATCGAAGACCAGGTTGTCGAGCACGCGATAACCGCGAATCCATGGTGAAGAAATTTCTCGGTCGGCGGTTAGGTAGGCAATCTCGGGTGCGAAGATTCGAGCATCTAGCTGCTCGGCCAAATCGCCAACCAGGTGCGAGCGCACCACCGCGTTGTCGGGTTCATAAACAAAGTCACCAAGTTCACCAAAGTTGGCATCAAGGCGGGCGCCGGTGCCGCTGGTGATTTCGTGTTTTCCATCCGCTGCAATCAAAAGCGCGCTGCGTCGAATGCCCGGGCGGCTAACCGCTCCAAACCACATTGAAAGTTCAACAAGATCACCACCGACCGAAACCCATTGTGCTTCGCAGTCAGATGGAATCATGTCGTGCGGGTGACCAGGGCCAAACTTCACACCGGTTGCCACGGTCGATGAAACCTCAAGCACAAAACTAAAGTCAGGCGAAAATGCCTTTGGGTCAAACTTGCGACCGGCGGTATCGCGACGAGCCGGATCTAGAAATAATCCGTCGAACGACGAAAGATCAATCTCGGTGACGTCGGCTTGTTCAACTCGTACGTTTTCGAAATAGGCAAGGTTATAGGTGGCAATTGCAGCGGTGACCTCGTCGATATCGAATGCACCGACTTCAAGATCAAGACTTGCCATTGCTAATGATTCGGAGCCAATGCCGCAGCCTAAGTCGCCGACTTTTTTGATGCCGGCATCGCGAAAGCGCCCGGCGTGCAGCGCCGCAACGCTAAGTCTTGAAGCCTGCTCTAGGCCGGCCTCGGTGAACAGCATGCGGTCGGCAAATGGCCCGAACTTGGCCTGGGCGCGGCGGCGAAGCTTGGCCTGGGTGAGCACGGCGGCAACCAGCGCTGGATCGTGCCCAGCATTGCGCAGCCCGGTGACCAGTCGAACCACATCGGCCTTGGCATCTAGGTGACCGACCTCATCTAAAAGCCGCTGACCCTCAGGTGAAAGCAAGCGAATGAAGTCTTGGCGGTCCATTTCTCTAGGGTATCTGCCGGCAAGGTGCACGACCCTGAGGCCAGCCGGGGTTAGCACTCTTGGCACGCGAGTGCTAACATTAGAAAACCAAGTCCGTTTCCTATAGGAGGTCTAACTATGTCGGTTTCAATTAAGCCGCTTGAAGATCGCATTGTTGTTCGCCCAGTTGAGGCTGAGCAGGTAACCGCTTCGGGTCTGGTCATTCCAGACACCGCAAAAGAAAAGCCACAGGAAGCAGAAGTTATTGCTGTTGGCCCAGGTCGCGTTGACGACAAGGGTGTGCGCATTCCAGTCGACGTAAACGTTGGCGACAAGGTTATCTTCAGCAAGTACGGCGGCACCGAGCTAAAGTACAACGGCGAAGAGTACCTAGTGCTTTCAGCCCGCGATGTTTTGGCGGTGGTTGTTCGATAGGCTCGAACAATGCAGACTCAAAAAGACCCTGGCTTCGGCCGGGGTCTTTTTTATGGTTTTAGCGCCTACTTTATTTGGGGCAGCTTTCCACTGATAATCGCGATGCTGGCATTCGCATCACCGTGGGAGGTAGTCAGCTGGCGCATCATCTTTGGGTTCCTCGTAGCTGCTGCACTCACGTCTGTCACTCGTGGCTGGGGCGAGATCCGTGCGGTAATTCGCGATCGGAATTTTTTGAAATGGCAGTTGATCGCTACGGCATTCATCATGGTGAACTGGCAGGTCTATGTAATTGCAGTTGCCTCGCACCACACCATTGAGTCGGCGCTTGGTTATTTCATTAATCCGCTGGTCACCATTTTGCTGGCCGTTGTTTTTCTGGGCGAAAAACTAAGTCGCCCGCAATGGGTGGCAACTTTCTTTGGCGCGCTCGCCGTAATCGTGCTGACTTTTGATTACGGCCGTCTGCCATGGATAGCTCTGACCCTTCCTTTTTCATTCGCCATCTATGGCCTTGCCAAAAACAAAATCGGTGGCCGAGTTTCTGCGATCAATTCGTTCGCAATTGAATCTGGAATTCTGTTGCCGTGGGCGATTGGCCAATTAATTGCGGTGGGTATTTTTGATGGCGCGATTTCATTTGGCACGGTTGGTTTCTGGGGTAGTGCCGGGCTGCTGTTGTTCGGCATCATGACCGCAATTCCGCTTATTTTGTTTGGCTCTGCCGCAAAGCGATTGCCGCTTCGATTCATAGGCTTTATTCAATACATCACGCCAATCATTCAATTCGGCATCGCCCTGCTGGTTTTTCACGAGCCAATGCCCGCTGCTCGCTGGGTTGGCTTTGGGCTGGTCTGGCTTGGCCTGGCGGCCCTGATTTGGGACGCAATCCGAACTAACCGGTCGGCCGTTACAAAGTCGTAACCAAAGTCCCCTTTATTTATAAGGCTTTTTATTACTTCCCGACTTTCTGTCCCCAAAAAATCTGATTAGGCTGAACCCTAAGACCCGCGCTATAGCGGGCCTATCCATGGAGTAATAAATAGGAGTTCTTAATGAACGTTTCAAAGCGCAAGGCATTTACTGTCGTTGCAGCTGCGGCTTCTGTTGCACTTGCAGCAGGTACCGCAATGCCAGCAAACGCAGCATCTGCACTAAAGGTCGGAGCAATCCTTCCTCTAACTGGTGGTCTAGCATTCCTTGGTGACCCAATGGTTGCTGGTTTCTGGGCTGCAGTTAACGAAATCAACGCAGCTGGTGGTGTTCTAGGTAACAAGGTTGTTGTGACCGGCATCAAGAACGAGCACGATGGTTCAAACTTGGCAATCTCGACTCAGTCTGCAAAAGAGCAGGTTGCAGCAGGTGCTGATGTAATTCTTGGTGCAGCTTCTTCAGGCCGCTCATACAACATCATCAAAGACATCACTGGTGCAGGTATCGTTCAGATTTCACCGTCTAACACTGACATCGGTCTAAGCACTTACGCAGATGGCGGATACTACTTCCGTACTGCACCTTCAGACCTACTTCAGGGTCGTGTTCTAGGTAACAAGGTGCTTGCAGATGGTAAGCGCAACGTTGCGATTATTTACCAGCAGAGCTCATACGGAACCGGTCTTATGAAGACTGCGAAGGATGCTCTAACCAAGGGTGGCGCAAAGGTTAAGACCTACGCTTTCACCGAAGGTGAGACCAACTTCACTTCAACAGCAAACTCAATCAAGGCTCAGAACGCTGACGCAATTGTTGTAGTTTCTTACGATGAGTTCCTAAAGATCGCTCCTGCTCTAAAGGCAAAGGGCTTCTCAGGCAAGCAGCTTTACATGTGTGACGGAAACATGGCTGACTACAGCGCTGCGTCATTCAAGGCATGGCTAAAGGGTGCACAGGGCACCAACGCTGGTGCTTCTCCAACCAAGAGCTTTGCTTCGAAGCTCTCAGGTGCTTTCGAAGCCAAGATGGACAAAGAGTTGACTCTAAGCATCTATGGTGCCGAAGCATATGACGCGATCATCGTTGCAGCTCTTGCAGCTGAAGAAGCAAAGAGCACAGCTGCCGCTGACATCAAGCAGCACATGGTTTCAGTAACCAAGGGCGGCACAAAGGTAACAACCTTCAAGGCTGCTGTTGCTGCAATCAAGGCTGGCAAGGACATTGACTATGACGGTCAGTCTGGTCCAATCGACTTCGATGCAAACGGTAACCCAGGCAAGGCATACATGGGTGTCTATGTATACGACGCAAAGGGTGCAAACTCGCTAAAGAAGAACTACCTAACAGCAGTACCTGCTAAGTAATTAGTTTCGACAAAAGAAATCCCCCGAGGCAACTCGGGGGATTTCTTATTAATGGCGATTCTTATTTTTCGGCTAGGTCGCCTAGGTAAAGCTCGACCATCTTAGGGTCTTTTAGTAGTTCCCGGCCGGTGCCCGTGTGTGCATCCTTGCCCTGGTCTAGCACGTAGGCACGGTCACAGATCTGCAAGCAACGGCGAGCGTTTTGCTCAACCATGATTACGGTCACGCCGGCTTTGTTCACTTCGCGCACGCGAAGGAAGGCTTCATCTTGGCGAACCGGTGAGAGACCAGCCGATGGCTCGTCTAGCAGTAGAACTGAAGGGTCAACCATTAACGCACGACCCATAGCAACCATCTGACGCTCGCCACCCGATAGCGATCCTGCCTTTTGGGCACGGCGCTTCTCAAGGTCAGGGAAGATACTGGCTACGAATTCAAAGCGCTCTTTGAAGGTCTTTGGCTTCTGAAAAACGCCCATCTCTAGGTTTTCTTCGATTGTCAAGCTTGGGAAAACGTTGTTGGTTTGTGGCACAAAAGCCACGCCCTTTTCAACCAGCTTGTTCGCCTTGAGGCCGGTTATGTCTTCACCATTGAGTGAGATACTTCCACCTCGAATGTTTACCTGCCCGAAAATTGCCTTTAGCAGGGTTGACTTACCGGCACCGTTAGGGCCGATGATTCCGATCAACTCGCCATCATTTGCAGTTAGTGAACAACCATTGAGAATATTCACTCCTGGTAGGTAGCCGGCGTGAAGGTCTTTCGCTTCAACTACTGGAGTCTTGCTAGCCATTACTTCCCTGCCTTTATTGTCTTGATGGCAACTGTGCCAAGGTCGGTGTCTGCGTGGGCACCAAGGTAAGCATCGATAACTGCCTGATCCTTCATTACTTTGTTTGGTGGACCTTCGGCAACGATCTTGCCTTCAGCCATAACAATTACCCAGTCGCTGATGTTGCGAACCATGTGCATGTCATGTTCTACGAATAGCACTGTGGTGCCATCTTTCTTGAGGTCTTTGATGTGCTCAAGCAGGCTCTGGGTGAGAGCTGGGTTTACACCTGCCATTGGCTCATCAAGCATGACCAGTTTTGGTTTTGCCATCAGTGCACGCGCCATTTCAAGCAACTTGCGCTGACCACCCGAAAGTTCACCGGCGTAGTCATCTCTTTTTGCATCAAGCTTGAAACGCACAAGGAGTTCTGCAGCTTGATCGGTGATCGCAATTTCTTGCGACTTCCAAAGTGGTTTGAATACAGAGGCCCAAAAGCCCTCACCGCGTTGGTGTTGTGCCCCTAGGCGCATGTTCTCCATCACGGTCATGATGTTAAGAGACTTGGTTAGCTGGAAAGTGCGAACCATTCCCAAACGTGCAACTTTGTGCGAAGGCAGGCCAGCGAGGTCCTTGCCTTCAAAAGTCCAACTGCCTGTATCTGGTTTGTCGAAACCGGTTAGCAGATTGAAGAAAGTTGTTTTACCTGCACCGTTAGGGCCGATAAGCGCGGTGATCATTCCTCTAGGAATTTCAACGTGCTCTACGTCAACAGCTTTGAGTCCACCGAATTGTCGAGTGACTTTGTCTACAACGACAATAGGATCAACTTTTTCGCAACCTGGGGCAGCTGGCCCCTTAGAAATTTCAGCGGGCATTGATCAGTGTCTCCTTTTTGTTTCCGAGGAATCCTTGTGGTTTATAGATCACCAAGAGCATCAAGGCAAGACCCACCAAAAGGTAACGAATTTGCGCGACCTGCGAAATGTTTAGGAAAGGAAGGACACCTAGGTCAACCAATCCAGTCATAACGCCTTCAGTGAGCATCAACAGAGCGAAGAACGACATGCCACCAACCACCGGGCCTAGGACTGTCGCAGCACCGCCGAGCAAAAGTACTGTCCAGATCATGAAGGTGAAGTTGGTGACCCATGTTCCAGGTGAGTTGTACTCCGGGGCAAGAATGAAGATCATTCCACCGACAGCTGCGATCACGCCACCGATAATCAGTGACTGCATCTTGTAAGCGAATACGCTCTTACCAAGTGAGCGAACGGCATCTTCATCTTCACGAATGCCCTTAAGTACTCGACCCCAAGGGCTCTTGGTTAGCGCTGTTAGGAATATCGAAACGAGAATTACTAGAACCCAGCCAATGATTGAAATGAATACTCCACGCTCGCTCATTTCAGTCACGATGAATGTGTATCGTCCCTCTGGGATTGGGTTCATCGCATAGAAGCTCTCTGCGAATCCGTGTAAACCAGACGAACCTCCGGTGAGGTCTGCAAAGTCACTTGCAGACAACGCAAAGTACAACGCCTGCGCCGCGGCAATTGTCACAATCGCCAAGTAATCAGAACGCAATCTTAGGGTTGGAATACCTAGAACGAAAGCAAACGCTACGGCTGACAGGATTCCAACTAGAGCAGCGGCCCACCAATCTAGCCCGAAGCTAAGCACTGAAATCGAGAAACCATATGCCCCTAGACCAGCAAAGGCTGCCTGACCAAAGTTGAGCAGTCCGGTGAAACCGAAGTGCATTGCAAGGCCCATTGCGCAAAGGACATATGCAATTGTGAACGGCGAAAATAGCTCACCAATGGTGAGACCGAGAATTCCAATAAAGTCCATGATTTACCTATCCAATTCTCTGCTTCTTGCCTAGAACACCCTGCGGTCTGATAATCAGAATCACGATCAGGATTACTAGGGCGACTGCGTATTTCAATTCATTTGCAATAACCATTGGAGAGATCTCGACTACAAGGCCAATGATTAGCGCTCCAACCGTTGCACCCATCGAGGTGCCAAGACCGCCAAGTGTCACAGCGGCAAAGAGAAGCAACAGAATGTTGAAGCCAAGCTCCCAGCCAGCCTGGAACTGCAGGCCGTAAAGCACTCCAGAAAGTCCAGTTAGTGCTGCCGCTAAGACCCAAACAATCAAGATGATTCGGTCAACGTCGATACCGGTCGATGCGGCCAATGAAGCATTGTCGCTTACAGCACGAGTAGCTTTACCAACACGAGTTCTGGTTAGAAAGTATGCGACTCCTAGAAGTGCCACCAAGCTAATTCCCATGCTTGCAAGTGCCACGTCGGTCGTGTAGAGAGAACCGATAACTACTGCGTTTCCACCGCCAGAAATGTCTTTGGTCTCACCACCGAAGAACAAAAGCATGATGTAGCGAGCCACAATTGAAAAACCGATTGAGACGATCATGATTTGATTCAAACCAAGGCGACGTCTACGCAGGGGTTTCCACATAAGTCGGTCTTGTGCAAGACCGCTGACAGCAGTCACCAAAATTGCCGCCAGTGCAGCAATAACAATGTTTAGCTGAAGAAGTGTGTAGAAGACCCACATCATCAAAGCGCCCAGTGTCACCATTTCACCATGAGCGAAGTTGTTGAGACCTGTGGTGCCGTAGATCAGTGAAATTCCGATCGCTGCAATCGCAAGCAAGAGTCCAAAGTTGAGGCCAGCGAATACTCGCACGATTAGCTGATCCCAGATGCTTTCTTCTTGAATCTCTCCGGTTCCAAATGTGTAGAGAACTGCGGCAAAGCCCATGCCCACTAGGTCAACTTCTTGCGACGCGGGGGTGTCAGGCGCCAAACTCGCGCCCTCAGGTAGGGTGCTCTCATCTAAGGTGACTGTGTAGACCGCTTCTTCAGGCACGAAAAAGTTGAACATGCCCGTATCGTCACTGGTCACAGTCTGTGTGAAGTCATTCGGTCCCGTAGCGGTGACTGTAACTCCAACCAGGGGAGTCTCACCATCAAGCAAAGTTCCACTTATTGTGAACTCCGTTTCGATGATCTCGTCGTCGGCCATCGCCGGCGAAGCCGCCAACAATCCTGCAAATAGTGTGAATGCGGCTATCAGTGCGCCGATGGGGCGCTTTGCTCGCTTCATAAGTCGGTTCAAACCAACCTCCATGGTCAGGCTTGGCGCCAATCGCGCCATTGCACATTGTTGCCAAGATTACCCCGATTTTTACCCCTATATGTGCCGGTAGAATTGGCAAAAGTGCCCCCACGCAAGAGGACCCTCGATGACCCAAAATGACCCATTCGGCTTTGTCGGACTGACCTACGACGACGTTCTTTTACTGCCTGGGGAATCCAACATTGTCCCATCGGGCGTAAACACCAAGACCCGCCTTACCAAGCGCATCGAGATCAACGTGCCGCTGCTTTCATCGGCCATGGATACCGTGACCGAGGCCCGCATGGCAATCGCCATGGCTCGCCAGGGTGGAATCGGCGTGCTGCACCGCAACCTTTCACTTGACGCCCAGGCCAGCCAGGTTGACTTAGTAAAGAGGTCTGAGGCTGGCATGATCAGCCACCCGGTCACCACTACTCCGTTTGCCACAATTCAAGAAGTCGACGAGCTTTGCGGTCGCTTTCGGGTTTCGGGTCTGCCAGTTGTTGACGAGGATGACCGCCTAGTTGGAATTGTGACCAACCGCGATATGCGATTTGTGCTTGATGTTCAGCGCACCACAACTTTGGTTAAAGATGTAATGACTCCGATGCCGCTAATCACAGCGCCACACGGAATCAACCCAGACGAAGCCATTGCGATTTTTGCTCAGCACCGCATCGAAAAACTTCCGCTAATCGATGGCAACGGAAAGCTAAAAGGCCTGATCACCGTCAAAGATTTCGACAAGAGCGAGAAGTATCCACTTGCTTCTAAAGATTCTGCCGGTCGTTTGTTAGTTGCTGCCGCAGTTGGTGTTGGTCAGGATGCCTGGGAGCGTTCGATGGCACTGATTGATGCCGGCGTTGACATTCTTGTTGTTGACACCGCTCACGGTCACAACCGTGCAGTGCTTGAAATGATTTCAAAACTAAAGTCAGAGCCATTCGCAAAGAACGTTGATATAATCGGCGGAAACGTTGCCACTCGCGAAGGTGCACAAGCACTTGTGGATGCCGGTGCCGATGGCGTGAAGGTTGGCGTTGGCCCAGGTTCAATCTGCACCACTCGCGTTGTTGCTGGTGTTGGCGTGCCACAGGTAACCGCGGTTTATCAAGCGTCGTTGGCTGCAAAGCCAGCCGGTGTGCCGGTAATTGCCGACGGTGGTCTGCAGTACTCCGGCGACATTGCTAAGGCACTTGTTGCCGGTGCAAACGCAGTGATGCTTGGTTCGTTGCTTGCTGGAACAGATGAAGCACCGGGCGAAATTACTTTTGTAAACGGCAAGCAGTTCAAGACCTATCGCGGCATGGGATCACTTGGTGCAATGCAATCACGCGGCGACGCCAAGAGTTATTCGAAAGACCGCTACTTTCAAGACGACGTTCTTCGCGAAGACAAGCTGGTGCCAGAGGGCATCGAAGGCCGCGTGCCTTACCGCGGAACAGTTTCATCGGTAGTTCACCAACTAGTTGGTGGCCTGCGTGCATCGATGGGTTATGTCGGCGGCGAAACAATTCCTGAAATGCAAGAAAAGGGAAAGTTCGTTCGCATCACAGCAGCGGGTCTGCGCGAAAGCCATCCGCACGACATTCAAATGACTGTCGAAGCACCAAACTACGGAACCCGCTAAGCGGCAGGAAAGACTATGACCGAATTTGAGATTGGTCGCGGCAAGCGCGGCAACCGCGCCTGGGCATTTGACGATATTGCCATTGTGCCTAACCGTCGCACCCGCGACCCACGCGATGTTTCGACCGCGTGGAAAATCGACGCCTACGAGTTTGCCCTGCCAGTGCTTGCCGCCCCAATGGATTCGGTGGTTTCACCTGACACCGCGGTAGCCATCGGCAAGCTGGGCGGCGTTGGTGTGCTTGACCTTGAAGGCCTTTGGACCCGCTTTGAAGACCCAACTCAGCAGTTGAACGAGATTGCCAAGTTGCCAGCCGACAAGGCAACCCGCCGCATGCAAGAGATTTACTCCGAGCCAATTAAGCCAGAGCTCATTCGTGATCGCATCGCACAGATTCGCGCAGCCGGTGTGACCGTTGCCGGTGCACTGTCGCCTCAGCGCGCTGCAGAATTTTCTGACACCGTAATCAAGGCGGGCGTTGACCTTTTTGTGATTCGAGGTACCACCGTATCTGCAGAGCACGTTTCAAAAAATTCAGAACCGCTGAACCTAAAAGAATTTATTTACAAGCTTGATGTGCCAGTAATTGTTGGTGGCGCGGCTACCTACACAACCGCACTTCACCTAATGCGCACAGGTGCTGCCGGCGTGCTTGTTGGTTTTGGTGGCGGTGCCGCTTCAACAACTCGTCGCGTACTTGGAATTCACGCACCAATGGCAACGGCGGTTGCCGATGTTGCCGGCGCTCGCCGCGACTACATGGATGAATCAGGTGGCCGCTACGTGCACGTGATTGCCGACGGTGGCCTCGGAACTTCTGGTGACATCGTGAAGGCAATCTCAGTAGGTGCCGACGCGGTAATGCTTGGTTCGATTCTTGCTCGCGCCGAAGAAGCGCCGGGTCAGGGATGGCACTGGGGTCAAGAAGCACACAACCCAGAACTACCTCGCGGTAACAAGGTGCAGGTTGGTACTGCTGGAACTCTTGAGCAGATTTTGGTTGGCCCGGCTTCATCTGCCGACGGCACTACCAACGTGATGGGCGCGCTGCGCCGTTCAATGGCAACAACTGGCTACTCAGACATCAAAGAGTTCCAGCGCGTTGACGTTGTAGTTGCTCCGTACCATGCCTAAATTTTTCACCGTTGCTCGTCAACCCAAGTGGATCGGCGCACTGCTGCTTTCACTCGCCGTGGCTGCAATATTCGCAGCGCTGGGGCAGTGGCAGTTAGAGCGAGCATTCACGAAAGACCAACCGATAGCCGAAAAACTTGCTACTCAATCTGTTTCGGTTCGCATCGATACCAAACACGCTTATCTGGTCGGTAATCGCTTGCAAAATGGTGAGCAGGGTTTCTGGCTTGTGGCAAATGGAATTAATTCGAGCGGGGCATCGCAGACGCTGGCACTCGGCTGGTCAAGTGATTTGGCGTTGCTTGAATCAGAACGTTCCGCACTGATGAGCTCTGACCTAGATAAGACTGAGACCAAACTCGACGGTGTACTCATTCCCTCTGAGGCACCACTGCCACAGAAAAACGCCAAGCCCTACATTCTTGATTCGCTCTCATTGGCGCAGTTGCTAAACCTCTATTCACCAGACCAACCTCTCAAGAGCCAGCCGCAGATTTTGGCGCTCAATGGCAGCAGTCAGGCATCGGCTTGGCCGCCGCTTAGCCCTATCGATGTTCGCTACATGCAGCCCGAGACCATCAACTGGCTAAGCGCGTTCTACTTTTTAGAGTGGCTGGTTTTCGCTGGCTTTGCTGTGTTCCTGTGGTGGCGCTTGGTTCGCGACGAGCAAATGCTGCTAGCGGGCAAAAGGTAAACTAGCCCAATGACCCCTCAAGCCCAGCTCGCTCGCGGCGTCTTGAAATATTTCAAGGCCACTTCTTATATCACCGGCATTTTCTTGATTGTGATCATGGTGCTCTGGGGCATTCGTCTGAGCATTCAAGCTGATTTGTGGCTAGGTGGCCCTAACGGTTTTCTAACCCTGGCTTATTACACCGAAGACGCCAGCGGCAACAAGGTTGGTTTTCCTGAATCGGGTATCGACATCACCACAATTTCTTTGATTGTGCACGGATGGCTTTATGTGGCTTACCTATTCGGTGACTTCAGACTTTGGACAATTATGCGTTGGAATTTCAACCGATTCTTGATAATTGCTTTGGGTGGCGTGGTTCCGCTGCTTTCATTCTTTACAGAACGCCACTACTCAAAGTTGGCCGAGGCTGAACTAAAGCAGGGTGCGTAATGACGGCTAACCGACCAGTACTAGTTGTTGATTTCGGTGCGCAGTACGCGCAGTTGATTGCACGCCGCGTTCGCGAGGCAAATGTTTACAGCGAGATTGTGCACCACAACGTAACCGCAGCAGAAGTAAAGGCCAAGAACCCGTTGGCGATTATTTTGAGCGGTGGTCCATCATCGGTTTACGAAGAGGGTTCGCCTCAGCTAGACCGCGAAATTTTGGAACTCGGTGTTCCAGTGCTTGGCATTTGCTATGGCTTTCAGACTTTGGCTAACGCACTTGGTGGCCGCGTAGACAAGAGCGGCAAGCGCGAATACGGCGCAACCGAACTAAAGGTAAAAGCCGGCGGTGAAATTCTGAATGGCCAGCCGAGCGATCAGATTTGCTGGATGAGCCACGGCGACCAGGTAATGGAAGCCCCAAAAGGTTTCGAGGTCTTGGCTTCGACCGACATCACACCGGTGGCGGCTTTTGCCAACAGTAACAAAAAGATTTACGGCGTGCAGTGGCACCCAGAGGTGAAGCACAGTGAGTTTGGTCAAAATGTTCTGACCAACTTCTTGCACAACGCAGCCGGAATTCCGGCAACTTGGAACAGCGGCAATGTTATTGCCGAGCAGGTTGAAAAGATCCGTGCCCAGGTTGGCAACGATCGAGTTATCTGTGGCCTTTCGGGCGGTG
>JBEGRY010000025.1:0-13098 GCA_041180265.1 Actinomycetota bacterium | reverse complement strand
GGTCTGCAGGCACGTTTGATGTCTCAGGCGCTGCGCAAGCTAACCGGTGCACTGAATAACACCGGCACCACAATGATTTTCATTAACCAGTTGCGCGAAAAGATCGGTGTGTTCTTCGGTAGCCCAGAAACCACCGCAGGTGGTAAGGCGCTTAAGTTCTACGCTTCGGTCCGTCTAGACATTCGTCGCATCGAAACTTTGAAAGACGGTCAAGAGGCTGTGGGTAACCGCACTCGCGTAAAGATCGTAAAGAACAAGATGGCCGCGCCATTCAAGCAAGCCGAATTCGACATCATCTATGGTGTTGGAATTTCTCGCGAGGGCAGCCTGCTGGACTTCGGCGTTGAGCACGAGATCGTCAAAAAGTCTGGTGCTTGGTACACCTACGAGGGCGAGCAGCTTGGCCAGGGTAAAGAGAATTCACGAAACTACCTCATCGAAAACCCAAAGGTTGCCGACGAGATTGAAAAGAAAATCAAGACCAAGTTGGGCATCGGTGTTCCTCGCGCAGTAGCAGACCTACCTGCCGAAGAACCTGAGGCTTCTGCCGCGTTGTCAGAAGATGCCCCAGTGGTTGCCGAGGCTAAGGCTAAGGCGCCAAAGGCAGCTAGCGCCTAAAAATCCTGATGGCTTTTCAACGGGGCAGATCAAAAGGCTTCCGCGCAAAATCCCGGCAATCCACTTTCGCCGACGACACCGCGCAGGCCAATGATCCGCCCCGTTTGCCGTCTAAAGAGAAGCTAGAGCAGCGCGCACGTAATGTGCTGTTGCATCAGCTCTCACGCAGCGCAAAGTCTGCAGAACAGCTGCGCAAGATTCTGCAGCAGCGTGAAATTCCCGAAGAGATTGCTGAGGCTGCCATCACTCGCTTTATCGAAGTCGGGTTGATCGACGATGTCGCCTATGCCGAAACCATCGTGACCAGCCGCAGAAGTTTCAAGGGCTTGGCCAAGTCAGCAATCAAGCGTGAACTAAATGAAAAGGGAATCAGTCAGGTCATCGCCGAAGAGGCACTGGCTGGCATTACCCCCGAAGATGAATTCGAGCTGGCCAAACAATTAGCGGTTAAGCGTTTTGGCCAGATGGCACATCTTGATCGTGAAGTTCGTGAACGTCGCCTGGCAGGTTACCTGCAGCGCAAGGGCTACGGCAGCGGTTCGGTTTATGCGGCTATCAAGCACGCCGAAGCCGAATACCAGGCCGAGTCGCAAGCTTAGTCACAAAGTAAACTGGTGGCATGTCTACCACCACACAGCAGCGCACCTATGAGGTGCGCACCTATGGCTGTGCCATGAACGTGCACGATAGCGAGCGCCTAACCGGCTTGCTTGAGGGTGCCGGTTACGTTGCCGGTTTGCCTGGCGAGTCAGACATTGTAGTTTTTAACACTTGTGCGGTTCGCGAAAACGCCGACAACAAGCTCTATGGCAACCTCGGCATGCTGGGCGAGAAGAAAAAAGAAAACCCCGCGCTGCAGATTGCGGTTGGCGGTTGCCTAGCCCAAAAAGATCGAGATGTGATTGTGCAGAAGGCACCTTGGGTCGACGTGGTTTTCGGAACACACAACATTGGCTCGTTGCCGGCACTCCTTGAGCGAGCACGCCACAACCACGAAGCCCAGGTTGAAATTCTTGAGGCACTAGAAACCTTCCCGAGCGATCTGCCGACCAAGCGCGATTCCACTTATTCGGGAATGGTTTCGATTTCGGTTGGCTGCAACAACACCTGCACCTTCTGCATCGTGCCAAGCCTGCGCGGCAAAGAAAAAGATCGCCGCCCAGGAGAAATTCTTGGCGAGATTGAGGCGCTGGTTGCCGAGGGTGTGGTTGAAATCACGCTGCTTGGTCAAAACGTAAACACCTACGGAGTGGAATTTGGCGACAAGGGCGCATTTGCAAAACTCTTGCGTGCCTGCGGCCAGATAAAGGGTCTCGAGCGCGTGCGCTTCACCAGCCCGCACCCAGCCGCCTTCACCGACGACGTGATCGAGGCAATGGCCGAGACTCCAAACGTTATGCCGCAGTTGCACATGCCGCTGCAGTCGGGTAGCGACCGTATTCTTAAAGAAATGCGCCGCAGCTATCGCAGTGAAAAATTCTTAGGAATTCTTGATCGTGTTCGCGCGCAGATTCCAGATGCCGCAATTTCAACCGACATCATCGTCGGTTTTCCAGGTGAAACCGAAGAAGACTTTCAAGAAACCATGCGTGTGGTTGAGCAAGCAAACTTTGCGGTCGCCTACACCTTCCAATATTCAAAGCGCCCGGGCACGCCGGCTGCTGAACTGCCTGACCAGCTGCCCAAAGAAGTTGTGCAAGAACGCTACGAGCGATTGCTGGCATTGGTAAATTACCTAGCGCTAAAAGAGAATCAAAAACAGATTGGTCAAGAGGTTGAGGTGCTGGTCGCCTACGAGGGACGCAAAGATGCCGCCACCTCGCGCATGAGTGGTCGCAGTCCACATAACCGCCTGGTGCACTTTGAGCTTCCGGTCGATGCCGAACGACCACGCCCTGGTGACATGGTGACCGTCAAAGTGACCGGTGCCGCTCCGTACCACCTGCTTGCCGACGACACCTCGGTTTACAGTTTGCGTCGCACCATCGCCGGCGATGCCTGGGATCGCGCCGAGGCCGCATCGTGTGCAGTGCCAAGTTCAGATGCGTCACGCAAATCGGTATCGCTGGGGCTACCTACGGTCGGTAAAGCCTCGCACTAATGCAACCAAAACTAATTGCAGTAGTTGGTCCGACCGGCGCCGGCAAGTCAGACTTGGCAATTGCAATCGCAAAACAAATAATCGCGGCGGGTGGCAAAGCCGAAATCGTTAATTGCGATTCGATGCAGTTCTATAAGGGCATGGATATCGGCACAGCCAAATTGAGCATGGCCGAACGCGAAGGAATCGAACATCACCTAATTGATTGGTTGGCAATTACCGATGAGTCAACCGCGGCCGAGTATCAAGCGGTTGCCAGGCCGCTAATCGAAAAGCTGCAGGCCGACGGGGTAGTTCCTATCATGGTTGGCGGTTCAATGCTTTACATTGCGGCCGTGCTCAACAACTTTGAGTTTCCCGCGCGCGATGAAGAGCTGCGAGCAAAACTCGAAGCCGATCTAATCGAATTTGGCCCGCACGAAATGCATCGCAGACTAAAGGCGATTGACCCGGTTGCCGCTAGTCGAATAATTCCAGAGAACGGTCGACGCTCGGTGCGTGCCATTGAGATTGTCACTCTTACCGGTGAGCCGTTTGCCGCCGCGTTGCCTGACGAACCCGAAGACTGGCAACCGGTTTTGGAAATCGGCATCAATGGCGATCGCGAAGACCTGGTTGCTCGCCTCGAGCAGCGCGTGCACAAGATGTGGCAACAGGGTTTGGTTGCCGAGGTTCAGGTTTTGATTGATCAGGGAATTCGTGAGGGTAAGACCTCTTCGCGTGCCATCGGCTACGCGCAGGCATTGGCCCAACTCGATGGCGCCATGACAGAGGCAGAGGCAATCGCCGACACCGTGCGTTTGACTCAAAAATATGCTCGACGTCAAATGTCGTGGTTTAGGCGCGATTCCAGAATCAGTTGGCTGGACTACCAAGATGCCGATTACAAAACCAAGGCGGCAAATCTGGTGCGCGATTGGCTTGGCATTTAGGCTTTACTAATGACTAATCTTCTTACCTTCACCAAGGGCCACGGAACCGGAAACGACTTCGTGTTGATTCTTGATGCCGAGGGCAAGCTAGAACTGAGCGGTGCTCAGATCGCTGCTATTTGCGATCGCCACTTTGGGGTTGGTGCCGACGGTCTGATCCGTGTGGTCAAGTCAGAAAATATTGCAGCCGGCAAAAAGATTCTTAGCGAAGAACCAGGCGCGGTTTGGTTCATGGATTACTACAACAGCGATGGCAGTGTTGCCGAGATGTGCGGAAATGGCACACGAGTTTTTGCACGCTATCTAACCGAAAAGGGCCTGGTGCAACTTGCCGATGGCGAAACGCTTTCGATTGGTACTCGCGCGGGCGTAAAAGATTTGCAACGCAACCAAGCTGGCTTTGCGGTTGACATTGGTCGTTGGAAGCTAGACGGTGGCGAACCCCTGGTAAATGCCGGTGGCCTGTCGGTTGCACGACCGGGACTTGGCATTAACGTGGGCAACCCGCACGTGGTCGTGGCGTTGGCTGAACCGAATGAACTTGCGGAGTTGGAACTTGGTGTGCAGCCGAATCTGGAACCGGCTCCTGTCGATGGTGCGAACATCGAATTCGTGGTGCCAAGCGAGCCAATGATCAAAGATGGCGTTGGTCACATCAGCATGAGGGTTTTTGAACGCGGGGTAGGCGAGACGCTTTCCTGTGGCACCGGAATTTGCGCGGCCGCTTTGGCAACTCGCTACTGGGCTGGTGCCGGTGCACCAAACATTTGGCAGGTAACCGTGCCGGGTGGAACTTTGGGAGTGCGCATGTTCGCAACTGAAGATGGCGAACACGTTGGCTTAAGTGGTGCGGCTGAATTGGTTTATGACGGTCAGCTTGACCTAGCCAAGCTATAAATTATTTTCTGTTTTTCACGCGCAGCACGCGGAATGATTTCGCTGTGTCAACCCGAATGGTTGAAAAGTTTTGTGGCAGTTCAGCCTCGAGCCAACGATGCAGCGAATCGGCTCCCAAATTCTTCTGCACGACCAAATAGCTTTCAGCGTCGTTCGCCAGTCTTGGTAACCAGGTCAACAAAATCTCATGAAGTACATCTTTGCCAACTCGAATTGGTGGGTTGCTCCAAATGCCACTGAAAACAATGTCCGCCGGTACGTCCTCGGGACGTGCGATTTTAATGTTGGATAGCCCAAGTCGTTTGGCATTGGCTGCAGTCAGTTCCAGGCTGCGTTCGTTTACGTCAATTGCCCACACGGTTGCCTTAGGGCTTTGGCTGGCAAGGCTAAGCGCAATTGGCCCCCAGCCGCAACCAATGTCTAATAGGTTGCCACCGGCTGGCGCCTGATCAATGTGGGTGAGTAGCACAGTGGTACCGGAATCAATGTGATCCGGGCTAAAGACTCCGCCGGCTGTGGTTACCGTCACATTCTTGCCGGCAATCTCAACAGAGATTTCTTTGGGCTTGAATTCGATTACTGGAGTCTCAGAAAAGTAGTGCTCTGACGACATAGCGAAACACTATTACAGATTCGCAAACTAGTGTTAGTTGCGTGAACGAGATCAATCGCGGTGAAGAGGTAATCAACCGCATTCTTCGACGCGGTGAAAAGGCGGCCGCGCTTGGCGCCGAAGATACACACGGTCACAGCAGCTCCGATGGCGACCAGCTCGAGCTCGAAGAGCGTTCCGCGCTGCGAAGAGTTGCCGGATTATCTACCGAATTACAAGACATCACCGAGGTCGAGTACCGTCAGCTTCGACTAGAGAAGGTAATTCTGATTGGCATTTGGGGAGAGAACTCGCTGCAAGATGCCGAAAACTCACTTCGCGAACTTGCCGCCCTTGCCGAAACCGCGGGAGCCGACGTGCTCGACGGACTGCTGCAGCGCAGGCCACACCCAGACCCGGCAACTTTTTTGGGTAAGGGTAAGGCGCAGGAACTTAAAGACTTGGTGGCTGCGGCAGGCGCCGACACCGTTATTGCCGACACTGAGTTGGCGCCCAGCCAGCGTCGCGCGCTTGAAGATGTGGTCAATGCCAAGGTGATTGATCGAACCGCGGTGATCCTGGATATTTTTGCGCAGCACGCCAAGAGTCGTGAAGGAAAGGCTCAGGTCGAGCTAGCGCAGCTCGAATACCTCTTGCCGCGTCTTCGTGGTTGGGGTGACTCAATGTCGCGCCAGGCTGGTGGTCAAGCAGCCGGTGGTGTTGGTATGGGTTCTCGTGGTCCGGGTGAAACCAAGATCGAGCTGGATCGTCGCCGCATCAACACCCGCATGGCAAAACTGCGCAAGCAAATTGCCGCCATGAAACCTGCGCGTGAAACCAAGCGCGCTAATCGAAAGCGTAATTCGGTGCCCGCGGTTGCTATCGCCGGGTACACCAACGCGGGTAAGTCATCGCTGCTCAACACCATGACCGCGGCTGGCGTGCTGGTGCAGAACGCTTTGTTTGCAACCCTTGACCCAACCGTGCGTAAGGCTAAGACCCCGGATGGGCGTGACTATACGTTGGCCGACACCGTGGGTTTTGTGCGCAACCTGCCGCACCAATTGGTTGAGGCTTTTCGGTCGACTCTCGAAGAAATTTCCGACAGTGATCTTGTGGTGCACGTGGTCGATGCTTCGCACCCCGACCCGGCCAGCCAGATTGCCACCGTTCGAAATGTGATTGGTGAAGTAGGGGCGAGGGATATTCCCGAGCTGATTGTGTTTAACAAAATTGATCTAGCCGACGAGACCCATCGACTAGCGCTACGCGGAATGGAGCCGAATTCGATTTCGGTTTCGGCACGAACAGGTGAGGGAATTCCTGAACTGCTTTCGCGCATTGCCGCGCTGATTCCCGAACCAGACATCGAAGTTGCGGCATTGATTCCCTATAACCGCGGTGATTTGGTTTCACGTCTGCATTTGAATAGCAGAATCATGGTTTTGGATTATCGTGACAACGGCACTTTTGTGCGCGCCATGGTTAAACCAGAGATGGCTGCCGAGTTGGCAGAGTTTTCGGTAATCGTCTAAGAATTAAACCGAACGAAGAACTGCAACAACCTTGCCCAGAATCACGGCGTGGTCGCCAAGAATCGGTGCGAAAGATGAGTTGCGCGGCAATAGCCAGGTGTGGCCATCTTGCTGCTTAAAAGTCTTCACGGTTGCTTCTTCTTCTAGTAACGCTGCAACGATGTCACCGTTCTCGGCAGTCTGTTGCTGACGAACTACAACCCAGTCACCATCGCAGATTGCGGCGTCGATCATCGATTCACCGACAACCTTCAACAAAAATAGATCGCCCTTGCCAACTAGTTGACGCGGCAGCGGGAAAATCTCTTCAACATTTTGCTCGGCGGTGATTGGGCCACCGGCGGCAATTCGACCAACCATCGGCACCATAGCTGCGTCGCCGATCGGGGTTACGTTGTCGGCAACCTGAGCATCGAGACCTTCCCAGCCCGGCAGTTCGATCAATACATCGATCGTGCGCGGGCGCTTTGGGTCGCGGCTGATGTAGCCGGCAAGTTCTAGTTGGTTTAGTTGGTGGCTAACGCTGGCTGGAGAGGCTAGACCCACCTCTTCGCCGATCTCGCGCATGCTTGGCACGTAGCCGCGGTCGGCTTTTGAACGCATGATGGCCTGCAAGATTCGTTCTTGCATTGGGCTCAGGCTTGAGGCGCGGCGGGTAGGGCGCTTGTCTTCCATGGCCAAACCTTTCAATGTCGGTGGGTGCCCTTATATGAGCACTATCGAAACTGTATTCGCTTTTTAGGGGCAAATCAAACATATTTTCGAAAAAAAGACATTTTTCTTGACAAAATGTCGGGGGTTATCTGTAATCTTGTTCTTAAAGCGAACAACTGTTCGAAAAAGAAAGGTCCAAGATGCCTACAGCAGCAAGCTACACCCCTGCAGCCCGCAAGTTTCTGCGCACCGCCATCATCGTGGCTATCGCCAGCGTCAGCTTTTTCGGGTTCGTAAACGGGGCCAACGCGTCAAGCGGTTTTGGTGCCAAAACCCAGTTTGAGTATGTTTCGGTCTCGGCCGGTGAAACTCTTTGGTCAATGGCAGATCGTCTAGCACCAAACTCAGACCCTCGCGACTGGATCCAAGAGGTAGTAAACCTAAACGGTCTTACTTCAACTGACCTGACACCGGGTCAACGCATTGCTATCCCTTAAGACGGCAAGCCGTCTTAAGTGCCATTCCTTAAGTTTGCAAGCGACCTTAAGTGCGCCATCCCGTAACCTAGGTGGGTGGCTAATCTCGACGACCTACCAATCCGCACCGACCTCAAGGGGCAAAAGCCTTACGGCGCACCTCAGCTAGACGTGCCGGTGGCGCTCAACGTCAACGAGAACACCCACCGAATTCCCGAAGACGTCGCGGTCGACATTATTGGTCGATTGGCCTCAGCGGTCTTAGACATCAACCGATACCCAGATCGCGAATTCATGTCACTGCGCAGCGCGCTGGCAAAATATCTTGACGCAGACTTGGCCCCACAAAATATTTGGGCGGCCAATGGTTCAAACGAAGTGCTGCAACAAATCTTTCAGGCTTTTGGTGGCCCGGGTCGAAAGGCCATGGGTTTCATTCCCACCTATTCCATGTACTCGCTTATCGCGCAGGGTACACAAACCGAATACATCGAAGCGCCTCGACTCGATCGATACGAATTGACACCCGAGCACATCCGTGCCGAAATTTTGAAACACAAGCCGAACATCGTCATGCTGTGTTCGCCAAATAATCCAACCGGCACACCGCTAAGTCTGAGCTGCATCGAGGCAGCCTATGACGCGGTCAGTGAAGTCACCGGCGGAATTGTGGTGGTCGACGAGGCTTATGCAGAATTTGGTGGCGATACCGAAATCAGTGCAACATCACTTTTGCCCGGGCGCGAGCGACTAATGGTCAGCCGCACTATGAGTAAGGCATTTGCCTTTGCCGGCGCGCGTGTTGGTTATTTGGCTGCCGATGAAGCTGTGGTCGATGCACTTCGTTTGGTGCGCCTGCCGTATCACCTGAGTGCCTTTACCCAGGCAGCCGCCGAGGCTGCTCTTAGTCACAGCGCAACCATGCTGGCCACGGTCGATGACATTCGCTATCAACGCGACCGAATTGTGGTTGAACTGAAAGAGATGGGCCTTGACCCTTATCGATCAGATGCAAACTTTGTGCTGTTTGGCGGTCTGAAAGATTCGAACGCAACCTTCGAGGCGTTGCTGGCCAAGGGCGTTTTGATTCGCAACGTTGGTATTGCGGGAACCCTGCGCGTGAGTGCTGGTACCGAAGCCGAGACCACAGCATTTTTAGAGGCGCTTCGCACTATCGCTGCAAACTAGCCTTCGGTAAGATTGACCTATCCATCAACGCTTTTGCGAAAGGCTATTTAATGAGTCGCAATGCAAGCCTGCAGCGCAAGACCTCTGAGTCATCGATTGAGCTAACCCTCAACCTTGACGGCACCGGTCGCGCCGACATTTCAACCTCGGTGCCATTCTTCGACCACATGTTGACCGCTTTCGCAAAGCACTCACTGGTAGACCTAACCGTTAAGGCAACCGGTGACACAAACATCGACGTGCACCACACCGTCGAAGACACCGCCATTGTTTTGGGTAAGGCCATTAAGCAGGCGCTGGGAAACAAAGAAAAGATTGGTCGCTACGGCGACGCAACCGTTCCGCTCGACGATGCTCTTGCTCGCGCGGTGGTCGATGTTTCCGGTCGCCCGTATTTGGTGCACACTGGTGAGCCTGCTGGTTTTGAATTTCACCTAATCGGTGGTCACTTCACCGGTTCAATGGTGCGTCACGTTTTTGAGGCAATAACTTTGAATGCCGGAATCACAGTGCACCTGACCGTGCTCGACGGCCGCGACCCGCACCACATTGCCGAGGCCGAGTTCAAGGCCTTTGCTCGTGCGTTCCGCAAGGCTGTTGAAGTTGATGCACGCGTAGAAGGTATTCCTTCGACCAAGGGCGCGCTTTGATTCAACCCCGCGTAGTCGTGCTCGATTACGGCAGCGGTAATGTTCACTCTGCAGTGCAAGCACTCGATGCTGCCGGCGCCAACGTAGCGCTAACTCGCGACCGCGATGCCGTGCTAAAAGCAGACGGACTATTTGTGCCTGGTGTTGGTGCATTCACTGCGGTCATGGAGCAACTCTCTGCCGTGCACGGCGCCGAGCTCATCGACAAGCGTCTAGTTTCCGGCAAACCGGTAATTGGAATTTGCGTTGGCCTACAGGTGATGTTCGAGCTTGGTGTTGAGCACGGAATTGAAACCGAGGGCTTGGGGCAGTGGCCGGGAACCGTAGACAAACTTGACGCGCCTATTTTGCCGCACATCGGTTGGAACACCGTTGAGGTTGCCAAGGGGTCAAAATTATTTGCCGGCATCGAGCACGAGCGATTTTATTTTGTGCACTCCTACGGCGTGCAAAAGTGGGAGCTTGTTGTCGACGGCCCGCTGGCGGCACCAAAGGTTACCTGGGCAGAGTATGGTTCGAAATTTATCGCTGCCGTTGAAAATGGTCCGCTTTCGGCAACGCAGTTTCACCCAGAGAAGTCGGGCGAAGCTGGAATTCAACTTTTAAGAAACTGGCTCAACACCCTTTAAGAAAAGAAATCATGTCTGAATACTTAGAACTATTGCCCGCCGTTGATGTTGCCGATGGCAAGGCCGTGCGACTTACTCAGGGCGAGGCAGGGTCAGAAACCGATTACGGCTCGCCACTAGAGGCAGCGCAAACTTGGATCGATGCCGGTGCCGAATGGATTCACCTGGTTGACCTAGATGCTGCTTTCGGTCGCGGCGACAATCGCAGCATCATTCGCCAGGTTGTCGATTCGGCCACCTCGGTAAAGATCGAGCTATCCGGCGGTATTCGCGATGACGCTTCACTAGAGGCCGCGCTCGAGGCCGGTGCTACCCGTGTCAACCTGGGCACCGCGGCACTTGAGAATCCAGAGTGGACCGAAAAGGTAATTGCGAAATTTGGCGATGCAATTGCAGTCGGTCTAGATGTGCGCGGCACCACACTTGCCGCTCGCGGCTGGACTCGCGAGGGTGGCGATCTCTGGGAAGTGCTGGCTCGTCTTGAAGCTGCCGGTTGTGCCCGCTACGTCGTGACCGACGTGACTAAAGACGGAACGCTCAAGGGGCCAAACATCGAACTACTTCGCCAAGTTATGCAGCGCACCAACAAGCCGGTGGTTGCCTCTGGTGGAATCAGCTCGCTGCAAGACATTCGTGATTTGCGCGCGTTGGTTGGTGAAGGTCTTGAGGGTGCAATTTTGGGCAAGTCGCTCTACGCCGGCAAATTCACATTGCAAGAAGCACTGGCAATAGCGAACGCATAAATGGAATCGCACGAACACAAGCTCATCAATAAGGATCGGTTAGCCGATTCTGCCGGTGTGCCTTGGCAGGGCCGCGAGTTTCAAGAAAACCCTTTTGCCAACGACGATGGTGCCGCAAGACCAGAGCTAATCGCCGCAATTAAAAATTTCCACCAAGATGGCGACCCGGCACCGGTAGTCGAAGAATTCAAGAAGTCCCGTTTGTTAATTCCGCTGCTTGCTGATCTCGGAGAAGCTGGCGAAGGTGCGCATGGTCAAACTGTTGACAAGAGCGCAGATCTTTCAATCGTGACAGTCGAAACCCCAGATAAGAAAACTGCTCTTCCGGTTTTTAGTTCGGTCGAAACCATGCTGCTTTGGAATAAACAAGCTCGACCGGTGCCAAGCGATGCGATTCGCGTTGCGCTAGCCGCAGCCAGCGAAGGAACTACAAGAATTGTTCTCGATCCGGGCAGCGAAACTGAATTCGCAATTCGACGAGCGGCAATTGCAGCCATCGGCCAACAAAAAGAATGGCGTGCGCCGTATTTGAGCAATGAAGTGAAAAACGAATTTGCCACCGCAATTTTCGGTGAAGAAATGGTTGTGAAGCTAGACATCGCAACCGGTGATCCAATGTCTCGCCTGGCCGGATCGGAAATAATCGTGACTCTTTTTGTAAAGCCTGGGCTCGCTTCGAGTGAACTCGAAACGATCATGTATCGAATCATGGAAAAGTGGGCGGCTAGCGCGCTTATTGCGACCACGGTTGATTCCATGTCGCTGGTGGTTAAACCAATCGATTAGTTTACCGGACCGGTGTATTTCTCGCCAGGACCGGCACCCGGCGCATCCTTGATTACGGACGCTTCGCGAAAAGCCAGCTGAAGTGAACGTAGCCCATCGCGCAGCGGACGAGCGTGGTGGTCACCAATCTCTGCTGCAGATGCGGTGACCAAACCGGCTAGGGCATTGATCAGCTTGCGAGCCTCATCGAGGTCGCCCTTGGCGCCATCTTCGCTAAGCCCACACTGCACAGCCGCGGCACTCATCAGGTGAACGGCGGTGGTAGTGATTAGTTCCACGGCCGGGACCTCGGCAATATCGCGAACCTGGTCGGCTACATCCTTGAATTCAGGCAAGGGCTTCTCCTTTTGAGTGCTTTCTGCTAGGCTAACCCATGGCTCCGAGGTTCGTCCTCGGTCAGAAGTGGATTCAATTCCCACCCGCGATTACCGATTCTGTGCTTTCCAAAGCGCAAAGGTGGCCGGGTAAAGCTTTGAAACTTACGTTTCTGCACGTATTAGGCACCCGCCTGACCGTGGCCGTTTAAGTCACGTCCGTCAGGAGATTCATATCAGCGATCCACGTATCAATGAGCGCATCCGAGTGCCAGAGGTCCGCCTCGTCGGCGCCGCAGGTGAGCAAATTGGTGTTGTAAAGATTGAAGAGGCACTGCGCATGGCGCAGGAACAAGACCTAGACCTAGTCGAGGTTGCCCCAACGTCTAAACCACCGGTTGCCAAGCTTATGGATTTCGGCAAGTTCAAATATGAAGCTGCGCAGAAAGTCCGTGAAGCTCGCAAAAACCAGGTGAACACAATCCTCAAGACCGCGCGTTTTGGTCTAAAGATTGATGCACATGATTACAACACAAAGCGTGCGCAGATCGAGAAATTCTTGAAGGCCGGTGACAAGGTCAAGGTGATCGTGGTTTTCCGCGGTCGCGAGCAGTCCCGCCCAGAAATGGGTATCAAGATGCTTCAAAAGTTGGCCGAAGAAGTTGCTGAGTTAGGTGTTGTCGAATCGAATCCTTCGATCGATGGCCGAAACATGGTGATGGTTATCGGGCCAACCCGTAGCAAGGCAGATGCGAAAGCTGAAGCTAAGAAAGCTGCTGACAAAGGTGTAAAAGCCAATGCCAGCGCAACCCAGACCACAGAGGCGGCAGCAGAAGCTGCCGAATAGAGGAGAACAGAATGCCAAAGCAGAAGACCCACTCGGGCGCCAAGAAGCGTTTCCGCTTCACCGGTAGCGGCAAGATCATGAAGCAGCAGATCAACATGCGCCACAACCAGGAGCACATGTCGAACCGTCGCAAGCG
>JBEGRY010000024.1:0-13293 GCA_041180265.1 Actinomycetota bacterium | reverse complement strand
GACGATTTTAAGTCGTCTGCCTCTGCCATTGGGCTATGGAGGCTCGCATAAGAAAAGGCGCCCAGATACCTAGGCGCCTTTTCCAAGTTGAGCGATTAAGCCTTTGGACGCGACGCGAAGGTCGAGAAGGCTAATCGTGGTTCTTTGGTTGCCGAGATAGCAACGATGTCGCGACGTAGCAAGAAATTCCAAATCCAACCAGAGATCACGCGAATCTTGCGCTCCCACATTGGCATTGCCAAACCGTGGTAACCGCGGTGCATGAACCATGCGATTAGACCCTTGATGGCTAGCTTTCGGTACTGGTAAACACCAACACCGATACCAAGGCCAGCAACAGCACCCAGGCTCTTGTGGAAGTAATCCTTGACGCTCTGGTTGCGAAGAGTTGCAACTATGTTCGGTGCAAGCAGCTTGGCTTGACGAACAGCGTGCTGTGCGTTTGGCACGCAGAAACCACCAACGCCACCGCCAGATAGGTCAGGAACAGCTGAAACGTCACCGGCAGTCCAGGCATCGACAACAACTTTTTCACCATCAACAACCTGAAGGGTTGCCTTTGCGGTGATACGGCCACGCTCATCAAGAGGCAGGTCGGTGTTGCGAACGAATGGGTGGGCCATCACGCCTGCAGTCCAAACGATTACGTCTGACTCGAATGACTCACCTGTAGAAAGTTCGATCTTTCCGTTTTCAGCCGACTGCAGCTGAGTGTTTAGGTGAATCTTTGCGCCGCGCTTGTCTAGGTTGGCGATTACCCACTCGCTGGTGTCTTGAGCAACCTCAGGCATGATGCGACCCATTGCCTCGATTAGGTGGAAGTGAGTGTCAGCGAAAGAAATGTTTGGGTAATAGCGCAATAGGTAGCTAACTAACGAACGCATTTCTGCGAAAGTTTCAATACCTGCAAAACCACCACCAACAACTACGAAGGTCAACAGACGGTCGCGTGCTGGGCCAGCTGGAAGGTTGGCGGCTTTATCCAGGTTGTTCATGATTCGGTTACGAATCTCAACTGCTTCTTCGATGGTCTTTAGACCAATCGCGTGATCGGCAACACCTGGGATTGGGAAAGTACGAGATACGGCACCAGCAGTGACCACAATCTGGTCGTACTGCATTTGGTACGGAGCCAGGCCAGCAACTTCGATGGTTGCGGTCTTGGTTGCGTGGTTTACGTTGGTGACCTTGCCTGAAATGATGTTGGTCTTCTTCAGGTGACGACGGTGCGAGGTAACTACGTGACGAGCTTCGATCGAACCGGCAACCACCTCAGGTAGGAACGGCTGGTAGGTCAGGTATGGCAGCGGGTCAACCATGGTGACCTCGGCCTCACCTTTATTTAGAAGTTTCTCTAGCTTGAAAGCTGTGTAGAAACCGGCGTAACCGCCACCGACAATAAGAATCTTTGGCGCAGCTGCGCCACTGTTGTTTTCAGGCATTCACCTATTTTATGGCCTATTTGTTACGTCTTAAGCGCCTAAACACGGATATCAACACCAGCGTGCCGAATACCGAATAAACCGCGATCGGCACCCACTGAGTGCTGTCAATGCCGCCCGGATCACTGGCCACAATTTGCCCCTCGCCCGCCGAAAGCTCTGCGGGAGCGGCAACCTCGGCCTCGGCTCGATAAAGCTCAATCCACTCGGCTAATGAACCCAGTGGGTTTTGCGAAACGTTGGGCACATTGGCGGTCAGTGCGGCAACCGGGTCAATCAACCCAAAGCCATATTGGTTTGAATAATCTTGTCCATCAATCTTGGTCGCAGTCTTGATCACACGATTAATTACGTTGTTGGCATCGAGCTGCGGATATTCTGCGCGAACCAAAGCAACCAAACCGCTCACCAAAGGAGCGGCACCACTGGTACCACTCCAAATTTTGTAGTCACCACCCGGATACGCGCCAACCAGATCCGTGGCCGGTGCTGACACGGCGATGGTCAGACCTTCGGTCGAAGCCTGCGTGCTGGCGTTTGCGTTTCGATCGACTCCTGCAACGACCAGTACCCCAGGAATAGTTGCTGGAGCACCAACCTGTTCGGTGCCAGATGCACGATTACCTGCGGCCGCCACCACCACAACGTCGTGATCGAAAGCGTACTGAAAAGCTTGATCCCAACTGATCGGCCAGTCGGCGCTGTTTCTGGTTAGCGAAAGATTTATTACGGTTGCGCCCTGGTCGACTGACCATCGAATCGCCTTAGCTACTTGTTCATCGGTGTCGGGCGCACCGGCGCCGAAGGCCATCGATGCGCTCAACAGCGTTGCCTCTGGTGCAGTGCCGATAACGCCTGAATTTTTATCGTGCCCTCGACCCGCGAGCAAACTTGCCACCAGTGTGCCGTGAAAACTATTGTCGCCAACCGGCGTCTGACCATTTGCCGCGCCAAGGCCAGAAACATCGACGCCTGCAGTTACCGCACCGACTAAATCTGGATGTTGATCGATACCAGTATCAATCACGGCAACTTTTACACCGGCGCCCTTGGTGATTTTCCAAGCTTTCGTGAAACCATAATCGGCTAACCAATATTCGCGATCACGAATTGCATCAGCGGCTGCCGGTTGCGCAAATGCAATGGCAGCAAAAATAGAAAGCGCTGCGGCTAATAACTTTCGCAAGCGCATCGATTCGGACTCCAGCTACAAGCCGCAAGTGCTGCATCACCAATTGGGTTTACCCCGGGGCCGGCAGCAAGTGCGTGACCAATCAGTGCGTGCAGACATTTAACTCGGGTTGGCATTCCACCGGCTGAGATGCCATCGATTTCTGGAACTTCAAGGCCGAGTTCGTGCGCAGTCTTATCGCGATCAGCCATGTAAGACTCGTGAGCATTTTGGTAAGCAGCGGCAAGCTCTTGATCTTCGGCTAGTTGATCTTGCAGCGTGGCCATAAAGCCACTCGCTTCGAGGGTCGAGACGGCAGCGGTGGCAGCGCGATGAGTTAGGTAATAAGTTGTCGGAAAAGGCGTGCCATCGCTCAATCTTGGTGCGGTGTGCACCACAACCGGTTTGCCACAAATGCAACGCGCTGCAATTGCCACGATGTCACGTGCCGGGCGGCCAAGCTGACGAGAAACTTCGGCAATGTCTGCTTCGGTTGCCGCGCTCAAGGTCACTTCTGTTCCTCTTCGGTTGTCTTCGGTTCTTCGATTCCGGCGCGAATCACAGTTTCGAGCACGGCATCGACCCAATTGTTTTTGGTCTGGTAAATGGTGTCGCTGATGTCGGCGTTATTCTTTTCTGCTTTCAACATGGCACCGACTGTGCCGCTGGTGTCAGAAAGGTCTACCCCGTCTGCATCGAGCACGAGGTAAGAAACTTCGCCAGGCATCACATAGTAAAGGCGGTCGCGAGCCTGTGCTCGAATGTAGGCAGGGTCCGACCAGCGCTTACGCTCTTCGGTCATTGCGACCACATCTTTTTTGGCTTGCTCAACCTCGGCTTGCGCCTCAAGAATTTGCTGGCGTTGCTGAATCCAGGTCTGCACGCCGGGAGCCAATGTGACCACACCGAAAATGATCACGGCAAGCATAGTCACCGAATAGGCGTTAATTTGAAAACCCCGCAAAGCGGCCATCGCTTGAGATGGCGCAGCTTTGCGGGGTTGTTTCATGCTTTTATTGTGGCTTGAAAACTAAGCCTTGAAGCGAGGAAACGCTGAGCGACCTGCGTAGAACGCTGCATCGCTTAGCTCTTCTTCGATACGAAGTAGCTGGTTGTACTTTGCAACGCGCTCTGAGCGAGCCGGTGCACCGGTCTTGATCTGGCCGGCGTTAGTAGCAACCGCAAGGTCAGCAATGAAAGTGTCTTCGGTCTCACCCGAGCGGTGCGAAATGATTGCCTTCATCGAGTGACGCTGTGCAAGTGAAACGGCATCAAGTGTCTCGGTAAGAGTTCCGATCTGGTTTACCTTGACCAAGATTGCGTTTCCAGCAGCCTCGTCGATTCCCTTCTGCAAACGTGAAGGGTTGGTTACATAAAGGTCGTCACCAACAAGCTGAACCTTTGAACCTAGTTCGGCGGTCATCTTGGTCCATGCGGCCCAGTCGTCTTCAGCCAGTGGGTCTTCGATAGAAACCAGCGGGTACTTAGCAACTAGATCTGCGTAGTAAGCGATCATCTCGTCTGAAGTTCGCTCTTTACCTTCGAAGGTGTACTTCTTAGTCGACTCTGAGTAGAACTCGGTTGCGGCAACGTCCAGCGCAAGAGCAATATCAGTGCCTAGCTTGTAACCGGCCTTGGCAACAGCCTCGGCAATTAGGTCAAGCGCCGCAGCGTTGGTTGGAAGCTCAGGCGCAAAACCACCCTCGTCACCTAGACCAGTCGAAAGACCCTTGCTGTGTAGTAGACCCTTAAGTGCGTGGTAAACCTCAACACCCCAGCGCATTGCCTCGCTGAAAGTCTCGGCACCAAGTGGCACAATCATAAATTCCTGAATATCAACGCCGGTGTCTGCGTGCGCACCACCGTTGATGATGTTCATAAGTGGAACTGGAAGCGTGTAGGCGTTTGGGCCACCAAGGTAGCGGTAAAGCGGTTGACCGGTAGCCTCTGCAGCGGCACGAGCGTTAGCTAGTGAAACACCAAGAATTGCGTTTGCGCCCAGGTTCTCTTTTGTGGAAGTGCCATCAAGAGAAATAAGTGCTGCGTCAACCAATCGCTGGTCTAGAGCATCGAAACCCACAAGAGCTTCATCAACAGTTTCTACAACAGCCTTAACTGCGTTCTGAACACCCTTACCCAGGTAGCGTGATTTGTCGCCATCGCGGCTCTCGTGTGCTTCGAAAGCACCGGTCGATGCACCTGATGGAACCGCTGCGCGACCAAAGCTGTCGTCTTCTAGCAAGACCTCTACTTCAACGGTTGGGTTTCCGCGTGAATCAAGAATCTCGCGTGCGCCAATTGCTTCAATAATTGACAAAATGTCTCCTTGTTTAGGCTGTCTCAAAACGCGCCAAAACGACGCGAAAACGTCGTTGTAATAGGTATTAGTTTAGGCGATTGGCTTGATGTCGAGGCTAGCCAGCGAGCTCGAATCAATGCCCACAGCGGCAAAGTGGCTGAAACCCTGCTCGGCAAGGGCATCTAGCAAAAGGTTTAGTTTCTTTGGTCTAGCCTCAAGGCGCACGCCATAGCCCTGCTCGAAAAGTTGGTGCTGCAGACTCAGGGCCGCGGCTACGGTCTTTGCCGACTGATCATCAAGCACCAATACCAGCAGCATCGGCGGCTTTGATACGAATGAATCCGGCACCAAGTCGACCGCGCGCTCAAAGCCAATTGAAATTCCAACCGCAGGAACATCTTCGCCAGTCCAACGACCGATCATTCCGTCGTAGCGACCACCACCGCCGATTGATGAACCTGACTCTGGGTGTTCAATTTCAAAAATTGTTCCGGTGTAATAACCCATGCCGCGAACTAGGGTTGGGTCGAATCGCAAGCGACCTTTGCCAAATCTAGATTCGACCGCAGCAAAAATTTCTTGTAGTTCGCTCGGGGTCTCTAGCTCGGCTTTGAGAGTGGTTAGCCAACCAGCAGCGGCATCAGCAACCTTTGCGCCAAATTTCTCACCAAGCTCCTTAACTACTCCCTCGGCAAAAATCTTGTCGAGTTTGTCGATGATTATCATTGCGGCTGGCTTGCCGTCTTCTGGAATGCCAAGGCCATCCAAAAGATTTGCCAAGAGCACGCGGTGATTGACTCGGATGGTGGCATCGCTAAGTTTGATTGCGGCTAATGCCTCGAGTGAAGAAACTAATAGATCAATTTCGGCAAGCTGTGATGCATCACCGATGATGTCGATGTCACACTGCACGAACTGACGGTAGCGACCTTTCTGTGGGCGCTCTGCTCGCCAGACCGGGCCGGTCTGAATTGCTTTGAAAACTCTTGGCAGCTTTGCTCGATTGGTTGCGTAATAGCGAGTTAGCGGAACAGTTAGGTCATAGCGAAGACCTAGATCGGCAAGTGCATCGGTTTGACCACCAAGCGAGCGCTCGAGCTCTTCGCCGCGCTTCATGACTCTAAAGGCAAGCTTTTCGTTGTCGCCGCCCTGCCCCGAGGTAAGTCGCTCAAGATCCTCGAGCGCGGGGGTCTCAATTTCTTGAAAGCCGTGGGTTTGGTAGGTGGCGCGAATCGAATTCAGTATCTGATCGCGCTTTAATTTTTCTGCAGGCAGAAAGTCGCGCATGCCACGAGGTGGATTGACGTCTTTAGCCATGCCTCAACTTTACCGGCGCGGTTTACTATTCCGATGGAACTGCGATGACACCCGCGTCGGTTGCATCGTCAAGTTCAAACTCGCGAATTTCAACTTCAAGTTCGCGAACCGCACCACGCAGAGCTCCCTCGGCATCGATACCGGCCGAACGCGCAGATGAAACTACTGCCAGCAGAATGGCACCCAACTCTGCCTCGCTGGTCACGGTAAATGGACCCGGCGCTTCGGCATCAAGCAGGCCAAGCTTTTCGGCCTTGCCAATAACCTTGTCGGCAAGCGCCAAAGCCGGCAGGTGCTTAGGAATGCCATCGAGCACCGACGACCGCTCTGGCTTTTCACGTTTCTTGTGATCATCCCAGTTCACCATCACGTCGTCGCCGGTCTTAGCGGCAAACTTTTCGAGTTCCTCTGGGGTGCCAAACACATGTGGGTGACGGCCAATCATTTTCTTGGCCGAAAGTTCGGCTACGTCTTGAATGTCAAACTTTGCACCGAGCGAACCGGTGGCAGCAATATCGCTGTGAAAAATTACGTGATACAAAACATCGCCAAGTTCTTCTAGTACTTCTTCGCGACTGCCGGCCTCGATGGCGTCGACAAGTTCATAAACCTCTTCAACAAGATATTTGACTAGCGACTCATGAGTCTGCTCTGCGTCCCACGGGCAACCGCCCGGCCCACGAAGCTTGTTGGCGACTTCAATTAGTTCATCGAGTTTTGTCATTGGCATCACTTTCGCTGTTCACAAAGACTTTAGCCAATAGCGCCCGAGCCCATTGGATGATCGCCATGTCGCGCAATGGTTCAAGGTTTTCATCGCGTGGCGCGGTCAACATTAGGGTCTTAGCCGACTGCAAATACTTAGTCCCCGGATACTCGGCAGCCAGACGAACCAGTTGCGAATCAGTAAGCTCGACCGGTTGCAACTTAGCCTGCAACCCAAGCACATTGAAATCTTTTAGACCCAATCGATTCGCCTCCTGGCGCAGTTGGGTTACCTCAAGTAGATTCTTGACCTCAACGGGGGCCGCTCCGTAGCGATCCTCTAGCTCAGCCAAAATTGCCTGCAGCTGATCGACGGTACCTAGTTCACCGCTTGCCGCCGAGAGCTTGTGATAAGCCTCAAGGCGCAGCCGCTCGCTATCGATGTATGTGCTTGGAATGTGAGCATCCACCGGCAATTCGAGTTTTAGTTCAGCAGGTGCTTCAATTTTTTGCCCTTTGAAGTCAGCCACCGCTTCGCCAATCATTCGCAAGTAAAGATCGAAACCCACACCGGCAATGTGACCCGATTGTTCACCGCCCAGTAGATTGCCCGCACCACGAATTTCAAGATCCTTAAGTGCAACCTGCATGCCGGCACCAAGTTCGTTGTTTTGTGCAATTGTTGCAAGTCGATCATGCGCGGTTTCGGTTAATGGTTTCGAAGGGTCATAGAAGAAATATGCATATGCACGCTCGCGACTTCGACCCACTCGCCCACGAATCTGGTGCAACTGACTTAGGCCAAAGTTCTCAGCTCGATCAACGATCAACGTATTTGCATTTGGAATGTCGATGCCAGTTTCGATAATTGTGGTTGAGACTAGAACATCAAATTTGCGTTCCCAGAAATCAACAACAACCTGCTCTAGCGCGCTCTCAGACATTTGCCCGTGCGCAACCGCAATACGAGCCTCGGGCACAAGCGCTGCCAAATCATTAGCTGCCTTTTCAATGGTGCTCACTCGATTGTGCACGAAGAAAACCTGACCCTCACGAATAAGCTCGCGCCTGATGGCAGCGGCAACCTGCTTCTCGCTATAACCGCCGATGTAGGTGAGAATCGGGTGTCGCTCTTCTGGTGGAGTGGCAAGGGTCGACATTTCACGAATTCCGGTGATTGCCATTTCCAAGGTGCGTGGAATCGGGGTTGCTGACATCGACAAAATGTCAACGTTAGTTTTCAATTCTTTTAGCTTTTCTTTGTGCTCGACACCGAAGCGCTGCTCTTCATCGATGATGATTAGGCCGAGCTGCCTGAACTTCACGTTGTTTGAAAGAAGTCGATGCGTACCGATGACCATGTCGACGCTGCCGTCGGCAAGACCACGCAAAGTTTCCTTTACCTCTTTCTCGGTCTGAAAACGAGACAGTGAACGAACCGTCACCGGAAAACCGGCGAAGCGCGATTCAAAAGTGTCAGTGTGCTGTCGCACCAGCAAAGTGGTAGGCACCAACATCGCCACCTGCTTTCCGTCTTGAATAGCCTTAAACGCGGCACGCACCGCAACCTCAGTCTTGCCATAACCCACATCGCCGGCCAGCAAACGGTCCATCGGAATTTCCCGTTCCATATCGGCCTTAACCTCATCAATCGTCGTCAATTGATCAGGGGTTTCGACATAGGCGAACGCCTCTTCTAGTTCATGCTGCCAGGGGGTATCTGGGCCAAAGGCATAGCCCTTTGACTTCATGCGCGCCGAGTAGAGCTTGACCAAGTCGATGGCAATCTTGCGAATAGCCTTGCGCGCATTGCCCTTTGCTTTAGTCCAATCACTTCCACCCATCTTGGAAAGCACCGGAGCTTCGCCACCGATGTAGCGGGTCAAAAGATCTAGCTGGTCGGTTGGAACAAAAAGCGTGTCACCAGGATGACCGCGCTTTGAAGGCGCGTATTCGATCAAGAGGTATTCGCGCTGGTGTGCGCCGCGACCAACACCACTGCTGCGTTGCACCAGTTCCACGAACCTACCAATGCCATGAGTTTCGTGCACCACGTAGTCACCGGCCTTTAGTGAAAGCGGGTCAACCGCTTGACCACGCTTGGCCGATAGCTTGCGAACCTGCGGACTCACATATGCACTGCTCTTGCCATAGAACTCAGCCTCGGTAAGCAAAATGATTTTGCTATCTGGTGCAGTGAAACCTTTGCGAAGTGAGCCCTGAGCTACCTCTGCGTTGATTAAAGCCGAATTCAACTGTTCATTCAAACGTTCCACAGTTCCGTGACCCTCAGCCGCCACCAAGATCTTCATGCCCTGCTTGGACTGATCTTCAAGCCACTCGATTGCCGTGGTGTCAAGCCCCTTGAAGTTTGGAATCTCAAAGAGATTTAGATTCACTAGGGTGTCGTCATCTGAACCGAATTGCGAGATTGTAAAGAGTTGACGTTTACCTAAGCCATCGCGTAATTGGGAAAGATCCATGAAGCCGCCAGCACTTAAGTCAATTGGTGCCTTAGCCCCTTCGATCGCGGCATCCCAGGCGGCGTGCAGAAATTCTTCATTGGTTTCTACCAGGTTTGCGGCACGCGCCGCGGACTTTTCTGGCGACAGCAACACCACTAGCGATTCGCCCGGTAGGTAATCGGTGAATGGCACCAGCTTGTCGACTAGCACCGGTGCTAGAGACTCCATACCGTCAACCGGCATGCCCTCAGAAATTTTAGTGAGCATGGTGCCAATGTTCGGAAACTCATGCATCATTTCGCGAGCACGCGCGGCAACGCTCGGCGTAATGATGATCTCGCGAGCAGCGAAGATTTGCAATTCGTTTAGTTTTGCTTCATCGCCAGATATGGTGCGTTGGTCCGAGACACTGAACATGCGAATCTCTTCAAGCTCATCTCCAAAGAATTCCAATCGCATCGCGTGATCTGCTGTGGTTGGAAAGATGTCGAGGATTCCACCGCGCACGGCGAATTCACCGCGCTTCGAAACCAGGTCCACGCGTTCATAAGCCAGCTCAACTAGCTTTAGTGAAAGTTCGAATAGTAAATAGTCTTTCCCGGTTTGCAACAGCAGCGGCGGGTGCTCGGCCAAACCGGCAACCACTGGTTGCAGAACTGCGCGAACCGAAGCCAGTACAAACACCGGGTGTTCAAGTTTCTTTTTCGTCACCAGCGCATCGATTTCGTGCAAGCGGTGCAGCACCCGCAGGCGCTTTCCCACTGTCTCGGGGCTAGGGCTTAGACGCTCGTGCGGCAGAGTCTCCCACGACGGAAACTCCAGAAGTTCTGCATTAGGTGAAATGGCTCTGAGCGCTGCGGCTGTGTCTTCCATCTCACGCCCGGTGGCAAGCACCACAAGTTGAACCTGCGACAATTTTGCATCCGCCCGATATTGATTGATTACTTCGAGCAGTGAACTGTGTGCACCCTGTGGGGCAATTACATCTACCCGCGGGTTTTTGATTTTGGCTTGCAGAGCGGCAAAGGGATACCCTTGCGAAATGAGCGCGGCAAGGCGCGACAGGGCCTTGAGATTTTCTGCACTCACGGGATAAGTCTAAATCGCCGATGAGCTAAAGAAAACTCTTAGTTCTTTGGATTGAAGCGGTTCTGTGCCTCGAGCACACCGCGGTTCACTATTTCTTCTACTGCATCGGCAGCGAGTTCTAGAGTGGTCGGCAAATCTTTGCGCTCGGTGGAATTGAAGTCTTTCAATACGAAATCTGCGGTCTCCATGCGACCGGGTGGGCGACCAATGCCAACCCGAACACGAATGAAATCATTCGAACCACAAGCCGAAATGATGTCGCGCAGACCATTGTGGCCAGCGTGCCCACCACCCTGTTTGATGCGAATGGTTGCTGCATCAATGTCTAACTCATCGTGCAAAACAATGAGGTTCTGCAGTGGAATGTCGTAAAACTTCATCAGTGATGAAACCGGGCCACCACTGGTGTTCATATATGAACCAGGCTTGGCCAAAATTAGCTTTGCCCCACCGTAGCCCAAGCGTGCCTCGGCAACCGCTGCGTTGGATTTGTGGCTTTTAAAAGTTGCGCTTAAGCGATCTGCCAAAACAGCTAATGCCATCTGACCAACATTGTGCCGGTTAGCAGAATAGTCGGGCCCGGGGTTACCGAGCCCGACTACTAAGAAGGGTGAGTTGCTCAGCTTATGCCTTTGCAGCGTCTGCAGCAGGTGCAGCGGCAGCAGGGGTTTCGTCAGCGTGACCAGCCTGAGTCATAACCACAGATGCAATCAGCTCATCGGCAGCAAGTTCAATCCTTGCGCCTGCAGGCAGCTTGATATCTGAAGCAACAATGTGGAAACCAGCGCCGTTGTCTTTGGTAACAAAGATTTCAACGAAGTCAGGGATGCTGGTAGCAGCAACCTCTAGCTTCACAGTCTTGTGCTCAACATCAACGATTGTGCCTGACATCGACTCGCCAACTACGTGAACAGGGACCTCAACGTGTACACGCTCGCCCTTGACCAACTCAACAAGGTCAATGTGCTCAATTACCTGAGTCACTGGGTCTTTGGTTGCGCTCTTTACCAAAACTGATTCTTCTTTGCCGTTGATAGTCAAGTCGATAACGGCGTTCTTGTGACGAAGAATAAGTGCAACTTCGTGAGCCGGAACTGTGATGTGACGAGGCTCTGATCCGTGACCGTAAATAACGGCTGGTGTCTGGCCTGCTGCACGTGCCTGGCGAGATGCGCCCTTACCAAACTTGGTACGTACGGTACCAACTAGTTTTGCTGCTGTGTTCATGATTTCTCTTCTCTGTTTGTCAACTCAAGCGTTTTACGCGAGGACCAGTCGAAGACATTTACCCCGTCGATAACGGCCCCGTTTGAGGCCCTCGCCGTTGTTCTAAAGCAAGTCTAGTGTTAGGCGTGGCCCGGGAACAACTTGTTCACCGAATCATCGCCAAATACCGCACTAATAGCGGCCGCAATCAGCGGTGCAATAGACAGCACAGTTAGATTGTCGAACTGCTTATCTGGAGTGATTGGCAAGGTGTTGGTAACAATGACCTCATCGACCACACCACTTGAAAGGCGCTCAACAGCAGGGTGCGAGAACACCGCGTGAGTGGCAGCCACAATAACTCGTGCTGCGCCATTGTCTTTCAAAGCCTTTGCCGCGGCCACGATGGTGCCGGCTGTGTCGATCATGTCGTCTACCAATAGACAGGTGCGGCCCTTGACATCACCGACAAGCTCATGGGCTTCGACCTGGTTTGGGCGATCTGGATCGCGACGTTTGTGAATAATCGCAAGCGGTGCACCTAGGCGTTCTGCCCAAATGTCGGCAACGCGAACGCGACCTGAATCTGGTGAAACCACGGTTAGCGCTTCGTCACCGAAACGATCTTTAACGTGGTCAGCCAACATCGGCAGTGCCCAGAGGTGGTCCACCGGACCATCAAAGAAACCTTGAATTTGAGGAGTGTGCAGATCGACCGACATAAGTCGGTTCGCGCCGGCAGCCTTGAATAGGTCTGTCATCAAGCGAGCAGAGATTGGCTCGCGACCCTTGTGCTTCTTGTCTTGACGAGCGTATGGAAAGAATGGGGCTACTACAGTGATGCGTTTTGCGCTCGCGCGCTTAAGAGCGTCTACCATAAGCAGCTGTTCCATCACCCAGTTGTTGATTCCAGCGGCGTGCGACTGAATCACAAATGCATCAACACCGCGAACTGACTCTTCGTATCGCACGAAGGTTTCGCCGTTGGCAAAATCATAAGCGGTGGTAGGGACTACCGAGGTACCCAGCACTTCGGCTACTTCATCAGCGAGGGCTTGGTGCGCACGCCCACTCACGATCACTAGGCGCTTTTTGTTACTCGCTGTGATTTCCAATTGGGCTCCCGCTGTCAGTTGATTTATTTTTTCGAAGCTTCGGCAGATTTAGTGCCCGGACGATTGGCCACGACCCAGCCAGCGAGGTTGCGCTGTGGTGCAACATTCATGGCTAGTTCCCCCGAGGCTACGTTTTTGCGAATCACAGAGCCTGCTGCCGTATAGGCTCCGTCTTCAATCGTAATAGGTGCAACGAAGACGTTATGCGAACCAGATCGAACGTGCGAACCAATCTTGCTGCGGTGCTTATTCATGCCGTCGTAGTTGGCAAAAATTGTTCCGGCGCCGATGTTTGATTCCTCACCAATTTCGGCATCGCCCACGTAGCTCAAATGCGGAACCTTTGAACCGCGGCCGATCTTGGCATTCTTGGTTTCCACAAAAGTTCCGATCTTGCCGTCGGCGCCCAGGTCGGTGCCAGCGCGCAGATATGCGAACGGGCCAACCGATGCCCCGTCGCCGATCTTCGAAGCAGAAACATGTG
>JBEGRY010000023.1:0-13493 GCA_041180265.1 Actinomycetota bacterium | reverse complement strand
GTGCCTTTACTGAACTTTTTGGCCAATTCGAGGGCCGATGCCTGGCTGGCAAATTCCTGGTGAGGAATGAAGTTATCGAAGCTAGCAAGCGCAAATTCCCTCGGTGGAATCAGCTCAGACAACAGAGTTGCCGTCGAGGCGCTGGGATTGAAGCCCACCAGACTGCGAAATTCAGACCCTTTGATTGCCAATTATGACCTGACCATTTCGATAAATCCGCGAATAAGTTAACCTAGATGAGGATAACAACAACTAAAAAGGATTAACCAGACATGCCTGTCGAGTTCGAAAACAACGCCAAATTCGCTGAATATGCTCACCCAGAGGTTCTGGTGTCTACCGAATGGTTAGCTCAGAATCTTGACGCTGACGGACTAATTGTCGTGGAATCAGATGAAGACGTCTTGCTATATGAAGTAGGCCACATTCCTGGTGCCGTAAAAATAGATTGGCACACCGACCTAAACGATCCGGTTACGCGTGACTACGTAAGCGATCAGGCATTTGCACAACTTCTATCAAGCAAGGGCATCTCTCCGGATACCACGGTTGTGCTTTACGGAGATAAGAGTAACTGGTGGGCTGCATACGCCCTTTGGGTTTTCAAGCTTTTTGGTCACGCCGATGTGAGGCTTCTAGATGGCGGTCGCGATAAGTGGATCGCCGAAGGTCGAGAGTTGACCAAAGATCAGCCAAGTATTGCCCCTACCAATTACCCAGTTGTCAAGCGCGACGATTCCACACTGCGCGCATTCCGCGACGATGTTCTTAAGCACTTCGGCAACCCAATGATCGACGTTCGATCACCTGAAGAATATTCAGGAGAACGCACACACATGCCTGCTTATCCAGAAGAAGGTGCGCTGCGCGGCGGACACATTCCGACAGCCAAATCTGTTCCATGGGCAAAAGCGGTTGGTGAACACGGTGCATTTAAGACCCGCGCTGAACTAGAAGCTATTTATTTAGACGAGGCCGGACTAAAGGCGGGCGACAACGTGATTGCCTACTGCAGAATTGGCGAGCGTTCAAGCCACACCTGGTTCGCACTCAACTACTTGCTTGGCTTCAAGAATGTGCGCAACTACGACGGCTCGTGGACTGAATGGGGCAGCCTAGTTGGTGTTCCAATCACAAAGGGAACAGAGCCAGGCCTAGCCCCAAGCGCAGCATAGAGTCGTGACCGAAAAACGCGAAAGCATTGAGTCTCTGATTGAAGACTTTAGAGAGATCTCAATTAAGGATCGCCTAGGCCTGCTACTCGAATTCAGCGAAAACTTACCGCCGCTTCCTCCCCGATATGCAGAGCACCCCGACCTACTCGAGCGCGTGGAGGAATGCCAATCACCGGTGTTCTTATTCGTCGAGGTTCAAGAAGGAAAAGTGAATCTTTTCTTTACCGCCCCGGAAGAAGCACCGACAACGCGAGGCTTTGCCAGCATTCTGCATGCAGCGCTTGATGGGCTATCGGTTGAACACGTTCTTGATGCTGACGATGACTTTCCGAGCAAACTTGGTCTAAGCGAGGCGGTCTCACCGCTTCGAATGCGAGGAATGCGTGCGATGCTTGCTCGCATTAAGCGTCAGGTACGCGAGAAGTCGGTCTAGTTGGAATTCGAAGTATTTAGGGGCTGGCGAGCAAGCCTGGTGCTGCCCCACGATCTCAATACAACAGAAGACTTCTATCGCATTGGCAAATCTTCAAACATTAGTAACACCGAAGACAAAGAGACTCTAATTGCCCTGCGCAAGGCTGCCGATGTGATTGTGACCACGGGTAAAACAGCTCGAGATGAGAACTATCGTGGCTCTAAACACGCACCGATTGCTGTCTTGACTAAAAGTCCAGAAAAGCTTGCTGGACTCGAACTTTTCATCGGCGCCGGGGGCAACTTCATAATCAACTGTGCTGATACAGACCTAGGTTTGTGTCTAACCAGAAAGATTGCAGACAAAGGTTTCAGCAGCCCGCTATTCGAGGGCGGGCTTGGCACTTTGAAAGAATTAGCTCAGAGCCTTAACCAACTTGAGTTGGTGCTAAGTGTTACCGGAAGCTCGGCACCTGAAGATCTAGACCCAAAGCTATTTATCGACGCCATTTTGCCTGATGTGACCGTGAGCGAATTAAAGACACAGGTGTTTGGCGGAAATTTGGTTATCCAGGCCGTCTTGATGCGCCACTAGGCGGCGTGGCTAACAGTGACAGGCAAAGCAGCGGCCTAGCCTAGTCACGATGATTGAAATCGAACTTCCAGAGGGAACCTCACCCGAGTTTAGGCTTGCGGTAGATTCGCTTCGCTCTGCGAATTTTCGAGAAGAGCTTTCCATCGAACAGATCACAGCGCCAGCCAACCTTGCCACCCACGCCGTAGCAATTGCTGCGAATGTAGATTCTAAAGTTGCCGACTTAGCGTCAGATTTGGGCACTGGGCGCTTCGTACTGCTCTGGGACACCAATGAACAAGAAGCCTGGCAGTCGCGTTTTCGAGTCATCTGTTTTGCAAAATCACCGCTGGAAACTGACATCGGTGCCGACGAACAAATCTCTGATGTTTCTTGGGCCTGGTTGAACGAGGCGCTAATCAACAGGAACGCAAATTTCACTAACGCCGCTGGAACAGCCACACGCGTTATATCTTCAGGCTACGGTTCGCTCAGCGGTCAAAGTGATCACGCTGAACTAGAAATGCGAGCATCCTGGTCTCCAACAGACACAGATGCAAAGTGTCACTTTGAAGCTTGGCAAGACCTGGTGTGCATAATGTCTGGATTCCCAAATCTGCCTGCCGGTGTTTCGTCGTTCGAACACAAAAACTCTAGATGACCGAAGAAGTACCCCAGCTCCCCCTTTTGGAGCATCCTCGTGTCGATGCTGTTGTGCTAGTCGATGACCTTGACACGTTCGATAACGCGGTCTCAATTCTTGCAGCCGCCGAGGGGCCGATTGCTATTGATGCCGAACGTGCCTCTGGCTTCAAGTACAGTCAACGGGCTTACCTGATTCAGATTCACCGAGCCGGCACTCCGATTTATCTGATTGATCCGATAGCGATTAATGACGCAGACCCTGTGGCCTTCACGCGACTTGCCGAAGCAATTAATGCCAGCGAATGGATTTTGCATGCGGCCAGTCAAGATATTCCATGCCTCAAGGAACTTGGTCTAGAGCCAAATTCGATTTTCGATACCGAACTTGCCGCACGACTGGCCGGCTTTGAACGTGTTGGACTCGGAGCCGTAACCGAGCAAATACTTAGTATTCGATTAGCGAAGGAACACTCCGCCGTCGACTGGAGCACTCGCCCGCTTGCGAAAGATTGGCTAAATTACGCCGCTCTAGATGTAGACGTACTGATCGAACTTCGAGAGGGCATGCGACAGGTATTAACTGAGCAGCAGAAATTGGCTTGGGCGAATGAGGAATTCACGGCAATTGTTGAGGCGCAGCCGAAAGCACCCAAACAAGATCGCTGGCGATCGATGACAGGCATGCATGAGATTCGCGAAGCACGTGCACTTGCCATTGCCAAAGAGTTGTGGCAGGCACGTGAAGATCTAGCAAAGAAATTGGATGTTTCACCCGGTCGGCTAATTCCCGATATTTCTATTGTTGGTGTTGCAAAGACTCCACCGAAATCTAAGCCAGAACTAGCAAGCTCTAAAACCTTCACCGGTCGAGCTTCGCGAACTTATCTAGATACCTGGTGGACGGCAATACTGGCTGGGCAAAGTGCACGCGAACTTCCGCCACTTAAGTTGCCGAGCACCGGAATTCCAAACCATCGAACCTGGCCGAATCGTTTTCCAGAGGCAGATCGTCGCCTGAAGGCAGTTCGGGCAGCACTTACCGAGCTTGCTGAATCAAACAAGCTACCTTTAGAAAACTTGATTACACCTGAATTTGTTCGACAAATCTGCTGGGAACCACCTATGGAACGCACCGCAGAGAGTATCGCGTTGGCACTAAAGGCCTTAGGCGCCAGGGGTTGGCAAATTGCTTTAGTGAGCGAAGTAATACTTCAAGCAGTTACTGAAGCTGATCAGAAGACTGAGTAGCCTCGTCTAACGGGCGGGCGTGCGGTACACGGGCCCCAAGTACCTGGGCCACAATATCTCGAGCGATCGCTTGGGCGGTTAGGCCAACACGTTCAAGAATCTCGTTGCGACTAGCATGCTCTAGAAACTCATCCGGTAAGCCAACCTCATTTAGCGCCGTATCAACTTGAGCGGCTCGCATATCTTGTCGAACGCGCGTTCCGATTCCGCCGACTTTGACGCCGTCTTCGATGGTCACTACCAAGCGGTGTTGACTCGACATATCTACGACAGACTTTGGTACCGGTACAACCCATCGTGGATCAATAACAGTCGCGCCAATTCCCTGGGCAGCAAGCAAATTAGAAACCTGCAGCGCTATCGGCGCCATCGCGCCAACCGAGAGAATTAGAACATCTTTTGCCGCAGCCTCGGAAAGCACATCGACGCCATCGTTCGTGCGACGTAGAGCCGCTATTTCGGCGCCGACCGAACCCTTGGAAAAACGCAAAACGGTGGGAGCATCGGATACCTGTACCGCCTCACGAAGTTCTTCGCGAAGGCGCTGGGAATCACGCGGAGCAGCAATTCGAATCCCCGGCACGACCTGAAGTACCGAGAGATCCCACATGCCATGGTGACTTGCACCATCAGGCCCGGTGACACCGGCTCTGTCTAGCACCATAGTCACGCCTGCTTTGTGCAAGGCAACATCCATTAGCACTTGGTCGAACGCGCGGTTGATGAACGTCGCATACACAGCGACTACCGGGTGTAAGCCTCCGAAAGCCATACCGGCGGCCGAAGTTACCGCGTGCTGTTCCGCAATACCCACATCAAAAACTCGGGTTGGAAACTTCTTCGAAAATTCTTCGAACCCAACCGGGATCATCATCGCACCAGTGATTCCGACAATATCTTCTCGCTCACTAGCAATCTTCACAAGCTCGCTTCCGAAAACACTGGTCCAGGTGTCAGCGGTTGATTCCTCAAGGGATTCACCTGAGGTCGGGTCGATCTTGCCTACCGCGTGGAACTGATCACCCTCGTGCATCAGTGCCGGATCAAAACCTTTTCCCTTTTGAGTCATGGCGTGCACAATAACTGGACTGCCGTATCGCTTTGCTTGGGTCAGAGCCTGTTCCATTGCCGCTAAGTCGTGCCCATCTACGGGGCCGATGTACTTGATGTCAAGATTCGGAAACATTGCTTTCGGTGCGAAAGCTGCAAGCAGCCCCTTGCCAGCTCCTCTGGCTGCCGAATAAATCAGGCGACCCGGCACTCCGAATTTGTAAAAAAGTTTCTTGCTGAACTTGTAAAGGCGGCGATAGTTTGCATCGGTGCGAACGTTATTTAGGTATCGTGCAAAACCACCGATGGTTGGCGCATAACTACGCCCGTTATCGTTCACAACGATGACAAGCTTTCGATCGTTGTCATCAGAGATGTTGTTCAGCGCTTCCCAGGCCATGCCGCCGGTTAGAGCACCGTCGCCAATCACGGCAACAACGTGTCGATCATTCTGTTGGGTCAGCTTAAAGGCCTTTGCAATACCGTCGGCCCAGGAAAGCGAAGAAGACGCGTGTGAGCTTTCAACAATGTCATGTTCAGACTCGGCGCGCTGAGGATAACCGGCAATTCCGTTTTTCTGTCGGAGTGTCGATAAATCACTTCGGCCAGTCAGCATTTTATGCACGTAAGACTGATGCCCGGTGTCGAAAATGATTGCGTCTTTAGGTGAATCGAAGACCCTGTGAATTGCAACCGTAGTTTCGACGACACCCAGGTTTGGGCCCAGGTGACCACCTGTCTTAGAAACAGCCTCGATTAGGTCGTTTCTAATCTCGGCACAGAGCTGAATTAGTTCGGCCGGGCTCAGCGAATCAAGGTCACGAGGACCTTTGATTCCCTGAAGCAGACCCATAGTTCTAAGCGACCAGTGAACGCAATACGTACTGAAGAATTCCACCGTTACGGTAGTAGTCGGCTTCCCCAGGTGTATCAATTCTCACCTCTGCGTCGAAATCAACTATTGACTTACCCGCAGGCGAGTGTGCCGAAGGCTTTGCAACCACGTGAACAGTCTTCGGAGTTGTGCCGTTGTTAAGTTCTTCGATTCCGGTGATTTCGTATTCCTCGGTTCCATCAAGGCCAAGTGAATCTGCACTCTGCCCCGCAGGGAACTGAAGCGGCAACACACCCATGCCAATAAGGTTGCTGCGGTGAATTCGCTCAAAGCTTTCAGTGATTACCGCGCGAACGCCAAGCAGGCTTGTGCCCTTTGCAGCCCAGTCACGAGAAGAACCCGAACCGTATTCCTTGCCACCAAGAATTACCAAAGGTGTTCCCTGGGCTTGGTAGTTGCTCGAAGCATCATAGATGAATGACTGCGGTCCGTCGGCCTTGGTGAAGTCGCGAGTGTAGCCACCTTCAACATCATTAAGCAGTTGGTTGCGCAAACGAATGTTCGCGAAGGTTCCACGGATCATAACTTCGTGATTTCCGCGGCGAGAGCCGTAGCTGTTGAAGTCGACGCGAGAGATTCCATGCTCGGTCAAGTACTGTCCGGCTGGTGAATCGACCTTAATCGAACCCGCTGGGCTGATGTGGTCGGTGGTCACCGAGTCACCAAGCTTTGCAAGCACGCGCGCGCCCTTGATGTCTTTAACGGCATCCGGGGTTTTTTTCATGCCATCAAAGTAAGGAGGTTTGCGTACGTAGGTTGACTTGGCATCCCATTCGAACACCGCACCCTTTGGAGTTGGCAGAGACTTCCAGCGGTCGTCACCCTCAAATACGCCGGCGTACTGAGTCTTGAACATTTCAGAGTTGATTGAAGAATCGATTGTTGACTGAACTTCTTCGGCAGTTGGCCAAATGTCCTTTAGGTAAACCGGGTTACCATCGCTGTCATCGCCAAGTGAGTCGGCGTCGAAGTCAAAGTCCATGGTTCCAGCCAATGCATACGCAATAACTAGCGGTGGTGAGGCTAGGTAGTTCATCTTGATGTCAGGACTGATACGGCCTTCGAAGTTTCGGTTACCAGACAACACTGCAGTGACTGCAAGGTCGTTGTCGTTGATGGCCTGTGAAATTTCATCTGACAACGGGCCAGAGTTTCCAATGCAAGTAGCGCAGCCGTAGCCAACTAGGTTGAAGCCAAGAGCATCAAGGTCTTTGGTCAAACCGGCCTTGTTGTAGTACTCGGTGACAACTTTTGAACCAGGCGCAAGCGAGGTCTTTACCCACGGTTTTGCCTTAAGACCCTTGGCCACAGCCTTGCGAGCTACCAGACCAGCAGCCAACATTACCGAAGGATTAGATGTATTGGTGCACGAAGTGATCGAAGCGATTGCAACGTGACCATTGTCTAGCGCGAAGTCTTTACCGTGAACAGCTGTTGGCTTTGATACTTGCGCTGAATAAGTTGGAATGTGCTTCGCGAACGATTCCTTTGCTTTGCTAAGCACAATGCGGTCTTGTGGGCGCTTTGGTCCGGCAATTGAAGGCACCACGGTAGCAAGATCGAGCTCTAGGTATTCGCTAAATCTAGGTTCGATGCTTGGATCATGCCAGAGCCCCTGGGCCTTTGTGTAGGCCTCAACCAAATCTATTTGCTCTTGCGAACGACCGGTCACACGAAGGTAATCGAGTGTCACATCGTCGATTGGGAACATTGCAGCAGTTGAACCAAACTCAGGGCTCATGTTTCCGATAGTCGCACGGTTAGCAAGCGGAACCGATGAAACACCAGCACCATAGAACTCAACGAACTTGCCCACCACTCCGTGCTTACGCAGCATTTCAGTGATGGTTAGCACTACGTCGGTAGCGGTGACTCCAGTTGCAATTTTTCCGGTTAGTTTGAAACCAACAACCTTAGGAATCAACATAGAAACAGGTTGACCCAGCATCGCGGCCTCGGCTTCGATACCGCCAACACCCCAGCCAAGAACACCAAGACCGTTGACCATTGTGGTGTGCGAGTCTGTACCAACACAGCTGTCTGGGTAGGCCTGCATCTCGCCATTCACCTCACGCGCCATTACGGTGCGGGCTAGATACTCAATGTTTACCTGGTGCACAATTCCAGTGCCCGGTGGAACCACCTTAAAGTCGTCAAAAGCGGTTTGACCCCAACGCAAGAACTGATAGCGCTCTCCGTTACGGTTGTATTCGAATTCAACGTTGCGCTCAAAAGCATCTGCGCTACCAGCTACGTCGATCTGAACCGAATGGTCAATTACCAATTCGGCAGGTGCAAGAGGGTTGATTCGCTTCGGGTCGCCGCCAAGTTCGGCAACGGCCTCGCGCATTGTGGCAAGGTCAACCACACAAGGAACACCGGTGAAGTCCTGCATGATGACACGTGCAGGTGTGAACTGAATTTCAACGTCAGGCTCGGCGCTTGGATCCCAGTTGACCAAAGCATTGATGTGCTCACTGGTAATGTTGGCGCCATCTTCGGTGCGAAGTAGATTTTCAAGCAAAATCTTTAGGCTGTAAGGCAAGGTCTTGGCATCTACAGAATTCAATCTAAAGATTCGGTATTCCTTTGAGCCAACCTTAAGCAGATCTGATGAGCCGAAGCTGTTTACCTTTGACATCTATGTCGTTCCTAACTTGCTTGTTCCTATAAAAATACCACTAGCGGCGGGTGGTAATGATTCCCCTGATAAGCAGCCACGTGAACCAAATACACAGGGCATATAGAGGTGTTCCCATGGCAATTCTGAAGATACCCAGCAGTTCCGTCTGTTGGGCGAAATAAAGCGGTACCTGCACAATAAGGCGGCCAGCAAACAGAGCGATCCAGACCAGCGTGGCCACGGTAAACCTGCGCAGCTGCGCCTTGTCTTTACGCCAGGCCGTACCCTCACCCAGCAACAAACCGGCAAGTACCCCGATAATTGGCCAACGCACCAAGACTGATGCTGAAAGAACGGCGAAATAAACTGCGTTGGTTATGAAACCTTGGATGAAGTAATCGGCTGCCTGCCCACCCTCGCGTAGCGGAAGAAATGCGCTGATCGCGATTCCTACCGCACCGGCGATTGCCTGGGTCAAGGGTTTTTTAGCGATTATTTGACGAATTAGAAAGATTGCACTCAAGCCAGCTGCGGTTAGCACCGACGCAACTGTGTTCTTAGTGATGGCAATCATGATCACGAAAACGGTCGACGGAATTATTGCCTCCGCGATACCCAATGGCCCACCAACCGACGCAAGCAACGATGTCTTTGTCAGATTTAGCTTGCCGTCTTGATTGTGTAAACCAAGCCTTGCGGCAGCGGCAGCTTTTGGATCAGTCAATTAAACAGTCCTAGGTGGTGCGATAGTGCCACCAGGAATTACAAGTGGAAGCAGGTCTTTCGGAGGAAGCGGCGCGTCTGGGCGCACAACAATGATAGATCTGAACAGGTCATCGATGTCGGCTGCTGCTCGTGCATCATTTAGCGCTGCCCCGCCAATTACACCGCGCAAGAACCAACGCGGGCCATCGATGCCGACAAAGCGTGCAAGTCTGAATCCGGCCTTTACACCAGACTCGTCGAGCAGCGGAATTCGCGCGATTAGTTCTGGGCCGAGCGATCCAACCCGCTCTTCGGTTTCACCACCCTGGGCCTTAATGCTTTCGCGCATTTGAGCCCTAATCTCGTGCCAAATGCCCTCGTTCTTTGGCGCTGCAAATGCCTGTAGCTGCAGAGAAGAGCCAAGGTAATCCATGCTGATTGCCACAATGCGTTGCGATCCTTCTTCTACTTCAAGGCGCAACTGCAAATCTTCACGCGATGGAACGCGCACCGAGCCAAAGTCAACATAAGGAATGACCTGGGTGACCTCTTCGATGTCGAATGGTCCAGCGGTAGCACGGTCTGTCGGAGCAGACTTCTCGTTCGCGTATACGTTCATCGTTTACTTTTTTCCGGTCGATCCGAAACCAGCATCGCCCCGATGACTCTCAGGAAGTTTCTCGACGCGAACGAACTGCGCAACTTCGACTCGTTGAATTAATATCTGCGCAATCCGGTCACCCGGTTCGACTGCAAAATCCTCATTAGTCGAGTTGTAAAGATTTACTGCAATTTCGCCACGATAGCCGGCATCTATCGTGCCCGGAGTGTTGAGCACGGTGATGCCGCTTTTGTGCGCCAACCCAGATCGTGGGTGCACTAAACCTACGTATCCGTTTGGCAAAGCAATCGAGACGCCGGTTGGAATTAAACAACGACCCATCGCAGGCACGATTGCTGATACGCGCGAACGCAAATCCGCACCGGCATCGCCTGGTTGAGCATAAATAGGTAAGTAAGCATCGTCACAGACGATAAGCACTGGAATATTCTCGGTCACGCATTAGAGCGTAATCTAGAACCATGAGTCAACGTGTAGCAAACGAACTGAACTTGCATTCAGAGCGCGTTTTGCCCAGTTTTGCCAGCTTTTTGCCGGCAACACTATTGATTCCGGCTGCATGGCTTACCCTGTCGCCGTTGGACCCTAATCTGGGCTGGCTGATTGGCGCCATACTTGCGATTGTTGTGTGGGCTCTCCAGTGTGCCGCCGCTCCAAAGATCGAATTGACCAAGACGCACTTGACCGTGGGCAACGCGAGCATCGAGCGTAAGTATCTGGGCAAAGCCAGAGCGATAAATAAAAGTGAAGCCTTTAGGGAACTTGGCCCCGAACTGAACGCTCGAGCTTTTATAAAGTTGCAGCCATCAGTGCGAACTCTGGTTCGCGTGGAAATCACGGATGCGACAGATCCTACGCCCTATTGGATTTTCAGCACCAGGGCTGCCGAAGTCCTGTTAAAGCTTCTAAAGAAATAGTTAGCTAGCACACTCTATGCAAACTTTGCCGTATTTGCCTTTTTTTGGAGCCAGCAAAGAGTGGTGCTTAACGATGAAGCATTCAGAGCAGGTGAATTCATCATCTTGCGCCGGAAGAACGACTACGTCTAGGTCTTCAGACGAGACAAGATCGGGAATCGCGAAACCTTCGCCGTGATCTTCATCAGCGTCAACCACTCCAGATAGTTTGTCTGGAATGCGCTCCTTGATTGCCTCGATCGACTCGGTATCGTCGTCGTTCTTTCTAGGTGCGTCGTAATCCGTTGCCATTTGGCGTTGCCTCTCCTTTGTGACCTTGGGCCTGCATAGTGTGCATCAGAATCTGCACAAATGCAAACTTGCAAGGCCGAGTATACGCAGAAATCTTTTCTAGCCGAACACGGCACACCCATTTACTAGCAAGGATTTAGGGGACTCTGGTGGCAAACTTTGACTAGAAGGAGGGTTCCACATGGACGATATTCGCCTTTTCGAAACCGACGGCGACTACCTAGTACTCGAAGCTCAAGATGGCCAAAAGTACCGACTTTTGATTGACGAGTCGGTTCGCGCCTCAATCAAGAGAGAACCCCAGCAACTTCTAGACTCTGTTTCAATAACTCCCCGCGAAATTCAAGACGAAATTCGCAATGGCGCAACTATTGACGAACTAGTCAAGCGATCAGGCGCCCAGTTCGACTACATCGAAAAATTTGCCGCACCGGTAATCGCCGAATTGAAACACATGGTCGATTCTGCACTTAGTGTTCGCCTAACTATTGCCGGCGATCGCTACAGCGACACGAACCAGATTGAATTCGGCGAAATTATCAACTCGAGATTAGTAACCAGTGGTGCCTCGGGCATCTTCTGGAATGCTGAACGACTTGAACCGATGCGTTGGCACATCACCGCGAATTACCAGCTGAATGGAGCTGCAGGCAGCGCTACCTGGTCTTTCGACCCGCGGCACCTAACGCTTTCTCCGGAAAGTGAAACCGCGGTCACGCTTTCAAGCCAAGAAACCTTGAACAATAGCGTCATTCCAAAACTTAAGACTGTTGACCTAGCGACACAGCAAGAGACACAAGTTTTTGAAGACGTAATTCCTATAGGTCGCGGCTCGGTCGATGAAACTCCAGTCGCTGTGGCGCCGGTAGTGGACATCGCACCAGAACCTGAGCTTGCTCCGGTGGCTTCTGCGCCGGTTAGCATTCCGACACCAAAACAAAGCTTGGAACCTGAATCGCTTAGCGCCACCGCAGATCTTCTTGAGGCCCTGCGTCGCAAGCGCAACGAACGCAGTGACACAAACCTTGAAGCGCACCCAGCAACTCAGGGCCTTCGAGTTATCGACATTGAAGCACCTGTTGCAGAACCTAAGCTAGTAGCAGAAGTTGCAACCCCGGAACCGGTTGCGAACGATGACCAAGCTGAAGAAAATAAGCCAGCAGCCAGCCGCAAAGGCAGGGCCGCAATGCCTAGCTGGGATGAAATCGTTTTCGGAACTAAAGCCGAGGACTAAAAGCGCCGAGTTTAATCAGCGGAACAGTTAGTTCCTCTGGAGATAATGCGCCGTGCTGCCCAATCATTTGCAAGCTCTTTGGTTTTGCAAATTTACGGTGATAAAGCGCGCACTCACCTACTGAAATTAAAAACAAATCAGGCATTCGCGATTTTGCAGCATCGGAAACTTCTGAGTACCAACCGGCGTCGATAATTTGCTGCCGCGTCGCAACGAAAACGCGCTTTCCCAGCCAGGCCTGGAGTTCATCGATTTGTGCCTGGTTTGGTTCATGCCCAAGGTACAAAAACAAAACTCGCGGGTCTCCGCCGACCGAGACAAGTGAGTCGAGCCCTTCAAATTCATCAAGGTAAATCTGCTTATCGTGTGAAATGTCGATAATTCCGTGATCGGCTGTGACCAAAAGTCCACTGCCGGCGGGCAGTTTTTTGGTAAGACGGCTCATGGCCGAATCAAGATCCTCGAGTTTGGCAACCCACTCCCCGGATCTAGAGCCAAACGCGTGTGCGGTCTGATCCAGCTCTGGCACGTAAAAATAGATCAGGGCTTTTTCTGCTCGACCAAGAATTTCTAGCGCTGCGGTCACTCGATCATCGAAAGTTTTAGCTGCAACGTACTTGGCCCCGCGCATGGTGGCGACGCTGAAAGCAGAGTTTTCATATTCGCCGGGACCAATGCAATAAGCCTGCACCCCTGATTGGCTGGCGAGTTCGGCGACAGTTTGATTTGGCTGCATCTCGAGCGCCTGCTCGGTCGTCATTCCGGTAAGTACGTTAAGCGGCAGTTGAGTTTTTGAATCGAGTATTTGATAACCGACCAAGCCGTGTTGACCAGCACGTAAACCGGTGGCAAAGCTTGCGATGCTAGTGACCGTGGTACTTGGAAATCCACAACTTATTGAACTAGATGCCTTTAGCGCCTCAACAAGAAATGGAGCGTGGCCGGCACGATATTCCAAATTCTTAGTTCCCAGACCATCGACCAGCACCACACAAGTCTTTGAGGATTTCGGTAGCGCCAGTCGATTGTGCTTGCCGGTAATTGATCCAAGTGCCGAGATGAACACATCGGAAAGCCTCCCGAGGGATTTTGGAACCGAA
>JBEGRY010000022.1:0-14475 GCA_041180265.1 Actinomycetota bacterium | reverse complement strand
CGGTAAACGCTCACTAACTGTTCCCTGGCAATCGCAAGTGGCCTTTCCCCTTGTCGAACAATGAGTACGCCCTCACTAAATACGAACACTGACGCATTGCCGCGGTGACCTAAGCCGTGTGCAGTTACTCGCTCTAGGTGATTCTCAGCGGTGGTGGTCGCAACATAAAAGGCCTTTGCCTCGGCAAGTTTTTCGCCGAAGTACTCCAACGCCTCAAGAGGTCGAGAATACTTCGAGTTTTGAGCCTTGGTGCGACGGGACCAACCTAGCCAAGCCAGTGAAACTAAAGTTGCAAATAGGGTCGCTGAAATAATCGCCATGTCTGTCTTGATCATTTACGACCCTCTTTAGCCAAGGCTGAATCGCGAACGGTCAGATATCCACGGTAAATCGTGTGCACAACCTTGCCTGGGAGCTCTAGGCCAACATACGGATTGTTTACTGACTTAGAAGCGCTTTCGGCAACTACCCTTCTCATCACCTTCGGGTCGATGAGCGTGAGGTTAGCCATGCTTCCGACAACGATTTCCTGACCCTGATTCGGATCCCCGGCGATAGCAGCGGGTTTGATAGACAACACCTCGGCAAGACGTTTCCAATTTGATTTTCCGCTTTCAATTAACACTTCCTGTGCAATCGATGCGGCAGTCTCGAGACCGAGCATGCCAAAGGCGGCTGCATTCCATTCGCAATCCTTCGATTCGATAGGGTGCGGTGCGTGATCGGTAGCAATAATGTCGATAGTTCCGTCGATCAGGGCCTCTCGCAATGCCAAAACATCGGCCTGAGTGCGCAATGGCGGGTTGACCTTGTAAACCGCGTTGTAGCTGCGAGCCAAGTCATCGGTGAGCAATAAGTGATGCGGGGTCACCTCAGCCGTAACCTTGATTCCCTTGGCTTTGGCCCAGCGGATTATCTCTACGGAACCGGATGTAGACAGGTGGCAAATGTGAATACGAGAATCAACGTGCTGTGCAAGCAGTACGTCTCTAGCAATGATTGATTCTTCTGCTACTGCAGGCCAGCCAGCCAAACCTAATTCAGCGCTTATGGCGCCCTCGTGCATCTGAGCGCCTTCGGTCATGCGTGGATCTTGTGCATGCTGTGCAATGACACCATCAAAAGCCTTCACGTATTCCAACGCATGGCGCATGATTACCGGATCGTGCACACATTTTCCGTCGTCAGAAAATACCCGAACAGCGGCGCGAGACTTAGCCATTGCACCAAGTTCGGCAAGGTGTTTGCCTTCGAGACCAACGGTCACAGCACCGATTGGAAACACATCGACGTAGCCAGCTTCTTTACCGAGAGTTGCCACCTGCTCAACAACACCCGCGGTGTCGGCTACCGGCATAGTGTTTGCCATTGCATGAACTGCCGTGAAACCACCTAACGCCGCGGACTGTGAGCCAGTTAGAACGGTTTCGCTCTGCTCAAAACCAGGCTCACGAAGGTGGGTGTGCAAGTCAACGAAACCAGGCAGGGCGATCAAACCATTACAGTCGATAACTTCGTTACCAGTCAGGTTTGAACCTATTGCCTCGATCTGTTCACCAGAGATCAAAATATCTTGCGATGCACCACCGAGAATCGAAACATTCTTCAAAACAATAGCCATGGTTATTCCTTGTCTGCCGATAGAAGTGAATACAGCACGGCCATGCGTACCGAGACGCCATTGGCTACCTGCTCTAAAACTGTTGAACGCGGTGAATCCGCCGAAGCGGCGTCAATTTCTAGCCCTCGGTTCATCGGGCCTGGGTGCATGATTATTGCTCCAGATTTCATGCGATTCATTCGGTCGATGTTCATGCCCCAGAATTTCGAATACTCGCGCTGTGTTGGGAAGTATGACGCCGACATTCTTTCTTGCTGAATTCTTAGCATCATGATCACATCCGGCTTGTCCGAGTCAATTACGTCATCGAGCGAGTAATGGAATGTTGCATCTAATTTATGTGTGTATGCCGGCAGCAAAGTTGGCGGAGCAACAAAGTGCACATCGGCCCCGAGCGTGCGTAGCAAAAGCAAGTTCGATCTAGCCACGCGACTATGCAAAATGTCACCCACAATCGCAACTTTTACGCCGTTGAGGGATTTTCCTGTTGACGCCTCACCGTGAATGCGCTTACGCATAGTGAAAGCGTCGAGTAACGCCTGAGTTGGGTGTTCGTGTGTTCCGTCACCCGCATTGATGATTGCTCCGTTGATCCAACCACTGTGTGCCAAAACGTTTGCGGCTCCGGATGCACCGTGCCGAATCACCACTGCGTCAGCGCCCATAGCTTCGAGGGTCTGCGCAGTATCTTTCAAGCTTTCACCCTTAGAAACACTTGAACCTTTAGCCGAAAAATTGATTACGTCCGCAGACAAGCGCTTTTCGGCCAGTTCAAATGAGATGCGTGTACGAGTTGAGTCTTCGAAGAAAAGATTCACTACGGTCTTACCGCGAAGCGTCGGTAATTTCTTAATCTCGCGGTCATTGACACTCGACATGCCTTCGGCAATGTCTAAGATCTCAATCGCCTGATCCGCAGTGAGATCAGCAGCAGAAAGAAGGTTTTTCACGACTCGATCACCACCGAATCAAGTTCATCGACTTCGCTAAGCTGCACTCGAATTCGCTCTTCGCGTGCTGTTGGCAGGTTTTTACCTACAAAGTCAGCGCGAATCGGAAGTTCGCGATGCCCACGATCAACCAACACCGCAAGCCGCACTGCACGTGGTCGGCCAAAGTCGTTTAGCGCATCTAGTGCAGCACGAATAGTTCTGCCTGAGAAAAGCACGTCGTCGACTAAAACCACAACCTTGTCGTCAATGCCTTGATCAGGAATTTGAGTTTCCGTGACCACGCGAGTTGGGTTTGCGGCCAAATCATCGCGGTACATAGTTATGTCTAGACGGCCGAGCAGCTTGGCAATATCTGTGCCGGGTTCAGCTCGTTCGATAACCTTTGCGATTCGTTCAGCGAGCTTAACTCCCCTGGTCGGAATTCCCAGAATCACTAAATTTGCTGTTCCGCTTTTTTGAAGTGCGGTATTAGCTTCGAGAATCTCGTGAGCGATGCGAGTAACTGCGCGATCGATGTCAGCGCTGCTCAAGACGGTGCGTGCGGACACGCTGCCTCCTTCTCCGCCTCTCTGGACGGCCTTTAAAGGATGTTTCAAATAGCCTAACAGCCCAAGGGCTAGTTGGCGGTCTTGGTACCGGAAATTTTGGTCAAGAGACCATTTATAAAGGACCCGGAATCATCGGTCGACAGCTCTTTAGCCAACTCAACCGCCTCGTTCACCGCGACTGCATCAGGCACATCGCTGTTATAAAGAATCTCCCAGACCGCAACACGCAAAATCGCGCGATCCAACGTTGGCATGCGGTCAAGCGCCCAGCCTTGTGAGTAAGTCTCTAGCAAATCATCGATTTCCTCGTGGTGCTCGACCACACCGGTCACGATTTGTCGCGCGTAATCGAAAATCGGCTCTTGATTTTGCCTGTCGGCAGCAAGCTCTTCAACTTCAGACAGCAGTTGCAACGGTGAGATTTTGCGAATGTCGGCCGCGAAAACGGCATCTACTGCACGCTTGCGCGATTTACTTCTAGCGCTCACTAGTCGGTGACGCGGCCAAGGTAGTCACCGGTGCGGGTGTCAACACGAACCTTGGTGTTGTTCTCAAGAAATAGCGGTACCTGAATCTGTAGGCCTGTCTCAACAGTTGCGGGCTTGGTGCCACCGCTTGAGCGGTCACCCTGTAGACCCGGTTCGGTATAGGTTACTTCTAGAACCACTGATGCCGGTAGTTCAACATAGATGGGATTGCCTTCGTGCATAGCTACAACGGCTTCTTGGTTCTCAAGCATGTAGTCCTTAGCATCGCCAACGGTTTCAGCACTGAGAGTGACCTGATCGTAGGTGTCTTTGTCCATGAAAACGAAACCTTCACCGTCATTGTAAAGGTATGTCATGTCGCGCTTATCTACGTTTGCAGTCTCAACTTTTACACCAGCATTAAAAGTCTTGTCGACAACTTTTCCAGTCATAACGTTCTTCAGTTTCGAGCGTACGAACGCAGCACCCTTTCCAGGTTTTACATGCTGAAACTCGACAACAGCCCAAAGCTGCCCTTCGATGTTTAGAACCATGCCGTTTTTAAGGTCGTTTGATGTTGCCATGACGAAAAATCACCGTTTCAGTTGAGAGAAATTAACTTTGCTAATTCTAGCGGGCGGCTAGTTGCGCCAAAGCGAGCAGGTAAGAATCCGAACCAAAACCTGCGATAACGCCAGTAGATACACCCGAAATTACGCTGTTGTGGCGGAACTCTTCACGTGTGTGTGGATTGCTCAGGTGCACTTCAATTAGCTTCAAGCCCGCTTTAGTGATTTGAACGGCCGCGTCACGAAGAGCATATGAATAGTGCGTGAAAGCCGCCGGGTTCAAAATAACGTCGGACTTGGTATCGACCGCCTCATGTATCCAGGCAATTAGCTCTGATTCACTATCGGTCTGGCGCACTGATGCGTTGACGTCCAACTCTTTGGCTCTTGTTGAAATCGCGTCGCTTAGACCCTGAAAATCCATAGCACCGTAGATGTCAGGCTCGCGCGAACCAAGGCGCCCTAGATTTGGGCCATTCAATACCAACACGGATTTCATAGTTCTAGGCTACCGCCCTTATTCGACGATCTCTTGGAATGCTGCGAAAAGCATTTCGTTGGTTGGCGAGGCCATAATGGTCGGCTTGGCTACGCCATCAAGTACGACAAATCGAAGCGCTCCTGCACGTGACTTTTTATCCCGTTGCATGGCCTCAACCAATTGTGGCCAGCGATCACCTCGATAACTGATTGGCAGCCCAAGACCGGTGAGAATCGAGCGATGACGATCGACTACAGCTTCATCCAGTCGGCCTGCCAACCTAGCGAGCTCTGCAACAAAAACCATGCCGATCGAGATCGCCGCGCCGTGACGCCATTTGTATCTCTCGAGCAATTCGATTGCGTGACCAAGCGTGTGCCCATAGTTGAGAATCTCTCGCAGCCCCGCCTCTTTGAAATCTTCACCGACGACCCGAGCCTTTATGGATACTGATCTTTCGATGATCTCTTGGAATTGAGCTGAATTCGGGTTAGTAGCGGCCTCTTGATCAGTTTCGATTAGTCGAAGTATCTGTTCATCGGCAATAAAGCCGTACTTAACAATTTCAGCGAATCCCGCCAAAAGTTCGTTGCGCGGCAAACTCTGCAGCGTGTCCAGGTCGATGATAACGGCAGCGGGCGCGTGAAAGACGCCAACCAAATTCTTACCCTCGCTGGTGTTGATGCCGGTTTTACCGCCGATAGCTGCATCAACCATGCCTAGCAGCGTGGTTGGAATTTGCACGAGCTTCACTCCGCGCAGCCAAGTAGCGGCAACAAAACCCGCCAAGTCGGTGGTTGAGCCACCACCAAAACCAATTACCGCGTCACTTCTGGTGAAATCCGCTTTACCCATGATGCCCCAACAAAACGCAGCTACTTCGACTCGCTTTGAATCTTCGCCATCTGGAACTCCGGCGAGAATGGATTCGAAACCAGCGCCCTCAAGGGTTTCGCGCAATGTTTCAGCAGATGCTGTAAGAGCAATCGGATGAACGATTAGCACTTTCTTAACACTGGTGCCTAGAGTTGCAGGAACTTCATTTAGCAAAGCCCGCCCGATAATAACCTCGTAAGGATCTTGACCGCTGACCTGAATGCGCTTAGTCATCAGCGCCCTACCTTTTCTCGAATCTGAGCAATCGTGGTTGCCAACGGAGTACTTGAAGTGTCAACAGTAAAGTCTGCCACCTGCTCATAGGTGGACTTACGTGCGTCATAAATACGACGCCAATCTGACATGCCATTCTTTAGCAATGGTCTATTCCCGTGTGCCAACCGTGACGCAATGTGTTTGCCGTCGGTAGCCAAATAAATTACGGTTGTGGTGGCCAATAGTGCCTTCGATTCATCACTTAGTACCGCCCCGCCCCCGGTTGCAACAACGCCGGGCGACGAAATCGCTTCTCGAAGAGCTATGGTTTCAAATTCACGAAACTTTGCCTCTCCGTGTTCAGCAAAGAACTTGTCGATAGGGCCATGAGCAGCGGTGAAGATTGCGTCTGTGTCGGAGAAATTTACCGAAAGCAACTTGGCCAGCTTCTTTCCGATTGTGGTCTTTCCCACACCCATCGGCCCAACTAGAACCAGCACCTCGTTCTTGCCAGGCATGTTAGGCGATTGAGGATTTCAAAACATCGGGAATGTTCTGTAGGTATGAGGCTAGATTGCGCTTGGTTTCGGCTAGCGAATCACCACCAAACTTCTCAAGCACTGAATTTGCAATAACAAGAGCAACCATCGCCTCTGCTACAACACCCGCAGCTGGAACTGCACAAACGTCGGACCGTTGGTGGTGTGCGGTTGCGGCTTCGCCACTGACCACATCAATGGTCGCAAGCGCTTTGGGAACCGTGCTGATTGGCTTCATAGCTGCTCGTACGCGCAGAATTTCACCGTTGCTCATTCCACCTTCGATACCACCGGCTCGATCAGTTGCACGATGGACAACACCAGCGTCATCACGCAAAATTTCATCGTGAGCCACTGAGCCGCGTCGTTTGGCAGTTTCAAAACCGTCGCCAACTTCAACGCCCTTGATTGCCTGGATACCCATTAGTGCAGCAGCAAGTTGTGAGTCAAGTCTGCGATCCCAGTGCACGAACGAACCTAAGCCTGGCGGTAGACCGTAAACCAAAGTTTCTACAACTCCGCCAAGAGTGTCGCCTTCGGAATGACACGCGTCGACCTCGGCAATCATTTTTGCTGAGACTTCCTTATTGAAGCAGCGCATCGGATCTTCATCTAACTCAAGCACATCTGCCGGGGTAGGCAAATCTAAATCTGAACCAGCCATTACGGGACCGATACCAACGGTGTGCGTAACCAACTGAATACCTAGTTCGTTCAAGAAGCTAGCGGCCACTGAACCCAGTGCCACACGAGCTGCAGTTTCACGGGCACTTGCTCGCTCGAGAATTGGTCGAGAATCTAGAAAGCCGTACTTTTGCATTCCAGTGAAGTCGGCGTGACCTGGCCTCGGACGGGTAAGCATCTCTGCTCGAGCACCGGTCAGCTTGTCAGCCGCGACCGGATCGGCAGACATCACGTCTTGCCATTTTGGCCATTCGGTATTGGCAACAGTGATGGCGACTGGGCCACCCATAGTGAATCCGTGGCGAACTCCGCCACTTAGTGATACCTCGTCTTGTTCAAACTTCATTCGTGCGCCGCGGCCGTGACCAAGACGACGTCTAGCTAGAGCGTCTTGCACATCGGCCGTGGTTATTGGAATGCCCGCAGGGAGCCCTTCAACAATGGCAACCAATTCAGGGCCATGTGATTCTCCGGCAGTTATCCAACGCAACATGCTCTAATTCTGCCACATGGCAACTAATCACGCACCGAATTGCGCATAGCTTCAAGAACGGCAACCTCGTTCGGAAGCGTAAGCGCCGGATTGCCAAACTTGAAAATGCGAATCTGAGCAACGGCTTGCCAAATTAGCATTTCTAGACCGCTGATTACGGTTAAGCCTCGCGACTGCCAAAACTGCGCTGGCACGCTTGGCCACGGGTCATAGGCGACATCTAGCAGAATGCCGCCGGGTCTAAAACTTGTGCGAGGTAGCAACTTATTGAAATAGGTGTCCAGGGAATTCGCCGGCACGGTACTAATCGTTAATTGTGCCTTTGAAACAGCCAAGCCGAGGAAAAATGCTGAAGAAACAGCAAGGCCAATACTCTGACCAAAACTTATTAGTTCTTTTTTGGCGCTTCGATTTCTAGCAAAAACCAGCACACTTGCACTTGGAGCCAAACTCCTAATTGCAGCCATTGCAGAATAGGCAGTTGCGCCGCTGCCAATAATCAGCACTGTATTTAGATCGCCTGGGTTTGCCTCTCGAACAGAGCTGACGATGCCAAAGACGTCGGTGTTGAAACCACGCCAAGTTCCGTGACCATCTCTTACCAATGTGTTAACGCTCTTAGTTAATTCGGCTACTTCATCACGAACAGTGGCGAAGCGAAAGGCATCTTCCTTTAGCGGCATAGTCACGCTGAAGCCCTGATAGTCAATCTCTGAAGCTTCGATGAAACGGCGCAACTGCCCTTTTTTAACCTCTGCCCTGTCGTAATTCCAATCCTCGGAAAGTACACGATAGGCCGCAGCGTGAATAAGTGGCGACTTTGAATGGTCGATAGGTGAACCCAGTACTGCGAACGACTTACTCATAGCCCGGGTTCTCTTTCATCCAGGCTTGCCATTTCGCAACTGCAGCCCCATGTTGCGCGTAAGTCTCACTGAAAATAGTTTCACCGGTTTCAAGATTGACGGTGCAAAAATACAGCCACTTGCCGTCGGCCGGATGCAAGGCTGCGTCAATGGCAACCGAGCCAGGCAGACTGATAGGACCGGCTGGTAATCCGGCATGCAAGTAGGTGTTGTAAGGGTTGTCATTGGCCCGATCAGCCGCACTCGTGCTTACGGTTTTACCATTCACTCCGTAGCTGACCGTGGCATCTGATTGCAGCGGCATCGACTTTGCAATGCGATTCAGGAAGGTACGGCTTGCCTTGTAAAAGTCTTGGGTCTGTCGGACTTCTTTCTGAACTAATGCAGCAAGCGTCAAAACTTTGTGTGCATCTGCCTTGCTCACCCCATAAGTGTTTAATTCTTCTTGCATTCGATCAACCATTATCTGAATGATCTGTTTCGCCTTCAAGCCAGGGGCAAAGTCGTAGGTAGCCGGAAACAAATACCCTTCTATGCTCGGCAGCTTGCTTGAAAGACCAAACTCCGCAGGCTTGTAGAACCACTCTTCAAAATCGTCGTAAGGCAAGCCGGTAGCTTCGGATAAAACCTTAAACGCAACCCTGGTTCGCAGACCTTCTTTAATTGTGGTTAGTTGCACCGCCGCCGAATCAGGATCAGTTAGGAGGTTTATTGCGTCTAGCGAACGCATCTCAAGCTTCATTGAGAACCGACCTGGGTAGAAGATTGGGTTTTCATCCAGAATCAATTTGTAGGTGGTGCGAAAATTTTTGACGACACCCTTATCGACAAGCTGTTGGGTAATTACTTCGCCGTCGTCGCCAGCATTAACCACGATTTCAACCGAACCGTGACCAGGTCCGGGAAAATCATTACCTTGAAGTTGTTCGATAGCCGAACGCACTAGCGACCGATTGGCATACACAGCCAGGCCGGCCACGATAAGGAACATCACAAGTAGTGCAGCAATCGCACGTCTTTTAACGTTCATAGACATCCTCAATAGCTTGACCGGGACTAGCGCCCGTGGACTTTTCAATCGAAAGCGCCTGTTCCAAGATAACCGTTGCCGCAATTTGGTCAATCACTGCACGGCCCGATTTCGAATCCCTACCAGATAGCTTCAAGGCATTCGCCGCAGTGTTTGTGGTCATGCGTTCATCGATGAAGCGAATGGGTGAAGTCACTAGCTTTGCCAATTCCGCAGCAAAATGCAGGGCGTCGTTAGTTGACTCGGTGAATTCACCTCGAAGGTTAAGCGGAAGTCCAACATAAATTTCAATTGGATCTACTTCGGAGAGAGAATCAGCCACCAGCTGTACAGCCTGTGCCAGATCATCACTTCTAGAAATTGTTGCTAGACCGCTTGCCAGAATTCCGTGCAAATCCGATGCCGCAATCCCAATCCGAGCCTTGCCTACATCAATTGCCGCACGACGACCAGAACGCACTAGTTTGAAATTGCTTCCACGATTGCTTGGTGTGCTGGGTTGAGTTTGGTCACGTCTGAGCCACCACCCTGTGCCATGTCGTCTTTACCGCCACCGCCACCGCCAAGAACCTGGCTGGCAATTTTGACCAAAGCGCCAGCTTTCTTACCCGTCGCGCGAGCAGCCTCGGTAGTTGCAATCAAAACCATCGGCTTGTCGTCGATTACTCCGAACAGCGCGATAACTGCATTTTGAGCCCCAACTTTGTCGCGAATTTGAACCGCCAGAGTTCGCAAGTCATCGACAGACCCAAGTGTCCCAAGTTGAGCAGACACAAATTTAGTGTCGCCAAGGTTTTGTGCACCATCAACCAATTGCGGAATACGGTTTGCAAGCTCTGCTGCCTGAAGACTCGCCAACTTCTTCTGCGCACTTTTCAGTTCGTCGATCGTCGCAGTTAGGCGCTCCTCGAGAAGCTCCTTAGGCGACTTCAAGATTTCACCAAGACGAGAGACCAATGCTCGTTCGGTAGCGAAGGCGCGGAAAGCGTCGATACCAACTAGGGCCTCAAGGCGGCGGGAGCCGGAACCAACCGAAGACTCACCAATCAGCGAAAGCATTCCAATCTGCGAACTGTGCGAAACGTGTGTTCCACCGCAAAGCTCACGCGACCATGGGCCACCGATTTCGACAACACGAACTTGTTCGTCATATGTTTCGCCAAATAGAGCAACCGCTCCCCAATCCTTGGCCTCAGGAAGAGTCATGAATTGCGCGCTAACCGCTAGGTCATTGCGAATTGCTAGATTGCTGACTTCTTCAATTTCAGACTTGGTTTCTGAGGTCAGTGCTTGCGCCCAGGCAAAGTCGAGACGCAGGTAGCCAGGTTTGTTGTATGAACCACTCTGAAGTGCGGTCGGGCCGAGCACCTCTCGAAGCGCAGCGTGCACAACGTGCGTGCCCGAGTGAGCCTGTCGCGCACCAATGCGCCATTCTGAATCGACCTGGGTTGCTACCTTTTGATCAACGGCAATCTGTCCCTTGCGAACTAAAACCTTGTGACTTACCAAGCCCTTTACCGGCTTTTGCACATCAAGTACTTCGAGCTCCACACCGTCGCCAATAATGAAACCGGCGTCTGCCTCTTGGCCGCCAGATTCAGCATAGAAAGATGTTTCGTCGAGAATGACCTCTACTACCTGGCCCTGATTGGCGCTCTTCACGCTTGCACCGTCGGAAATCAAACCAAGAACTCGGCCTTCGGATTCAAGGGTTTGATAACCGGTGAATACGGTCACACCCTTTGCACGGAAATCTGAGTAAACGGAAAGATCAGTGCCGCCAAGCTTCTTTTCGCGGGCATCTGCCTTTGCGCGATCACGCTGCTCGGCCATCAGTGCCTTGAAGCCATCACGGTCAACAGACAGGCCAGCCTCTTCGGCAATTTCAAGAGTTAGATCAATAGGAAAACCGTAGGTGTCGTGCAACAAGAATGCGGATTCACCAGAAAGTTGGCTTTGCTTCTTGCTCTTGACCTCATTAAGAGCTTCTTCAAGCACGGCGGTGCCAGAAGTTAGCGTGCGCAAGAAAGTTTCTTCTTCGGCTACGGCGGTGCGCAAAATTCTTTCAAACTCGGTTTCGAGCTCAGGATAGGCAGCCTTCATCGCATTCTTCGATTCCTCGAAAAGAGTGCTGAACGTCGGTTGCTCAACTCCTAACAGGCGCATTGCTCGAACGGTGCGACGAAGCAATCTGCGAAGCACATAACCACGGCCATCATTTGCCGGAGTGACACCATCGCAAATAAGCATTAGCGCAGAACGTACGTGGTCTGCGACCACTCGCATGCGCACGTCGTCCTCAACCGAAGCGCCGTAAGTTTTGCCAGAAAGTTTTGCGGCAAAATCAAGTACCGGTCGAACCTGATCGATTTCGTATAGATTCTCAACACCCTGCATCAAGAACGCAACGCGTTCGAGACCCATTCCGGTGTCGATGTTCTTCTTAGGTAGTTCACCAAGAATTTCGAAACTGTCTTTGCCGGTACCCTGCCCGCGCTCGTATTGCATGAAAACGAGGTTCCAGATTTCGATGTAACGGTCTTCGTCTGCCTCTGGGCCACCCTCGCGACCATATGCAGGGCCGCGATCGTAATAAATTTCTGAACATGGGCCTGCCGGACCAGGTTGACCGGTAGACCAGTAGTTGTCTTTCATGCCACGGCGCTGGATTCGTTCCATTGGAATGTCAGCGACTTCACGCCAGATACCAATCGATTCATCGTCGTCTTGGAAAACGGTGACCCAGAGTAGCTGCGGGTCTAGACCGAGGCAGCCCTTGTCTTTAGAGCCGGTTAGAAATTCCCAGGCAAACGCAATTGCATCTTTCTTGAAGTAATCTCCAAACGAGAAATTTCCATTCATCTGGAAAAAGGTTCCGTGGCGAGTGGTCTTGCCCACTTCTTCGATGTCGAGTGTGCGCACACACTTCTGCACGCTAGTTGCTCGCGAGTACGGTGCTGGCACCAGGCCACTCATGTATGGAATGAAGGGCACCATTCCAGCAACGGTGAAGAGCAGCGAAGGGTCTTCGCTAATTAGCGAAGCAGATGGAACGACTGTGTGGCCTTTGCTTGCGAAAAAATCTAGCCAGCGCTGGCGAATTTCAGCGGTTTGCACGCTTACTTAGTTGCAGGCTTGCTTGCCGGCTTGGTCGCAGGTGCGCGCTTAGGGGCAGGCTTCTTGGCCGCAGCAGGCTTTTTTGCACCTGTGCTCTTGCGAGCCGCTGCCTTCTTGGTGCGTGGTGTGCCGGTCAACTCCGCGGTGCGATCTAGAAACGCTTCGGTAGCAGTTTCACTTAGTTCTTTTGCCGCGGCGGTTGCGTCAGCCAATAGAGCTCGTGCGTTTGGGTTCTTGTCTAGCTGCTTCTTAATTTCGATGCCAGCAAAGATTCCAACTGTTAGCCAAAATAGTTTCTTCATTTCGCTACCTACTTCTTCTTACCCAAAAGGGTTTCACGCAGACTCTGAGTGAATCCTGCAATTTTTACCAATGGTGAACCAACGGCGGAGCTAAAAACAGCGACCAGTGCGCTGATGTTCGAGCTCACCTCAGCAACATTCTCTGTTATTACATCTACACGAGCAAGCTGCTTGTTTGTTGCGGTTACGGTTTCAGTTAACTCAGAGAGCAGTGGAGCAACGCTGTCGTTGAGATCGCGAATTGAATTGCGTGTCTCATCGAGAACGCGTCCTAGCTTAAGCAAAGGCACCGCGATGAAAACAACTAACAGCACGAAAGCTGAAGCTGCGATGATCGCTGCAATGTCTCCACCACTCATCTGAATTTCCTAAATTATTTATCGAGCCGCGTAGTACTCAACCACAAGCTGAACTTCACAGGTCACAGGAACCTCTGAACGCTTTGGTCGACGAACTAGAGTTGCGTGCAACTTGTCTAGTGAGACATCAAGGTAGCCAGGAACTGGAGGCAAGACATCTACGTGACCGCCTGCTGCAGCAACCTGGAATGGCTCATTTGATTCACTCTTTGCGTGTACGTGAACCAGCTGACCTGGCTTTACACGGAATGAAGGGCGGTCAACGCGCTCACCGTTTACCAAAATGTGGCGGTGAACAACCATCTGACGAGCCTGAGCGATTGTGCGTGCGAAACCCGCACGAAGAACGATTGCGTCAAGACGCATTTCTAGAAGCTCAACTAGGTTTTCACCAGTTAGACCTTCTGCGCGCTTAGCTTCCTGGAAAGTCTTGCGAAGCTGTGCCTCACGAATTCCGTACTGTGCGCGAAGGCGCTGCTTCTCGCGAAGACGAACGGCGAAGTCGCTGTCGGCCTTCTTCTTGGTGCGGCCGTGCTCACCCGGAGCATAAGGACGCTTCTCTAGATACTTTGCAGCCTTCGGAGTTAGGGCTAGGCCTAGCGCACGAGACAAGCGAGTCTTGCTGCGTGTACGTGTGGTTTTAGACACGTGTTCCTTTCAATGGTCTTTCGACCGTATAGCGGTAAATGTTCACAAGTCGGATCGAGGTGATCCTCTGCCACGGACCTTCCGGCTATTAGAAGGTCGCACCGTGAATTGAATGCCATCGCAGCCGCGCTCAGGCATTCCAGTCGGCAACCTGACTATCCTAACAGCAGGATTCCTTGTAAATAAAGGGCAGGGCCTACTTTTTGAAGGCCCGGATGATCGCCCGCAGCTTTGCCCAGCGATCAACGTATTCTCGCTCTGCCCCGATGTCTTTCGGGTGGTAATAGCTCTGAGCCAGAGTCTTGTCATGGGCATATCGCTGCGCAACAACCGAAATCGGGTCATCGTGTGGGTATAAATAGCCAACCCCAGCCCCGGTGGTACTAGCCGCACGGGCATAGTTCGAACTTTTTAGGGGCGCCGGCACTGCACCGAATTGCCCAGCTCGCACATCGTCGATAGCAGCATTTATCGCGTTATAAGCGGTATTCGATTTTGGTGCCATGCATAGATAGACAGTCACTTCGGCCAGCGGGATACGCCCCTCGGGCATGCCAATCAAAGCCACGGATTGAGCCGCGGCTACCGCGATTCCCAAGGCTTGAGGGTCAGCTAAACCGATATCCTCGGCAGCAAGAATCATTAACCTTCTGGCTATGAACCGAGGGTCTTCGCCTGCTTCGAGCATTCTGGCTAGGTAATGGAT
>JBEGRY010000021.1:0-15050 GCA_041180265.1 Actinomycetota bacterium | reverse complement strand
AATCAAGAAACCGCCGGCCGACGGCAGTAGCTTGGCCAGTTCGTAAACCGACGCCTGCTTTCGGTGCACGACACCAAAACCATCACTAATGAAGAAGTCACCGAATTCGGCTAGCTTGGCCGCAAAGGCCTCGCGCTCGGCGGCATCTTTGCTAGTCTCGCCCGGGTTGAATCGTAAGTTCTCTAGAACTGCAACACCACCGCGATCAAGCGCCTTCACCGCGCCGACCGCATCGCTGCCGACTGTGTCGGTCGCAAAGAAAACTTCTTGCTGCAGCAATTCACCTAGGCGCTTGGCAGCTGGCTCAAGAGAATACTTTGCATCTGGGGCGCCATCCGGGCGGCCAAGGTGCGAGATGACAATTACGCTCGCTCCCTGATCTACCAAATACTTTATTGTTGGTACAGATGCCACGATGCGACCGTCATCGGTAATTCGAGTTCCATCAAGTGGAACGTTTAAATCGCAGCGAATGACTACGCGTTTGCCATCGAGGTTTGGTAGATCAGAGATTGTGCGCATAAATTACTTAAGTTTTTTAGCAACCAATTCGGTTAGTTCAACCAGGCGGTTTGAGTAGCCCCACTCGTTGTCGTACCAAGAGCTGATCTTCACGGTGCGACCAATAACCTTGATCAAACCAGCATCAACGATTGATGAGTGTGAGTCGGTAACAATGTCGCTAGATACAATCTCGTCTTCGGTGTAAGCCAAGATGCCCTTCAGGCGGCCAGAAGCAGCTGCCTCTTTGTAGGCAGCCTTGATTTCGTCAACGGTTACATCGGTCTTCGAAACCAAAGTTAGGTCTGTGATTGAACCAGTTGGCACTGGAACACGAAGGGCATAACCGTCAAGCTTGCCCTTCAGTTCAGGAAGAACAAGACCGATCGCCTTAGCAGCGCCGGTAGATGAAGGAACGATGTTCAGAGCAGCTGCGCGTGCGCGGCGAAGGTCTCCGTGTGGGCCATCCTGTAGGTTCTGGTCGGCGGTGTAAGCGTGGACTGTGGTCATCAAGCCGTTTTCAATTCCGAACTTGTCGTTGAAAACCTTGGCGAATGGAGCCAAGCAGTTAGTGGTGCAAGATGCGTTTGAGATGATGTGGTGCTTCTCGTTGTCATAAAGCTCGTCGTTTACGCCAAGCACGAAGGTGCCGTCTTCGCCGGTTGCCGGTGCAGAGATCAAAACCTTCTTAGCGCCAGCTTCGATGTGTGCCTTTGCCTTCTCGGCATCGGTGAAACGGCCGGTCGACTCAATAACGATGTCTACGCCAAGACCGCCCCAGCCAAGTGCTGCTGGGTCACGCTCTGCAAGAACCTTGATTACCTGGTCGCCAACGATGATGTTCTGACCGTCAACCTTTACTTCCTGTGGCAAACGACCGGTGACTGAGTCGTACTTTAGAAGGTGTGCCAAAGATGCTGGGTCGCTTAGGTCGTTTACCGCGACGATCTCTAGGTCGGTTCCCTTAGCCAGGGCTGCACGCAAGTAATTGCGTCCAATACGACCAAATCCATTAATTCCAACGCGAACTGCCACTTAGATCTCCAAGAGTCAAGGGCGTACAAAGACGCCAATATGTACTGTTTGTGGTGTTTTTAACCACGCGTCTTTGGGTGGAGAAACCTTTTCTAGACTAGCAGCAGCCCGCCTGTTTTGCCGCGAGCAGCCTCGAAACGAGCCTGTACATCGGCCCAGTTAATGATGTTCCAGAAGGCCTTTACGTAGTCGCCCTTTACGTTCTGGTAGTCCAGGTAGAAGGCGTGTTCCCACATGTCCAGCATCAATAGCGGCACGCTGGTAGGCACCACATTGCCCTGCTGGTCATAAAGCTGCTCGATGATCAGGCGCTGGCCGAGGACATCCCAGGCTAGGAATGACCAGCCAGAGCCCTGAATTCCCATGGCTGAGGCGTTGAAGTGGGCCTGGAAGGCCTCAAATGAGCCGAAAAACTCGTTGATTGCGGCTGCTAGTTCACCCTCTGGGCGGTCGCTGTTGGCCGGCGCCAGGTTCTTCCAGAAAATCGAGTGGTTGATGTGGCCGCCGAGGTGAAAAGCCAAGTCCTTTTGCAGCTTATTTACCCAGGTGAAGTCGTTCTTGGCGCGGGCCTCTTCTAGGGCATCCAGGGCGCCGTTAATGCCTGCCACATAGGCGGCATGGTGCTTCGAGTGGTGCAGCTCCATGATTCGGGCCGAAATGCTTGGTTCCAAGGCTGCGTAGTCATAGCCAAGTTCAGGCAATGCGTATTTGCTCATAATTTGCTCCCTTTATTCACGGATGTGGTGTTGCTAAAAAGACTAACCCGAAAACCTTCGGATTTATTCGTCTAAATCTTCAGGCAAAAAGGCATCCGTGGCAGGAATGCCTAGGTCTTCTGCTCGTTTGTCGGCCATGGCCAAAAGGCGTCGAATTCGACCCGCGATTGCGTCTTTGGTCATTGGCGGATCGGCCAGGTGGCCAAGTTCATCTAGCGAGGCCTGCTTGTGCTTTAGGCGCAGCTCACCCGCGTATCGCAAGTGTTCAGGAATTTGATCGCCAAGGATTTCTAGCGCTCGCTCAACACGGGCACCAGCGGCAACCGCAGCCTGGGCCGAGCGACGCAGGTTGGCATCGTCAAAGTTTGCAAGTCGATTCGCGGTGGCACGAACTTCGCGACGAAGTCGCATTTCCTCCCAGCGCAGCACCTGAGTGTGGGCACCCATCTGAGTCAGCATTGTTGCGATGGCCTCACCCTCGCGAACCACTACGCGATAAACACCGCGCACCTCACGAGCCTTTGCAGTCACGCCAAGTCGGCGAGCAATGCCAACCAGTGCCATGGCTGCCTCGTTACCCGGTGCGGTTATTTCGAGAGCAGCCGACCTGCCCGGATCAGTTAGCGAACCGTGGGCAAGGAACGCGCCTCGCCAAACGGCTTGCGCTTCCTGAATCGAACCAGAAACCAGGTTTGCCGGAAGGCCACGAACCGGACGGCCGCGTGAGTCTAGTAAACCGGTTTGACGCGCAAGAACATCGCCTTGCTTAATGACCCGCACCTGATAGCGACTGGTCTTGCGAATACCCGATGCCGAGATGACTGCAAGTTCGCTTTCGATGCCAAAAATTTCCGCGAGATCTTTGCGCACGCGGCGTGCAAGCTGGGCGGTGTCTAGTTCGACTTCGATGGCGACCTTGCCAGAGATTAGGTGCAGACCACCCGAGAAGCGCAAAATGGTTGAGAGTTCAGCGATTCGCACCGCGCTCTTGTTGATCTCGATTCGAGCTAGTTCGTCTTTTAGGTCGGCAGTTAGCGCCATTGTTACTCCTTACCTAAGTCCCTGTGCTTCACGCTGATTGAAACGTCTGGCAAATGACGCAGTTCGTTTGCAATGCGCTCAGACACCGCCACAGAGCGGTGCTTTCCCCCGGTGCAACCAATTGCGATGGTTGCGTATCTCTTGTTTTCTTGAATGTAGCCCCGCAATACCGGCTTCAGTGCGGCCACGAAGTTGGTTATGAATTCTTCGGCGCCATTCTGCGAAAGCACAAAATCACTCACCTGTTTGTCTTCTCCGGTAAATGGGCGAAGTGACTCTTGCCAAAAAGGATTCGGTAGGAATCGAGCGTCGGCTACCAGGTCGGCATCGGAAGGCAGTCCGTATTTGAAGCCAAAGGACATCACGTTGATTTGTAACTTGCTGCTTTGATCAAGCGCAAAGCCATCACTGATTTTGTTGGTCAGCTGATGAATGTTCAGGTCGCTGGTATCGATGATTACGTCGGCAGATTCACGAACGCTGAGTAGGCGGATTCGTTCCGCTGCAATGCCATCCAAAATTGTGCCGTTTCCCTGCAGCGGGTGCGGTCGGCGAACACTCTCAAAACGTTTTACGAGGGTTGAGTCGGTTGCTTCAAGAAAAAGCAATCGCAGATTAATGCTTCGGGTGCGAAGCGAGGCAATGTGCTCGTTTAGCTCGCTGAAGAATTCGCCACCGCGCACGTCAATTACTACTGCCAATTTAGGCAGCGGAGTTTTCGCTAGCGTGAAAAGGTCCGAGATTGAACCGAGCATTTGCGGTGGCAGATTGTCGACCACATACCAACCCAGGTCTTCTAGAGCGTTACCCACGGTCGAACGACCGGCGCCGGACATTCCGGTAACGATCAGAAGCTCATGCTTCCGGTCTGCGCTCATTTGGTCCCCTACCACGACGGCGTGTCGCCCGCTAATCCGCGGGTAGGTGTCAGTCTAGCCGTTTGCGACACGCCGAAGAGTCGTTTTTAGGTCTCTAATTGACGGCGAATTTCCTCGGCTAGCACGGGGCCGATTCCGGCAACCGAGGCTATTTCGTCGGCGCTGGCAAGCTTTAGTCGTTTCACCGAGCCGAAGTGTTTTAGTAGCGCCTGCGCTCGCTTCTCGCCCAGCCCTGCGATTTCGGTGAGGCGACTTGAAATCGATGCCGAGCGCTTTTGCCTCTGGTAGGTAATGGCGAATCTGTGAGCCTCGTCACGAATGCGCTGCAACAGGAACAACTCATCGGTGGCGCGTGGCAGCAAAATTGGAAATTCTTGGTTCGGCAGCCAGATTTCTTCAAGCCGTTTGGCAAGCCCCACCACTTTGATGTTTTTTACTCCGGATTCCGCCAAGGCCTTGGCCGCTGCGTTTACCTGCGGTTGTCCACCATCGACGATAAGCAGTGATGGTCGGTAGGAAAACTTTTGAGAGGTATCGATCTCGGCGTCTTCGCGCAGATACTTCAAGCGTCTGGTCAACACCTGGTGTATCGATTGGGTGTCATCTGTGGTGCCTTCGATTGCGAAACGACGGTACTGGTCTTTCTTGGCCAAGCCGTCCTCGAATACAACCATCGAGGCAACTACGTCGGTTCCGCCAAGGTGGGAAACATCGAAGCACTCGATGCGCAAAGGCGCCTCAGGCAAATTTAGGGCCCGTTGAATTCCGGCAAGTGCATCGGCACGAGCGGTGAAGTCGCTGGTTCGGCGATTCTTATAAAGCATCAGTGCGTGCTTGGCATTGGTGAACGCGGTTTGAGCAAGAGCGGCTTTGTCACCGCGCTGCGCAACGCGAATGTCTACCTTGGCGCCCCGAAGGTCTTTTAACCAGGCAGCCAAGGCATCAACGTGCTCGGGGATCTCTGGTACCAAGACTTCCTTGGGAATATCAATTGTCTCTTCTGGGCCGAGTGATTCTTGGTAGGCATTCTGCAGCACATACTCCACAAGTTCGGCGGAACTACGCTCGAGCTCTTTATCGACAACCCAACCGCGCGCTCCTCGAATGCGCCCACCGCGAACCTTGAAGAAAGAAACTGCCGCGGCAAGCTCGTCGTCTGCAATTGCAAAAAGATCCGCATCGGTGGCGTCACTAAATACCACCGTGCTCTTCTCGAGCACGGTCTCTAGCGCTGTGATGTCATCGCGTAAGTGAGCGGCTAATTCATACTGCTGGTTATTTGAGGCCTGATCCATGCGAACTCGAAGTTGTTCAATCAAAGATTGATCTTGCCCAGACATAAAACCAACGAACTGCTTAGCAATGTCCTTGTGCTCTTCGGCTGTGACGCGCTGCACACATGGCGCCGCACATTTGCCAATGTCACCAAGCAAGCACGCACGATTGCTGCTCCTCGCGCGATTGTAAACACCGTTACTGCATGACCGAACCGGAAAAACCTTTAGTAATGAATCAAGAGTCTCGCGCACGGCCCAGGCCTGCGTATAAGGGCCAAAATATTTAACCCCCTTGCCAACTTTGCTTCGGGTGATGAAAGCTCGAGGAATGGTGTCGCCCAGAGAGATCGCCAGGTAGGGGTAAGACTTATCATCTTTGAAGATCACGTTGTACGGCGGATCGAATTCCTTAATCCAGGTGAATTCAAGTTGCAACGCCTCGAGCTCGCTTTTGACAATCGTCCATTGCACATCGGCAGCCGAGGTGACCATCTTGCGAGTTCGTTCATGCAGGCTGTCTAAGGGGCCGAAATAATTACTAAGTCGGGCTCTAAGGTTTTTTGCTTTACCTACGTAAAGCACGCGACCGTTTTTATCGAACCAGCGATAAACGCCCGGCTCGGTCGGAATCTCGCTGGTTTTAGGGCGGAACGAAAGTTCCTGTGCCATTACTTCAGAATCTCTTTCAGGAATTGGCCCGTGAAACTCTTTGCATTCTTAGCAACCTGTTCTGGGGTTCCGGTAGCAATAACTATGCCACCGCGAGATCCACCTTCAGGGCCCATGTCGATGATCCAGTCAGCGCACTTGATTACATCGAGGTTGTGTTCAATTACCAGCACGGTATTACCTTTTTCGACTAAACCGTTTAGTACCTGTAGCAACTTTCGAACGTCTTCGAAGTGCAGTCCCGTGGTTGGTTCGTCGAGAACGTAGATGGTTCGTCCGTTTGAACGTCGTTGCAACTCGGTGGCCAGTTTGACGCGCTGTGCCTCACCACCAGAGAGTGTGGTGGCACTCTGACCCAGGCGAACATAACCAAGTCCAACTTCAACCAGGGTCTCCAAGTAGCGAGAAATACTCGATATCGATGCGAAGAATTCGGCGGCTTCGCTAATTGGCATCTCAAGAACTTCAGCGATGTTCTTGCCCTTGTACTTGACCTGCAGTGTCTCACGGTTGTAGCGCTGGCCATGGCAAATTTCACATGCTACGTAAACGTCGGGCAAGAAATTCATTTCAATCTTCAAGGTGCCGTCACCGGAACAGCTCTCACAGCGACCTCCCTTGACGTTGAACGAGAATCGACCCTGCTGATAGCCGCGAGCTTTAGATTCCTGTGTCTCGGCAAAGAGCTTTCGAATGTGATCGAATACGCCGGTATAGGTTGCTGGGTTTGATCTTGGGGTGCGACCAATCGGGTTCTGGTCGACGTGCACCACTTTGTCGAGCAGCTCGAGACCTTCGATTCTGGTGTGCTTACCGGCAACAGACTTGGCGCCGTTCAACTTGTTAGCGAGCACTTCGTAAAGCACGTCGTTCACAAGAGATGATTTTCCCGAGCCGCTAACACCGGTGACCGCAGTAAATGTGCCTAATGGAAATTCGGTATCCACGTTTTGCAAATTGTTTTCACGAGCACCGACCACGCGCAAAATGCGTTCTTTGTCTATCTTTCTGCGCTTTGAAGGGGTTTCGATGGATTCTCGACCGGCTAGGAACGCACCGGTAATCGACGCCTTGTTTTGCACCAGTTCGGCATAGGTTCCGCTATGCACAACTTCACCGCCGTGCACACCGGCCCCGGGGCCGATGTCTACGATCCAGTCCGATGCTCTAATGGTGTCTTCATCATGCTCAACAACGATCAACGTGTTACCAAGATCGCGAAGCTTGATGAGAGTCTCAATAAGCCTGCGATTGTCACGTTGGTGAAGACCAATGCTTGGTTCATCTAACACGTAGAGCACACCGGTGAGGCCGCTACCGATTTGAGTAGCAAGTCGAATTCTCTGCGCTTCACCGCCGCTAAGTGTTCCAGCCGAGCGCTCAAGGCTCAGGTAGTCCAAACCAACTGACATCAAAAAATCAAGGCGTCCACGGATTTCACGAAGCACCTGTGCGGCAATTTTTATGTCGCGCTTGTCCAGTGTTAACTCTTTGAAGAATTTAACAGTGTCACCAAGGCTTAGAGCTGTGACATCAGCGATTGATTTGCCGGCAACGCGTACCGCCAGGACCTCAGGTTTTAGTCTTGCGCCATTACAAGCCGGGCAAGGAATCTCGCGCAAGTATGCCTCGTAGCGAGCACGGGCGTAGTCGTTTTCCGTTTCCAAGTACTTCCGTTCAAGGTAATTAAGCACGCCTTCGAAACCGGTGGTGTACTTCATTTCGCGCCCGTAGCGGTTCTTCCACTTAACCTGAACATCGAAATTGTTTCCGTTTAGCACAGCCTCTTGAACTTCGGGAGCCAGTTTCTGCCAAGGCATATCTAGTGAAAATTTCAAATCCGCGGCTAGCCCCTCGAGCATGCGTGTGAAGTAATGGAACAGCCCTTTGCCCTCGTTAGACCATGGCAGCAGCACGCCCTGGTTAATGCTTTGAGCAGGGTCGCCAATTACCAATTCGGCGTCTACGGCCTGTTTAATGCCCAAGCCGCTACAGGCGCTACATGCTCCAAATGGTGCGTTGAAAGAGAAAGTTCTTGGTTCAATTTCGGTGAGGCTTAGCGGGTGTTCGTTAGGGCAAGACATCTTCTCACTGAACACACGCGTTTTCTTGGGTCCCGGTTTCTCGTCTACGAAGTCAATCACGATGCGACCGTCGGCAAGCTTCAAGGCAGTTTCGACTGAATCGGTTAGTCGGCCAACCATGTCGGACTTGATTACTAGTCGGTCGACCACGACAGAAATGTCGTGCTTGAAGGTTTTCTTTAGCGGCTTAGCCTCGGCAAGGGCGATAACCTCCCCATCAATAACAGCGCGAGCGAAACCCTGAGAGTTCAGATCCCGAAGTAACTCTTCGAAACTACCTTTTTTCTGATCGACGATTTGCGCAAGAATCTGGAACCTTGTGCCTTCGGCAAGCTCCATGATCTGATCCACAATCTGTTGCGGGGTTTGCTTAACAATTTTTTCGCCACATTCGGCACAGTAAGGCACGCCGATTCGAGCCCATAGCAATCGCAGGTAGTCATGGATTTCGGTAATGGTACCTACGGTTGAACGAGGATTTCGGTTGGTGGATTTCTGGTCGATTGAAACCGCTGGGCTAAGCCCCTCGATGAAGTCGACATCTGGCCTGTCCACCTGGCCCAAGAATTGGCGTGCGTAGGCCGACAGCGACTCGACGTAACGGCGCTGGCCCTCGGCAAAGATGGTGTCGAAGGCTAGCGATGATTTACCTGAACCACTTAGCCCTGTAAAGACCACCATGGCATCGCGTGGAATTTCCAGGTTCAAATTCTTGAGGTTGTGAACGCGAGCGCCCTTTACAACGAGCATGTCGTTGGTCGCGGTCTTTGGCTTAGGCACCCTAAAAGTCTAAGCGTGCCCAGCCTTCTCGATTTGTCGCAACTCGTGCTTCAATTCGCTGATTTCATCACGCAAACGGGCGGCTAGTTCGAATTGCAGCTCAGCAGCGGCGGCTTTCATCTGGGCGTCGAGATCGACGACGATGGCCAAAATCTCGTCATAAGCCATGCCAGCCAGACCGGCACGAGAGCGCACCGGAATAACAGTCTTCTGTGACTTCTTCAGCTTCTGCGATCGTTCTAGCAATTCGGCGGTGTCTTGATCTTCTCGGAGTATTTGATCCGTGATATCGGCGATACGCTTTCTGAGCGGCTGAGGGTCTACGCCTCGTTCCTGATTGTAGGTGATTTGTTTGGCGCGACGACGGTTGGTCTCTTCGATTGCGCGGGCCATAGAGTCGGTGATGTTATCGGCATACATGTGCACCTGTCCGTTTATGTTTCGCGCGGCACGACCAATTGTTTGAATCAACGAGGTGCTCGAGCGCAAGAAACCTTCTTTATCAGCGTCGAGAATTGCAACCAAAGAAACCTCTGGCAGGTCTAGTCCCTCGCGAAGCAGGTTAATGCCAACCAGTACGTCATAGACGCCTGAACGCAGTTCTCGAAGCAACTCGACGCGGCGTAGTGTGTCTACATCACTGTGTAGGTATCTCACTCTGACACCTGCCTCGGTTAGGAACTCGGTAAGTTCCTCTGCCATCTTTTTGGTCAGAGTGGTGACCAGCACACGTTCATCTTTGGCAACGCGTACTTGAATCTCTTCAAGCAGGTCATCGATTTGACCCTTGCTTGGCTTAATAATCACCTCGGGGTCCACCAAGCCGGTAGGGCGAATAATTTGTTCGACCACCCCGGCACCCAAATTCATCTCGTACTTGCCGGGCGTTGCTGACAGATAAACGGTTTGCCCCACTCGCTCTTGGAATTCAGCGAACTTCAGCGGTCGGTTATCTAGAGCCGATGGCAGGCGGAAGCCATGTTCCACTAGCGTGCGCTTACGGCTGGCGTCGCCCTAGTACATCGCGCCAAGCTGCGGAACAGTCACATGTGATTCGTCAATTACGGTCAGAAAGTCTTCGGGAAAATAATCCAAGAGGCAACTAGGTGCGCTACCCGGTTCACGACCGTCGATGTGGCGCGAATAGTTCTCGATGCCAGAGCAAAAACCAATTTCCTTAATCATCTCAAGGTCGAAGTTGGTGCGCATTTTCAAACGCTGTGCCTCAAGCAGCTTGCCCTGAGCCTCAAGTTCCTTTAGACGCCAAACCAGCTCTTCTTCGATACCCTCGATGGCTTTGCCCATGCGCTCAGGTCCGGCCATGTAGAGCGAGGCCGGGAAGATTGAAATGGCTTGCTCCGTCTTTGCGACTTCACCTGTGACCGGGAACAGTGAATAAAGAGCTTCAATTTCGTCACCGAAAAACTCGATGCGAATTGCCAACTCTTCATTGACCGGAATGATCTCGATGGTGTCGCCCTTGACTCGAAAGTTCCCGCGCACAAATTCATAGTCGTTGCGGGCGTATTGCATGCTAACGAACTCTCTAATTAACTCGTCGCGATCAATGCGCTGCCCCACCTGCAGTGTGACACGGCTGTTCAGGTACTCTTCTGGCGCACCGAGGCCATAGATACAGCTGACTGTACTGACCACGATAACGTCACGGCGACTTAGCAGACTTGTGGTTGCGGAATACCTGAGGCGTTCAACTTCTTCATTGATAGACGAATCCTTCTCGATGAAGGTATCTGTCTGCGGCACATACGCTTCTGGCTGGTAGTAGTCGTAATAGCTCACGAAATACTCAACAGCGTTGTTTGGCATTAGTTCACGAAACTCATTTACCAATTGAGCAGCAAGGGTTTTGTTGTGAGCTAGCACTAGCGTTGGGCGTTGCACTGCTTCGATCAGCCAGGCGGTAGTAGCTGACTTTCCTGTTCCGGTAGCACCAAGAAGCACCACGTCCTTCTCACCCGCATTAATGCGTGAAGCAAGATCCGCGATTGCAGTTGGTTGGTCTCCCGAAGGGGAGAACTCGCTAACCACCTTGAATGGAGTGAAAGATCTAGTCGATTCCATTTGCAGCTTCGTGTTCGATTTGACGCCACAGCAGTGTTGCATCTTTTAGCAACAGTTCTATGCTCTGATTTGAGTTTAAGATCACGTCGGCGTGGTTAGCTCTCTCGGCCGGGCTAACTTGAGCCGCTAATCTGAGGTTCGCCTCTTCGGCGGAAAGACCTCTGATCTTGGTGAGCCTTTCAAACTGTGTCTCTCTCGGCGCTTCAACGGTCACAATCTTGTTGAACGGCAAATTGACTTCGGCCTCGACCAAAAGTGGAACCGTGTATACCGCAATTGCATCGGCCGGCAATTCGGCGACTCTTTCAGCGGCTAGTTGCCGAATTATCGGATGCAGAATCGCTTCAAGCCGTCTGCGCTTGGTGGAATCACTGAAGACAATTTCACCCAATGCCTTGCGATCGAGTTCAACGCCTGACAAGACTCGATCACCAAACTCGGCTACCACTCTTGCCAGCCCTGCCGTGCCCGGGGCTACTGCTTCTCGCGCCAATACGTCTGCATCGATTTCGATAGCACCTAGCTTTCGCCAGCATTCGGCAACGGTCGACTTACCTGCGGCTATTCCGCCGGTCAACCCAACTAGATACATGGTCTTAGCCTAAACAAAAAAGAAGGCCAACCCGAGGGCTGGCCTTCTTTGGGAATCTCTATTTACTCTGCGCTCTTTAGCTTGTCGCGAAGTGCAGCAAGTGACTCGTCTGCAGCCAAGGTTCCTGCGTCTGAGTTGTCGAAGCTTGAGCTTGAAGCAGCTGGAGTTTCTGCTGGAGCAGCAGGTGCGTCTGGCAACTTTGCAGCGGCTTCGTTGGCAATCTTTACCTGGCGCTTGTGCTCTTCCCAACGGGCGTGAGCTTCGGCGTATTCCTTCTCCCACTTAGCGCGAGCTTCTTCGAAGCCGGCCTTCCACTCGTTGGTCTTCGGGTCGAAACCTTCTGGGTACTTGTACTGACCGGTCTCGTCGTAGTCGGCAGCCATACCGTAAAGTGCTGGGTTGAATTCGGTGCCCTCTGGGTCTACCTCTTCGTTAGCCTGCTTTAGCGATAGCGAAATGCGGCGACGGTCTAGATCGATGTCGATAACCTTCACGAATACATCCTGGTTAACCGCAACAACCTGCTCGGCTAGTTCGATGTGCTTCGATGAGAGTTCTGAAATGTGTACTAGACCCTCGATACCGTCTGCTACGCGAACGAATGCACCGAACGGAACCAACTTGGTTACCTTTCCAGGTGCGTACTGGCCAATAGCGTGGGTGCGAGCGAATACCTGCCATGGGTCTTCCTGGGTCGCCTTTAGCGATAGCGATACACGCTCACGCTCTTGGTCAACCTCAAGAACCTCAACTGTTACTTCCTGGCCAATTTCAACTACTTCAGAAGCGTGCTCAATGTGCTTCCATGAAAGTTCTGAAACGTGAACTAGACCGTCCACGCCGCCTAGATCAATGAAGGCACCGAAGTTAACGATCGACGAAACAACACCGGTACGAATCTGGCCCTTTGCAAGGTCTGCGAGGAATGTACTGCGAGAAGCAGACTGTGACTCTTCAAGTAGAGCACGGCGAGACAACACAACGTTGTTGCGGTTCTTGTCTAGCTCAAGAATTTTCGCTTCAACCTTCTGGCCAAGGTATGGGCCTAGGTCGCGAACTCGACGAAGTTCGATTAGCGATGCAGGCAAGAAGCCGCGTAGACCGATGTCAACAATCAGACCACCCTTAACAACCTCAATAACGGTTCCAGTGACGGTGCCGTCAGCTTCTTTAACCTTTTCAACGTCGCCCCAAGCACGCTCGTACTGTGCGCGCTTCTTCGACAAAATCAAACGGCCTTCTTTGTCTTCCTTCTGAAGAACAAGGGCCTCTACTGTGTCGCCAACTGTAACGATTTCTGAAGGATCTGCATCGTGGCGAATTGAAAGTTCACGAGAAGGAATAACACCTTCAGTTTTGTAACCGACGTCTAGCAGAACTTCGTCTCGGTCGATTTTTACAACGGTTCCTGCAATTAGGTCGCCGTCGTTGAAGAACTTTAGAGTTGCTTCTACTGCTGCTAGAAAGTCTTCTGCAGAGCCGATGTCGTTTACGGCTACCTGCTTGGTTGATTTGGTGGTCATATTTAGTTTGTACTCTTAACGGACATACTCGGGTCGCGACAAAATCCAAGAAAATCTTTGGATTCCATCGTGACGATGGATTGGGATTGCGCCTGAATGACGCCCCTCTAGCCTACCTTTTATAAGGCCCGGATGCCAGCGTGCGCTAATGAGCGGCCTGATCCCAGCTCTTGCCAACCCCAATTTGTACCTCTAGAGGCACCGAAAGCTGCACAACATTGCTCATTTGGTCAATCACCAAGGCCTTCAGGGTATCTAATTCGCCCTTTGCCACCTCAAACACCAGTTCATCGTGCACCTGAAGCAACATCCGGCTCTTAAGCCCCTGTTTTTGCATCTCTCGGTCAACACCGATCATGGCCAACTTCATAATGTCGGCCGCGGTTCCCTGGATTGGCGCATTCAGTGCAGCGCGGCGCGCATTTTCGCGCACCTGGAATATCTTGCTGTTTAGGTCATCAAACGGGCGACGTCTGCCGTAGCTGGTCGTGGTGTAGCCAACGGTCTTGGCTTCGTCCACCACCGAAGACAAATAGCGCTTCACGCCACCGAATCTTGCGAAATAATCTGCCATAAGTTGCTTTGCCTCGGCATTACTTATGCGCAGTTGCTTGGCCAGCCCGTATTCGCTCAAGCCATAGACCAAACCGTAGCTCATTGCTTTCACGGTTGAGCGCATTGAAGTTGTGACATCGGCTGGGGCGACCCCGAACAGTCTCGAACCAACGAATCGGTGCAGGTCTTCACCGGTATTGAACGCTTCGATAATTCCGGCATCTTCAGATAGGTGCGCCATGATGCGCATTTCAATCTGCGAGTAGTCCGCGCTCAGAATCGTTTCGAAGCCTTCGGCAGCGATAAATGCATCGCGAATCTCGCGCCCGCGTTGACTCTTGATCGGGATGTTCTGCAGATTAGGGTTTTCTGAAGACAATCGACCGGTTGAGGTGCCGGTTTGCACGTAATTAGTGTGAATGCGGTTGTCGTCGCCGATCGACTTGAGCATGGTCTCCACGATTTGTCTGATCTTGGTGACTTCTCGGTGTTCCAGAAGACGAGCTAGGAATGGATGCTCGGTTTGCTCAAAAAGCTCGGTTAAAGCTGCGGCATTTGTCGAGAATCCGGTCTTGACTTGTTTGGTACCGGTCATGCCTAGTTCTTCGAACAAGACCGTCTGCAACTGCTTTGGTGACGCAAGATTAATTTCGTGGCCAATGATTTCAAAAGCCTGTTTGGCGATGCTCGCTACTTCTTTGGTCAGTCGATCGAATAGTTTTTCGAGTGCCTTCACGTCAACGGCAACACCGAAGTGCTCCATGCGAGCCAGTGTTGTGCTTGTTGGTAGCTCAACCTCGGCATAAAGTTTAAGCTGCTCGGAATCCTTGACGAGCTCATAAAGTTTTGGGCTTAGTGAAATGGCAAGCCAGGCATCTAGTGAAATGTCGGTAGATTCTTCCGCGATTAGCTGGTCTGGGTTGCCACGCTTTACATCGATTCCCAAATATTCGAGCGCCAAAGTATCGATGCCGAAATCTTTACGAAGCGGATCGAGTAGATAAGCCAGTAGCAGCGGGTCGTAGTCTGCGCCAGCAAGTTGCAACCCCCCGTCAAACAAAATCTTCATTTGATCTTTTGCGCCATAGACGGCCTTAACGCAGCTGGCGTCGCATAGCCAACCGGCTAGCTTTTCAATTACTTCGGCATTGTTGGACGGCGCCCAAACAGCGCGTACCGATTCGGTAGCAAAACCAATTTGCACAAAGTTTCCATTCACGTGCTCGAATGCTAGCCCCAGTGAGCCGGTTTCGGATTTTAGCCAAGCAATCAGTTCCTTAGTGGATAGCTTCTTCGATTCAGGAATCGATACTTCAT
>JBEGRY010000020.1:0-15137 GCA_041180265.1 Actinomycetota bacterium | reverse complement strand
AGCAATCATGAAGCCAAATGCCGAAGAGCTTGCTTCTGCGGTTGGTCGTTCGCTGACAACCTTTGGCGACGTTATCGATGCGGCTCGCGAACTAAACGCCAATGGCGTCGAGTGCGTGCTTGCTTCACTGGGTGCCGACGGCATGATTGCCGTTACCAAGACCAAGACCTGGCACGCCAAGACTCCAAAGATCAAAGTAATCAACACTGTTGGTGCCGGTGACTCGACCATCGCAGGTTTCTTGTCGGCAGTTGCCGCCGAAACCAACGGTTTCAAAGACGAGTGGGGCGCGGGCTTCGATGTGCCTAAGGGTGTATCGATGGCAGTTCGCTGGGGTGCGGTAAAGGTTCAGCAACCAACTTCAGGTCTGCAGAACTTAGACAACATGCCAGAGGCAACTTTGACCGCTGAGCCTGACCGCAAGACTTTGCTAGACGAGCCGGCAAACGCTTAATTCGCGTTTGCTAGCATCTTAGGTACATCAACCCAACCAGGAGCATTCCATGCCAGTAGCAACCCCAGACCAATATCTTGAAATGCTTGACCGAGCAAAGAACCAGGGGTTCGCTTATCCGGCAATCAACGTTTCAAGCTCACAGACTCTAAACGCTGCGCTTGCAGGTCTAGCCGAAGCTGGCTCAGATGGAATCATTCAGGTCACTACCGGTGGTGGCGACTACTGGTCAGGCCCAACCGTAAAGAACATGGCAAGCGGTGCCGCGGCTATGGCTGCATTTGCACGCGAGGTTGCAAAGAATTACGGAATCACAATTGCGCTGCACACCGACCACTGTGCCAAAGACCAGCTAGACAAGTTGGTTCGCCCACTGATTGCAATTTCGCAAGATCGCGTAAAGCGTGGTGAAGACCCACTATTCAACTCACACATGTGGGACGGCTCTGCTGTGCCAATGGCCGAGAACCTGCAGATTGCTCAAGAGATGCTAAAGCTAACCAGCGGCATCGGCGCAGTTCTTGAAATTGAAGTTGGTGTTGTTGGTGGCGAAGAAGACGGCGTTGAAGGCGGCATGGGTGAACACCTTTACACCACCCCAGCCGACGGCCTGATGACTGCCGAGGCACTTGGTCTAGGCGAAAACGGTCGCTACATGGTTGCTCTAACGTTCGGTAACGTGCACGGCGTTTACAAGCCAGGCAACGTAAAGCTTCGCCCTGAACTACTTGGCGAAATTCAGAAGGCAGTTGGCGACAAGTACGGCAAGAACAAGCCATTCGACCTAGTGTTCCACGGTGGTTCGGGTTCTACTCCAGAAGAAATTGCCGAGGCTGTTAGCCACGGTGTAATCAAAATGAACATCGACACCGACTTGCAGTACGCGTTCACTCGCCCAATCGCTGACCACATGTTCAAGAACTACGATGGCGTGCTTAAGGTTGACGGCGAAGTCGGCAACAAGAAGGCTTACGACCCACGCGGTTGGGGCAAGAGTGCCGAAGCCGGAATGTCGGCTCGCGTTGTTGAGGCTGCTAAAGAACTTGGCTCTGCAGGCAAGTCACTTTCTGCCTAAAGACTTCCAAACTAAAATGCCCACCGAATTCGGTGGGCATTTTTTAGCTTCGTTTTGCTTTATTGTCGATCTCATGACCGGCAGCCTTTAGTTCGCGGCGCAATTCCGGCGGCAGTGAGAACTGAATGTCTTCTTCTGCGGTCTGCACAGTGCGCACATCGCCAAAACCTTTTTCGGCTAGCTGCTGCAACACCTCATCAACTAGTTCTTCGGGAACCGATGCCCCTGAAGAAACACCAACCGATTCAACGCCGTCGAACCATTCCTCTTTAATCTCGCTGGCAAAATCAACGCGATATGCCGCCTTGGCACCGGCCTCTAGGGCAACCTCGACCAAGCGCACTGTGTTAGAAGAGTTAGCTGAACCAACCACAATTACTAGGTCAGACTGCGCACCTACCTTCTTGATGGCTACCTGACGGTTTTGCGTTGCATAGCAAATGTCATCGCTCGGTGGGTTCTGCAGATCGGGATATTTTGCACGAAGTTTGTGCACGGTCTCCATGGTCTCGTCAACCGAAAGTGTGGTTTGCGAAAGCCAAATAAGTTTCTTGGTGTCTCTCACCTTGGCAGCCGCAATGCTGTCATCTTTGTCGATGATCTGAACAACATCGGGCGCCTCACCCGCAGTTCCCTCAACCTCTTCGTGCCCCTCGTGACCGATTAGCAAAATGTCATAGTCTTCAGCTGCAAAACGCTGAACCTCGCGGTGCACTTTAGTTACCAGTGGGCAGGTTGCGTCGATGGTGTTCAGATTGCGGCCCTTGGCTGCGGCAACCACCGCTGGTGAAACACCGTGTGCCGAGAAAACTAACACCGAACCCTCTGGTACTTGCTCGACCTCGTCAACAAATATTGCGCCACGTGCCTCAAGCGAGGAAACCACGTGCTTGTTGTGCACGATCTGTTTGCGCACATAAACCGGCGCCCCGTAGTGATCCAGTGCCTTTTCAACTGCGATAACCGCACGGTCGACACCTGCGCAATAACCGCGCGGAGAGGCCAAAAGCACCTTTTTGGTTGGGGCGGTATTCTTTATCTCAGTCACCCCTCAATGTTACCTACTGACTTGATGGACTGTGGTGGCTGGCCTGGAGGATAAATGAGCGACGATGAAATCATTGGCGCACCCAAGGTCAGTTCTGAGCAATCCCCTTGGCCGGTAAGTCGACTTTCACTGACCCTCAAAGAATGGATCGAGCGCCTTGGCGTGCTTTGGATAGAGGGTGAGCTGGCTTCGATCAAGCTTGGGCCAAACAACATGTTTGGTGAATTGCGCGATTTGCAAATAGAAAACAGCGTTTCGATTCACAGCTGGAGCGTTGCCAAGATTCCTGCCGACCTAAAGCAAGGTGATCGCGTGCTTGCGCTGATCAAGCCAGCGTTCTGGCCAAAGGGCGGCAAGCTCACCATGCAGGTTTTAGAAATGCGCAAGGTTGGCCTTGGCGAGCTGCTTGAGCGAATCGAGCGTCTGCGCACTGCCTTGACAGTTGAGGGTCTCACTTCGATCGAGCGCAAGCAACCGCTGCCGTTTTTGCCTAACCAGATCGGCCTGATTACGGGCAAAGATTCCGATGCCGAAAAAGATGTACTGCAAAACGCCAAGCTGCGTTGGCCAGAGGTGCAATTTCGGGTTATCCATACTCTTGTGCAGGGTGAAAAAGCTGCGCCAGAAATTATCGAGGCAATCAAGACCCTCGATGCTGATGACGAAGTTGACGTAATCATCATTGCCCGCGGTGGCGGCTCATTCTTGGATCTCTTGGTATTCAGCGACGAAGCTTTAGTTAGAACCGCGGCCGCGGCCAAGACGCCGATTGTTTCTGCAATCGGTCACGAAAATGATCGTCCGGTACTTGACGATGTTGCCGACCTTCGCGCTTCCACCCCGACCGATGCAGCCAAGCGAGTTGTACCCGACGTGGTTGATGAAAGACACAAGCTTGATCAGCTGCGCCAGCGGCTATTTATGCGAGTTGATACTTTCATCACAGCGCAAACTGCATTACTGGAACAAATTAGATCGCGACCAATTTTGGCAAACCCGCACACTTTTATTGACACCCTTGAGGGCGAGCTAACCCGTTCGACTGAAGCCAGTCGGATGCGCCTAGATCAGCTGTTGGTGCGCGAGGCACTAACCCTAGGTCACCTGCGGGCCCAAGTTCGCAGCCTTTCACCCCAGTCCACGCTGGATCGAGGCTATGCGGTGGTCAGAGATCGGGATGGGCACGTAGTTATCGACTCAAATACTGTAAAAACCGGCCAAAATTTGCAGGTTCGCCTAGCCAGGGGCGAGCTGAAGGTTGCCGCCGAATAGCGAAATAGACTTGGAGTCATAATGAGCGAAAAATCCAATGCCGACGTGGCAAAGCTAAGTTACGAGCAGGCTCGTGACGAACTTGCCAAGGTTGTTGCCGAACTCGAGCAAGGTTCAGTGACCTTAGAAGAGTCGTTAGCGCTTTGGGAACGCGGTGAAGCCCTTGCCAACCAATGTGAAACCTGGTTGACCGGTGCTCGCAAGCGTTTAGATGACGCGGTCGCTAAGAAAAAGGCCAAGTAAACAGTGTCTGAAGACTCAGCAGCAAAACACCGCGCGAAGCAAACCGTGGTTAACCTTGCGCTTTCTCTGGGTGCCACATTGGCAATTGTTTTGGTCTTGGTCTTAATAGTTCCTCGCGACGACAGCAACAGAATTCAACCAGTTGACTACGCTGCCGCAGCAAAATCGGCCGAAGCAGATAGTGGCAAGAATCTACTTACTGTTGAACTACCGCAGGGCTGGTGGGTAAACCAAGCTAAGTGGATTGGCAAGCCGAGCGATGGCGTGCAGACCTGGAAGGTTGGCTACGTTGGGCCAAAGAACCAGTACATCGGCTTGGTTCAGGCCTTCGCTACAAACCCAACCTGGGTTGCTCTGCAGACCAAGGGTTTTGATCCAGCCAATTCACTCGATGACACAAATGCAAAGTGGATGCGTTGGGCGCCGGCTGAAGGCACCGATGCAGATCCAGTGTTGTGGACCCTCGAACCAGGCAACGCAGACTTTGTTTCGCTAAGCGGCACAGCGAACGAGAAAGAATTTCAACTATTCGCCGACATGATCGAGGGAGCGCTCAAATGACCCTAGACCCTAGAACTTCACCGGCTGCCGCGTGGCAAGCATTGGTAAACGGCAACCACAGATTTGTTGGTGGTGTGCCGGCTCACCCGCGTCAAGATATTGACCGAAGAGAAACAGTAGCCGAAGCCCAGCGCCCGTTCGCTGCTCTTTTCGGTTGCGCGGACTCAAGACTTTCGGCTGAAATTATTTTTGACGTTGGTCTGGGTGACCTTTTTGTGGTGCGCAATGCCGGCCAGGTTATTGCCGAAACAATTCTTGGTTCGCTCGAGTACTCGGTTGAAGTTCTAGGCGTTCCCCTTATTTTGGTGCTGGGCCACGATGAATGCGGAGCGATTCGCGCAACCATCGATGCCACCGAAGGAAAACTGAACTCTAAGGGCGAGTTCATTCACAATCTTGTGGAACGCATTCGCCCGACCGTGCTGGCGGCAAACGCAGCCGGCAAGCACAACATCGATGACGTGACCGAACTCCACGTTCAAGACACCATCAATGAACTTCTAACCCGAAGCACACTTATCGCTGACGCGGTAAAGAGCGGCAATCTGGCTGTCGTGGGAGCTAACTACAAGCTTGCACTCGGCGAGATTCACCCGATCGTCATCGTCGGCGCTATCGAATAACCAAACGAAAGGCCACCTAGTGGAATACCGCATCGAACACGACACCATGGGCGAAGTTAAGGTACCGGCGAACGCTTTATACCGTGCCCAAACCCAGCGCGCGGTCGAGAACTTTCCAATTTCGGGAACCACACTTGAGCGCGAACACATTGCCGCTCTAGCCCGAATCAAGAAAGCTGCGGCACTGGCTAACGCAAAGCTTGGTGTGCTCGATGCCGAGGTGGCTAAGGCTATAGCCGACGCTGCAGATGAAGTGGCTTCGGGCAAGCACGATGGCGAATTTCCGGTAGATATTTTCCAGACTGGCTCGGGAACCTCTTCAAACATGAACATGAACGAGGTGCTGGCTACCCTGGCCACCCGCGGTCTTGGAAAAGACGTTCACCCGAACGACCACGTGAATGCTTCACAGTCATCAAACGACGTGTTCCCTACCTCGGTACACGTTGCGGTAACCGCAGCACTAATTAATGACCTTCTTCCTGCGCTTGATTACCTTGCTAAGTCGCTGGAAGAAAAGCGCGACCTGTGGAAGAGCGTGGTTAAGGCTGGCCGTACTCACCTGATGGATGCCACGCCGGTAACCCTAGGTCAAGAATTTGGTGGCTACGCCGCGCAAATTCGCTATGCAATTGAGCGCGTTCAATCGACAATCGCCCGCACCGCAGAGGTTCCACTTGGAGGTACCGCGGTTGGCACAGGTATCAACACCCCAAAGGGTTTTCCTCAAGAAGTAATTCGCCTGTTGGCCGAAGAAACCAAGTTGCCAATTACTGAAGCACGCGACCACTTTGAGGCTCAGGGGGCTCGCGATGGTTTGGTTGAGGCATCGGGTGCGCTACGTGTGCTTGCCGTTTCGCTAACCAAAATCAACAACGACCTACGTTGGATGGGTTCGGGGCCGAACGCTGGTCTTGCCGAACTACACATTCCAGACCTACAGCCAGGATCATCAATCATGCCTGGCAAGGTAAACCCGGTAGTTCCAGAAGCCGTAATGATGGTTTGCGCGCGAGTAATCGGAAACGATGCCACCGTAGCCTGGGCCGGCGCGACTGGAAACTTCGAACTCAACGTTGCAATCCCAGTAATGGGCAACGCATTGCTTGAATCGATTCGTTTGCTTTCAAACTCCATGCGCCTGCTTGCCGAAAAGACCGTTAAGGGGCTCGAAGCCAACGAAGCTCGAGCACGCGCTCTGGCCGAATCAAGCCCATCGATTGTTACCCCGCTGAATAAGTACATCGGCTACGAGGCAGCAGCCAAGATCGCAAAGCACTCGGTGGCCAAAGGTCTGACAGTTCGCGAGGCAACAATTGAGCTTGGCTACGTAGATGGCGAAAAGCTGACCATGGAACAACTTGACAAGGCGCTAGACGTCTTGTCAATGACTCGCCCTGGCCTATAAGTAATTCGTGTCCGATCGATTCGTAACTGTCAAAGTCGCTCGTCGCTTTGTTGAGGTTCCGGTTTGGGTCACAAAACTATCTTTCGAGGTGCGGCCAGTGCCGGGTTTCCAAAAGCAGGCTTGGCCGCTTTGGAAACCTACCCTGAAACTGATGGACCGCGTGCTTCGCGATAAACGCTGGAAACTTAATTGGGTGCGAATTCACTCGCACCTGGGCGTCAAAAATTCACCAGCCCACTCGCAAGCCTGGGTCGACAAAGATACCGACACCATGATGCTCTGCCACTTTGATAAAGAAACCATGCTTCATGAGGTTGCACATTTACCCAAAGATGATGCCCACTCCGATGCCTGGGCCAAGCGACTTTGGAGTTTGCAGAACGAATACCTATCTGCGCGTGAAGCGAAGCTGGCGCACATTGAACTGACTCGGTATCGTTCTGGAATTCGCCTGTGGCGCAAAACCAATGGCAACAAGCCCAATGCTTACACCGATCAGGTGAGTATCTGGGTGAAGGCGCCGGCGAAACCGAAAAGTAAGTAGGGTCCCAGCGCAATTGTCGACCCTAGGGTGGATCGACTTAGTGAAACTAAGACCAAAACCACAGCCGCAGCCGCAATAAACCCAACCACCAATGCAATCAACGGCGTTATGACGTTGAACCATCCCAGACATAAAAAAATTGCTGAGATTAATTTCACATCACCCATACCCATTGCCGCCGTGCGATTTGCCAAAATACCCACCAACAAAGCTAATGCGGCGAAAGCTAAAGACACCGCGATGCGCCACCACTCGCCAGAAATTGCGCAAGCAATCAGTTGTGAAGTCACCGCAATTGGAAAAGTCGGCAGCACCAATCGATTAGGCAACCTGCGTTCTCGCAAATCTATTCGGGTAAGCGGCCAAGCAACCGCAAGCAAATAGATTGGCCCCGCTAAGGCAATTACAAAATCTATGGTCATGAGTCAAAACTAAAGCCCGAGGAATTCCTCGGGCCAAAGTTATAAACATGTTCAGGCGGCTTCTCCGACCTTTTCCCACATTTTGGCCATAATCCACCACTGGCCATCAAGAAAGACAATGTTGAGATAATCCTGCATCACGCCGCCAAACATCTCTAGCTGCACTTTTACCAGTGCCAGAGTTGGCGAAACCTGGTCAAACATCAACACTTTATCGCGACGAGCATTACCGAGACTTGCCGGCGATTTACGGTTGGCAACAACTTCTCGGTAGACATCGTATGGCCGAAGACTTAATTCGCCGGTCTGGGTAGAGTAAAGCGCGCAGTTCTTGTGGAACACCTTGTCAAAAATAGCCATGTCTTGGTGGTGCATCACGTCAAAGTAATCTGACAGTAGCTTCTGGATTGCTGGGTCCGCCTGTTCAAAATTCATTTCTCACCTAGTTGTCTAGTAGGTCGGTGACCAAAGCCGCAATGGCCGAGCGCTCTGAGCGCTGAAGTGTGATGTGAGCGAAAAGGTCATGGTTCTTCAATGACTCAATCACCGCGGCAATTCCGTCGTGGCGTCCAACTCGAAGGTTGTCGCGCTGGGCAACATCGTGAGTGAGCACCACCTTTGCGTTTTGACCAATACGCGAGAGCACGGTCAACAAAGTGTTGCGCTCAAGGGACTGCGCTTCGTCAACAATCACAAAGGCATCGTGCAGTGAACGACCACGAATGTGAGTGAGCGGAAGGATTTCTAGAAGGCCACGGTCAACAATGTGGTCGATAACTTCTTTTGAAACCAGTGGTCCCAGGGTGTCAAAGATTGCTTGACCCCAAGGGTTCATCTTTTCGTTTTCGCTGCCCGGTAGGTAACCGAGTTCCTGACCGCCAACCGCAAAGATTGGGCGGAAAACAATAATTTTCTTGTGCTGGCGACGCTCAAGAACACACTCAAGAGCTGCAAGCAAAGCCATAGCCGACTTACCGGTTCCAGCGCGACCACCGAGTGAAACGATTCCGATTTCAGGGTCAAGCAAGACATCGATAGCTAAACGCTGCTCGGCTGAACGGCCGTGCACTCCGAATACGTCGCGGTCACCGCGAACTAACTTGACCTTGCCACCCTTTTCGACTCGTCCCAGTGCGTGGCCGCGTTCAGAAGAAATCACCAAACCGGTGTTGATTGGCATACCGGCGACATCCTTGTGTTTGATCACTTCGGTGTCGTAAAGATCAGACATTTCATCGGCAGATAGCGCAAGCTCAGAGATTCCCGTCCAGCCAGAATCAACTGCGTTGTCATTTCGGTACTCATCGGCACTCATGCCCAGAGCCGAGGCCTTAACACGTAGCGGAAGGTCCTTGGTAACCAGGGTTACATCGCGGCCTTCGTTAGCAAGGTTGAACGCCACCGCCAGAATTCGACTGTCGTTATCGCCAAGCTGAAAACCCTTTGGCAGCGTCGACTGATCGATGTGGTTTAGTTCAACACGAAGAAAACCGCCTTCGCCAACTTCCATTGGAAAATCTAAGCGCTCGTGCTCGATGCGCAGGTCGTCTAGGTGGCGAAGTGCCTGGCGGGCGTAGTAGCCAATTTCAGGATCATGGCGCTTCTTCTCAAGTTCGTTAATAACGATTACCGGAATTACGACTTCTTGTTCTTTGAATTTGAAAATTGCTTTGGGGTCCGAGAGCAGAACCGAGGTATCTAGCACGTAGGTCTTGGTTGCCGACCCGGCCTTAGCCCCCGCCTTTGTCGCTGCTGACTTATTAGTAGTAGTTGCCTTAGCCACCAAAGCTCCTTTGTTTCAGCTTGTGCCCAAACTACGCCCACTAAGTCTCAAGTAGAGGCTAAGACACGCCCGAACGCGTGGGTTGTTATCTAACTGTTTAACTAGGCGCCAAAGCGGCGGTTGCGGCCTTCGAAGGCGCGGATAGCGCGCAGAAAATCGACCCGACGAAAGTCTGGCCAGAGCGCTTCTTCAAAGTACAGCTCCGAATTCGAACTTTGCCAAAGCAGGAACCCGGATAGGCGCTGTTCGCCCGAGGTTCGAATGATTAGGTCGGGGTCAGCCTGGCCCCCGGTGTAAAGGTGTTCGTTGATTAGATCCGAGGTGAGAATTTCGGCCAGCTCGTCAATCGATTTACCCTGATCGGCGTGCTTCTTCATGATTGTTCTAACCGCGTCAGTGATTTCTTGACGACCACCGTAACCAATTGCCAGGTTCACCTGTGGCTTTTTCAAATTGACGGTCTGGGCTTCGGCTGATTCGAGTTCAGCACGCAAATCGGCTGGCAACGCATCGCGATCGCCCACCAGTTTGATCCGCCATTTTTTTGCTTTAGCCATCTCAGTTGCCACCGAGCCGATAATCTTCAGCAGGTCGGCAAGTTCACTCGACTCACGCTTGGTTAGATTGTCAATCGAAAGCATGTATAGAGTGACCAGCTTGATACCGATTTCGTCACACCAACCTAGAAATTCAAAAATCTTGTATGCACCGGCCGCGTGCCCGTGGGCTGCCTTGGCGCCCGGGCGGCGTTCCGCCCAGCGTCGATTGCCGTCGAGCATAACTGCAACATGCTTAGGCAAATCTGCCGCCACCAGGCCTCGCTCGAGCTTGGTTTCGTAGAGGCGATAAATCAAATTGCGCACCGAATAAGGCTACTTCAGGTTGCGGGGATAGAGTTGCTTCATGAGCATGCCAATCACCGAAGGCTTTCACCAAAGCCCTGCCGAGGTGAAACCAACCTGGCGCGGTTGGATTCACACCGGTGTGCTACCGCTGGTGATTGCTGGAGGGATCGTGCTGGTAGTTCTGGCAAACGGAGTTCCGGCCAAGGCGACAACAGCGATTTTCTTTGCAACCTCGGTATTACTGTTCGGCAACTCGGCTCTGTATCACCGATTCAATTGGAAGCCAAAGGCCAAGATCACTTTAAAAAGAATTGACCACGCAAATATCTTTTTGCTTATTGCGGGTAGTTATACACCGATAACCTGGTTGGCCCTTCCCCAGGAAAAAGCAATTGTTCTGATGTCAATAATTTGGGGCACCGCAATATTGGGAATTGGCTTCAGAGTTTTTTGGATTAGCGCGCCGCGCTGGCTATATGTTCCGATCTATATCGGCATGGGGTGGGGCGCATTTGTTTATGTAGTGGACTTCATGAACGCCAATGCACCCATGATGATTTTGATTCTGTGCGGCGGACTTTGCTACACACTTGGTGCGGTAGTTTACGCGCTAAAAAAACCGAATCCGGTGCCCGGTCATTTTGGTTTCCACGAGATTTTTCACTCGTTTACCGTTTTGGCATTTATGTGCCACTGGACCGGAGTCTTACTTATTGCTCTTAACCCGGCTGCCGGTAGCTTCGGCATCTAGCTTTTCTTGAATCTCGGCACGATACCGCACCCTGCGCACGCGACGCACTAGGTCAAAAATCAGAAGCACCGCAGCCGCAGCCATGGCAAATGTGGCAATAAAGCCAATTGTGCCTGGGCTGTAATAGGTGTTTGCTGGATCGGTGGTTGATTCTGGAGTCGGAGTCGCAGCCAAAAGCGCTGAAATCAATACGTGCATGACTTAAGTATGTAGCCTTAAAGCAATGAACACTGAACGCGACTTGCTGGCCCAAAGGTATGGTCGAAACAAAAACACCGTAAAACGCAATCGCACCCTGATAGTGGTTTTTGGCAGTTTGGCCTTGGCAATTTTCTTAGCCTGGGCTATGTGGGTGACAGTCGCCGGAGCCGCGAGGGTGACCACGCAGGACCTCGGTTATCAGGTGCTCAGCCCGCAGCAGACATCCGTGAAATTCAACGCACAATTGCCGCTAGGCCACCAGAGCGGGGCCGTGTGCGCCGTGCAGGTGCTAAACCAGGGATTCGTGGTGGTTGGCTACCGGGAACTGCAGATTGATACCAGCGGAGTGTATGAAACCTTCGTAAACACCACTGAACTCGGTGTATCTGGGCACATTGATAAATGCTGGCTCAAATAAACTAGAGGGATTATGTCTGAAACCAATGAGGCCACCTGGCTTACCCAAGAAGCCTATGACCGCCTAGCCAGCGAACTTGAATACCTTTTGACCGTTGCCCGTCAGGACATCGCCAAGAAGATTCAAGAAGCTCGCGAAGAGGGCGACCTAAAAGAAAATGGTGGCTACCACGCGGCCAAAGAAGAGCAAGGCAAAATCGAAGCTCGCATCAACCGCCTAGAGAATATTTTGGCCACCGCGGTTGTCGGTGAAGCTCGCGAGTCACACGGAATCGTTGAACAAGGCACTGTAATCACAATGACCATGAACGGCAGCGAGATGCAGTTCTTGCTTGGCAGCCCAGAGATTGCCGAAGGCAGCGACATTGAGGTTTACAGCCCTGATTCCCCGATTGGTTCAGCCATCATGGGAAAAAAGATTGGCGAAAAGGTAACGGTTAATTTGCCAAACGGTCGCGAACGAGAAATCGAAATTCTCGACGTAAAAAACTTTTTAGGTTAGTCAGCTTCGATGCGAGCCTTTAGGCCTGCATCTTGCAAAGCTTTTAGCACACGTTGACGGTGCTCATGGCCCGTGGTCTCGACGCTTAGCTTTAGCTCAACCTCGCTGATTTCCAGACCCTTACCGTGACGAGTGTGCAACACCTCAACTACGTTTCCGTGAGCCGCAGCAATTGCCTTTGCGGTTTCAACCAACTGACCAGGGCGATCTGGCAACATAACCGAAATTGAGGTGTATCGCTCTGCCGCAGCAAGACCATGGCCGATCACTTTTTGCATCAGCAGCGGGTCAATATTTCCGCCAGAAAGAATAACCACAGTCTTGCCCTTTAGCTTCACTGCGCCAGACATGATTGCGGCAACGCCAACAGCGCCAGCAGGCTCAACCACCATCTTTGAACGCTCCAAGAGCACGACGATTGCCTTGGCAATTTCATCATCGGTTACGGTTACTACTTTGTCGATGTTCTTCTTGATCAGAGCAAATGGAATAGCGCCAGGCTTGCTGACAGCAATACCATCGGCAATAGTGCGCTTGGTGACCTGCTCAATAGGACGACCTGACTTTAGCGATTGCACGTAAGGCGAAGCATTCTTGGCCTGTACACCAATAACCTTTATTTTGCGTCCCTCAGCAGCGGCCTTTAGTTTTGCCGAAACCGCAACGCCAGCCGCCAGGCCGCCGCCACCGATTGCAACCAATATGTTGTCAACACCGTCTAGCTGTTCCATAATTTCTAGCCCTACGGTGCCCTGGCCGAGAATTACATCAACATGATCAAACGGTGGAATAAAAATTGCGCCCTTTTTTGCAGAGTATTCCTGAGCGGCTTTCAGGGTCTCGCCAAATACTGAGCCAACCAGAACAACTTCAGCGCCGTAATTCTCCGTAGCCTGCAATTTTGGTAGCGAGGCTCCAACCGGCATAAAAATAGTTGCCTTGATACCAAGCTTCTTTGCGGCCAAAGCTACACCCTGCGCGTGGTTACCTGCACTAGCAGCGACCACACCCTTTTTGCGCTCAGCAGCGGTTAGCTTGCTCATGCGGTTGTAAGCGCCGCGCAACTTGTAGGCACCAGTGCGCTGCAAGTTCTCACACTTTAGGTAGACCTCTTGCCCAGTAATTTTTGTTAGATAGTTGCTCTTGAGAATTGGGGTCTCAATGGCAACCTTCAATACATTCTGGTGCGCGAGTTCAAACTCGGCCAAGGATGGTTGGCTTACCTTGCTAGACATTAAGACCTCACTAGATTCTGTGCTCTAGCAAGTCTAGTTTGCTTAGAACTTAGAACCGATTTCTCGCAACCTTGCGATTCGCTTAGGAATCGGAGGGTGGGTGCTGAATAGTCGCTCAACCATGCCTGGCTTGATCGGGTCGCTAATGTACATGTGCGCCATCGAGGCGCTTGCGCGACGAAGCGGGCGACCATACTTGCCAAGCTTTTCAAGCGCGCTGGCCAGACCCTCTGGGTACCGTGTGGTGTGTGCGCCGGTGGCATCGGCAAGGTACTCACGCTGACGCGAAACCGCCGCCGAAATGATTGGGCCGATTAGCCAAGCAATGATGCTGGCAACGATGCCGATTACAATCATTGCTGCTCCAAAACCGTTGTCGTTGTCACGGCGATTGCCCTGACCAAAGAACGCCATGCGAATTGCAAAGTCGGCCAAAATGCCCACCGCGCTAACCAGGCCAAACACGATTGTCGAGACTCGAATGTCGTAATTCTTTACGTGGCCAAGCTCGTGAGCCATAACGCCCTCCAGCTCCTTGTCGTCCATGATCGAGAGCAACCCCGTGGTAGCCGCCACAATTGCGTGCTTTGGGTCGCGACCGGTTGCAAATGCATTCGGTGCTTCGTCGGGAATGATGTAAACCTTTGGCATCGGCATACCTTCGGAGATGGCTAGGTTCTCGACTATGCGCCAGAGTCTTGGATTATCGGCCTTTTGAATTGGCACCGCGCCGCTCATTGCAACAGCAAGTGAACCCGCGATGAAGTATTGAAACAGCGCATAGACCAAAACAAAGCCGATGATCAGGTACGCGCTGGAACCATTGCCACTGGCCTGCCCCCACCAATATGAAAGGCCGCCGAGAAGCGCAACAAAACCAACAATGATGAAAATCGTGTTGCGTTTATTTGCCGCTATTGCGGAATACATCTATCCCCTAGATTTCAGACGAATTAAAACTTAACCTGCGGTGCCTCTTCAATTGCTGCACGGTCAGCAACTTCGAAGAACTCACGCTCTTTGAACCCAAGCGAACGCACGAATAGTGTCTGCGGGAACTGCTTGATCTTGGTATTCAATTCACGCACGCCACCATTGTAAAAACGGCGCGCTGCCATGATCTTGTCTTCGGTGTCACTTAGCTCAGCCTGCAAGCTCAAGAAGTTTTGGTTGGCCTGCAACTGAGGGTAAGCCTCGGCTACCGCGAACAGGCTCTTCATCGCGGCGCTAAAGCCATCTTCGGCTGCCGCTGCCTGAGCTGGGTGCTGAAGCACCTGCGGTGAAACAGTTGCAGCTCGAGCCTTGGTGACGTTATCGAAAACCTCTTTTTCGTGGGTTGCATACCCCTTGACGGTTTCGATCAAGTTAGGAATCAGGTCAGCGCGACGCTTGAGCTGAACGGTGATGTCGCTCCAGGCCTCGTCTACTCGGACGTTTAGGGTGACCAGACCGTTGTAGGTCGACCAGAGGAAGATGCCGATAACGGCAATGATTGCAATGATGACGATGAGAGTGATTTCCATGCCTCAAGAATAAGCCAAGGATGCTGTGAGTTTGCTGCGAGCGTTGGTGCCTCTAGTGGGACTCGAACCCCGCCCCAACTTCGTTGGGGCCCCAAGTGTGAGTCTCGCCCACCGGGGCTAAAAAATTAACCCGCCGTAGCGGGTTAATTTTTCAGTGCCTCCAGTGGGACTCGAACCCACACTGTGACGATTTTAAGTCGTCTGCCTCTGCCATTGGGCTATGGAGGCTC
>JBEGRY010000019.1:0-15210 GCA_041180265.1 Actinomycetota bacterium | reverse complement strand
CCGCTGTGCTCTTCTTATGCGATCGAAATGGCTGGCAAGACAAAGCTTTGCTTTTATTAATAGCCCCAATCGCAATTTCACTGGTTTATTACCGGGATCACGGCCCTAAACCCTCGGCAACCAGCGTTATGGCCCGAACCAAGTGGATTTGGATGACCCTGGCCCTGTGCATGGCGGTATCCGAGCTTTTCGCCTACATATTTGCTGCCGTATATAAAGATGACTCGACTTATCCGACAATTTCAGTGTTGGTCAACCCGATTTTGGACCAAGCCTGGGGCAGGGCTGTGTTTCTGGTGGCCTGGCTGCTAATTGGGCTGGGTCTGCTGCAGATTAGGCGCGCCAAATGATCCCGATTTTCGAATATTTGGCGGTAATCATCATTGGAATTGGGGTCTGGCTGCTCGGTCGCATGCGCCCCGATTTAGTGGCCCCGCTGGGGCAGCTGGTGGCCAGAATTATGCATAACCGAAACACCAGGCTGGCCATTATTGCAATCTGGTGGTGGCTTGGTTGGCACTTCTTTACCTCTATTTAGGGCGTCTTGGCCGATTGTCACGATTTGGCAACGTATGTCAGTATGTTATGACAAAGTATGTTAGGTTTGTCAGCATCAGTTCTGAATAAATAGAAGGTGTACCAGGCATGAGCTCAAATCGGCCTTTCGACGTGATCACCATTGGTCGCGTTGGCGTAGACGTTTACCCACATCAGGTGGGGGTTGGGCTTGAAGAGGTCACCTCGTTCGGAAAGTTTTTGGGTGGAAGCGCCACAAACGTTGCGGTGGCCGCTGCAAAGTATGGCTTGAAATCTGCAGTTATCACACGCACCGGAAATGATCCTTTTGGCAAATTTATTCACCAGGAACTTGTTCGACTTGGCGTAAGTGACGAATTCGTTTCGGGCGTCGAAGGGTTGCCAACACCGGTGGTGTTCTGCGAAATTTTTCCACCAGATGACTTTCCGCTTTATTTCTATCGTCAACCAAAAGCGCCAGATCTAGTCATTAACCAAAACGAACTAGATCTCGATGCAATTGCAAACGCAAAAATATACTGGTCAACCGTAACCGGTTTGAGCCAAGATCCATCTAGAAGCTCACACTTCACCGCGTGGCAGGCGCGTGGTCGCAAGCAGCACACAATTCTTGACTTGGATTACCGCACCATGTTCTGGCCATCTCCAGAACTTGCCACCGAGCAGGTAGCCAAGGCGCTAGAAAACGTAACCATTGCAATCGGCAACAAAGAAGAGTGTGAAGTTGCGGTTGGTGAAATCGAACCGATGCGCGCTGCCGACGCATTGTTGGAACGCGGATTAGAGATTGCCGTGGTTAAGCAGGGCCCTAAGGGTGTGCTGGCCAAGACTCGCGAACAGACCGTAGAGGTGCCACCATATTTCGTTGACGTAGTTAACGGCTTAGGCGCCGGCGACAGCTTTGGTGGCGCGTTCTGTTACGGCTTGCTGCAGGGCTGGGAACTCGAAAGAATTCTTCGGTTTGCAAACGTTGCCGGTGCAATTGTGGCAAGCCGTTTGGAATGTTCGACTGCGATGCCAACCTACGAAGAAGTGGAAGAAATCCTAAAGGAGATCAACTAATGAATCTTGACTTCGCAAAACTTCGCGACACCAGGGCAGAGAATCCTGGTGCGTTGGCTCAGATTTATAAGAAGCGCAAGCACCGCGATCTAATTCGCGGCGATGGTCGACTATTTATCATTGCCGCAGACCACCCGGCACGTAATGCGCTTTCAGTGCGTGATAATCCGCGCGCCATGGAGAACCGCTATGACGTAATCACTCGTTTGGCAGTTGCTCTGTCTCGACCAGGAGTAGACGGCGTGCTTGGCACCCCCGATATTATCGACGACCTAGCTCTACTTGGCTGCCTTGACGACAAGATCGTGGTTGGTTCACTTAACCGTGGCGGCCTTCGTGGCGCATCTTTCGAAATGGATGACCGCATTACTGGCTATGACATCGACGGAATCAAGCGCGATGGGCTTGACTTTGCCAAAATGTTGAATCGCGTAAACCTTGGTGATGCCGGAACTGTAAAGATGCTTGAGGCTACCCATCACGCGGTGAACCAAGCTGCTACTGCAAAGTTGCCAATCATGCTTGAGCCATTCATGAGTGAATGGGTAAACGGAAGTATTCGCAACGACCTCAGTACCGATGCGGTAATCAACTCAATCGGAATTGCCAGCGCACTAGGAAACACTTCGGCATATACCTGGATGAAGCTGCCCGTTGTGGAAAATATGGCGCGAGTCATGGAATCAACCACGTTGCCGACACTTTTGCTTGGTGGCGACCCTGTTGGAGATCCGAAAGAAATCTTCGATTCATGGCAAAAGGCGCTGGAACTCCCTGGAATTCGCGGTCTAGTTGTGGGTCGCAGCCTGTTATATCCTCAAGACGGAAACGTCGCGTCAGCAATTGACACCGCAGTAAAACTCGTTCACGGTTAAGAAAACAAAGAAGGAATCAAAATGAGCAACCTACCTGTAGTAGCCCACTGGATCAACGGGCAAGAAGTTCCAGGTTCACCAGACCACGTTGCCTTGGTAACCGACCCAGCATTGGGTGTTGCGACCAAGCAAGTTAACGTTGCCGGTGACAAAGAAATCGAGGCAGCCTTTGCTGCCGCTCAAGCTGCTTTCCCAAAGTGGCGCGACATGTCTCAGGCTCGTAAGCAGGCGATTCTTTTCAAGTTCCGCGAACTTCTAAATGAACGCAAGCACGAATGTGCAGCTCTGATCACTGAAGAGCACGGCAAGGTGCTTGACGACGCGCTTGGCGAAGTTACTCGTGGTCAAGAAGTTGTTGAGTTTGCCTGTGGTATGCCGCATCTTCTAAAGGGCATGTTCACCGAAAACGCATCGACCGGTGTCGACGTTTACTCGACTCGCCAGGCCCTAGGCCCAGTTGGAATTATCGCTCCGTTCAACTTTCCGGCAATGGTACCGATGTGGTTCTACCCGGTAGCTATCGCTGCCGGTAACACCGTGGTAATCAAGCCATCAGAAAAGGTGCCAAGTGCAACTCTATGGATGGCAAAGCTTTGGAAAGAGGCTGGACTGCCAGACGGTGTGTTCAATGTTGTAAACGGTAACCGAAAGACCGTGCAGGCCATGCTTGAAGACGAGCGCATTCAAGCGATTTCGTTTGTTGGCTCTACACCAGTTGCGAAATACATTTACGAAGAGGGTTCAAAGCACGGCAAGCGTGTTCAGGCTCTTGGCGGTGCCAAGAACCACGCACTTATCTTGCCAGACGCAGATCTAGACCTAGTTGCCGACTCAATGATCAACGCGGGCTTCGGTTCTGCAGGTGAGCGCTGCATGGCAATCTCGGTTGCTGTTGCTGTTGAGCCAGTTGCCGACACCCTGATTCCAAAGATTGTCGAGCGCATGTCAAAGCTTCGCACCGGTGACGGACGTCGCGGTTGCGACATGGGCCCATTGGTTACTAAAGAGCACCGTGACAAGGTAGCTGGCTACATCGAGACCGCAGAAAAAGACGGCGGTCGCATCATCGTTGATGGTCGCAAGCAAGAATTCGATGGCGCAGCCGATGGTTTCTGGCTTGGCCCAACCCTGATCGACAACGTGCCACTAACCTCTAAGGCATATCTAGACGAGATCTTTGGCCCAGTGCTAAACATCGTTCGTGTAAAGAGTTATGACGAGGGTGTGGCTCTGATCAACGGCGGCCAGTTCGGTAACGGTTCGGCGATTTTCACCAACGATGGAGGAGCGGCTCGCCGTTTCCAGTACGAGATTGAAGCCGGCATGGTTGGAATTAACGTTCCAATTCCAGTGCCGGTTGCTTACTTCTCATTCGGAGGTTGGAAGAACTCGGCATTTGGTGACACCAAGGCACACGGAGTCGAGGGTGTGAAATTCTTCACTCGCGAGAAGACCATGACCTCTCGTTGGCTAGACCCTAGCCACGGTGGTATCAACCTGGGCTTCCCACAAAACTAAAACAAGCAACCAAGCAAAATGAAGTGGACTTTTCGCGCCGGGGAATTGGCTCGAGACAACTGGGATTGCCTGGTTGACGCGTCAATTCCCGGGTGGCAGCACACTGGCATGCGCTTGGGCACATTAGAAGCTGGTCAAAGCCTGCATATTCCAGCAGATGGAGTTGAGCGTTTAATTACGCCTCTAAACGGCGACGGTTTCGTTGTTGAATACCGACTCGAGGGTGAAGATCACTTCGCTTCGGCCCCGCTAATGGGCCGCGAGTCGGTATTCGATGGACCAGCCGACAATATCTACCTACCTGTTGCTACCGAAATTCGTATCACCGGGTCTGGCCGCATAATAATTTCTGAAGCGCCAGCGAAAAATAAAAAGCCGGTGCGATTCCAAGCAGCAGCAGATGTTCCTCGCTTAATTCGCGGAGCAGGCCGAGAGACGCGTGAAGTGTACGACATTGGTGGGGCAGAGGCTCTCGATGCCGACCGATTTATTGTGGTCGAAGTCGTCGTGCCAGCGGGTAACTGGTCTGGTATTCCACCTCATAAGCACGATACTTACATTCCTGGCGTCGAATCAAATCTTGAAGAAATTTATTATTTCGAGTCTCAAACTACTAAAACCAAACACAAACCAACCTCGGCTGACCCAACCGGCTTTGTTCGCGTCTATTCCTCAGACGATCGACCAATCGATGTGACCGAAGAAGTACGAAGCGGTGATGTGGTTTTGGTTCCTTATGGTTGGCACGGGCCGGTAATGGCCACTCCAGGTAGCGACCTCTATTTTCTAAATGTCATGGCCGGGCCAGATCCAGACCGCTCCTGGTTCATAACCGATGATCCAAACTACGCCTGGATTCGAGAGACCTGGCATCACCAAGACCCTGATCCACGACTTCCCTTCGGTAAATAAATAGTTAGGTAAATATGACTCAGCAGATTCGCGTAGGCACCGCGCCAGATTCTTGGGGTGTTTGGTTTCCAAACGACCCAAAGCAGGTCCCGTGGGAACGTTTTTTAGATGAGGTACAGGCGGCGGGTTACCATTGGATTGAACTAGGACCATTCGGTTACTTACCAACCGACCCAAACCAGTTATCGGACGTTCTAGCTGAACATGACTTGAAACTATCGGCGGGCACCGTATTCACCGGTTTCCACAAGGGTGACGACCAGTGGAAGCGCGCATGGGATCAGGCGCTTGATGTTGCCGGCCTAGTCTCAAAGCTTGGCGCTCAGCACCTTGTTGTTATTCCAGATCTATGGCGTTCGCACGAGCACGGTGGCAACCTAGAGTCGCGAGTGCTTGACAATGACCAGTGGAAAAAGCTTGCAGCAGGCCACGACAAACTTGGCAAGGCTCTTCTCGAAGAATATGGAATCCAACAGCAGTTTCACTCTCACGCAGACAGTCACATCGGTACCTATGCCGAAGTAGAAAGATTCTTGCAGGAGACCAAGAAGGAATACACAAACTTATGCCTTGATACCGGCCATTTCGCTTATTACCTAGGCGACAACGTCAAGTTAATGAATGCCTATCCAGAGCGCATCGGCTATCTTCACCTGAAGCAAGTGCACCCAGAAATCCTGGCCGACGCTTTAAAGAATGATTTGCCATTTGTTGACGCAGTTGCCAAGGGTGTTATGACTGAACCGGGCATCGAGGGCGTTCCTGAGTTTGCCCCAATCATCGAAAAAGCGGCTCAGATTAACCCTGAAATGTTTGCAATCGTTGAGCAAGACATGTATGGCTGCGACGTTGATTTTCCGGGACCTGTAGCCGACCGCACTCTTAAGCACATTATGAGCTGCACCCACGCAGCTAGAGTTCGCTAACTAAAAAGGAGAAATTAGATGGTAAAGATTGCACTAGATCCAACTCCGTTCCACAGCACACATTCACTGCTCGAGTTTCCTGCACTTGCCGCCGACCTAGGCTACAAGTACTTGCAGATGACGCCTCACCCAGATTTGATTCCGTTCTTCAATCACCCGAAGGCCGACGATGACCTGGTGAAGAAAATGAAGAAGGCGGTTAAGGATGCTGGAATCGAAATTGCGTCAACCCTTCCGGTACTCCGTTGGTCAGGGCCAGATGAAGATGCTCGTGAAGCCGCTGTACGCTACTGGAAGCGCGTGATTCGAATTACCGCCGAACTGGGCGTTGACACAATTGGTACCGAATTTAATGGCCGCCCAGAGCGAGCAGAAGAATCCGAGCGTGCGTTCTATCGCTCGATGGAAGAACTAGTTCCACTTATTGAAAAAGAAGGCATCAAGGTGTTCATCGATCCTCACCCGGATGACTTTGTTGAAAATGGTTTGGCAGCCTGGCGAGTAATTCGCGGAATTAACTCGAAAAACTTCGGCATGGTTTACGTGGCATCACACACATTCCACATGGGGAACCAGGTAGATGAGATCATGGACACGGTGGGTGACCGCATTGGCATCGTTCACGTTTCAGACACCATGGACCACACTGCCTCACACGGACTGCGCTACATCACCAACCCACCTGGCAACTCGGTACGCGTGCACCAGCACCTGAAGTTGGGTGACGGTGATGTGAATTGGAACCAATTCTTCGGGGGATTGAAACGGATTGGCTTCCTGGATAACCCAAAGAGCATCATGTGTTCTAGTGTTTTTGCCGAAAACGAAAATGCTCGTGCTGTGGCCATCTACCAACGTGAAGAAATGGAAAAGCGCATCGCCGCTTTGAGATAATAGCCGAAAGAAATTGACAGAAAATGACTGAACTACGTATTGCAGTAGTTGGCGCTGGTCTAATGGGCGCCGACCACATTATTCGCATTGGTAATCGCATTATTGGTGCGCACGTTTCGGCCGTGGTTGAACCTGACGAAGGCCGTGCCAAATCAGCAATGGAAAACGCTCCGGGCGCCAAGTGGTTTCCAAACATAGACGCTGCGATTGCCGAAAAAGCTATGGACGCGGTTTTAATTGCAACACCTGGTCAGTTCCATGAACCGGTACTCATTCCTTCACTCAAGGCTGGGTTATCAATCCTTTGTGAAAAGCCGCTTACTCCAGACCCAGAATCAGCACTAAGAATTGTGGAGGCTGAAGTAGCGGGTGGTAAGCAGCTGATTCAGGTTGGCTTCATGCGTCGTTTCGATGCTGGCTACATGCAGCTGCGCGATCTCATTGCTTCTGAGAAACAAGGAGAGTTGCTTGGTTTGCACTGTGCACACCGTAACCCGTCTGTTCCAGACACATATCACAACGACATGTTGATCTTTGACTCAGTTGTACACGAGATTGACGTAGTTCGCTATCTTACCGATTCGCCAATTAAATCAATTGAAGTAAAGCAGATGCGTCGAAACAAGTTGTCTCCTGAGCGCCTGAATGAGCCAATCTTGGCTTTGCTAGAAACTGAGTCAGGGGTACTTGCCGACGTAGAAATGAATGTTTCGGTGCAGTTTGGATACCAGGTAAAAACTGAAGCCGTTTTTCAAAAGGGTATCGCCGAAATCGGTCGCACCGCGGGTATGACCACCTTCTTCGATGGCGCAATCGCGACCGAAGAGCACATGTCATTCAAGACTCGTTTTGCAGCTGCGTATGACCTACAGATTCAGCGCTGGGTAAATGCAGTTCACAAGGGAACCATTGACGGCCCTAGTGCCTGGGATGGTTACCTAGCTGCAGCCGCCGTTGAGGCCGGCCTAGAGGCTCTTCGAAGCGAGAAGCGCGTTGAAGCGAAGTATGCGGCTAGGCCTTCTTTCTACAAGTAAACCAAATCAAAAGAGGGAGCGCGATTGCGCTCCCTCTTTTGATTTGGTTTTTCTAGTGTTTATTTTTCGACCAGTGTGACTTGGAACGAGTACAAGTCGGGGCGATAGCAATGAGTTCCATATTCGATTGCTCGCCCGGAATTGTCGTATGCGGTTCTGCTCATAGTTAATAGCGCCGCACCTTTTTCAATATCCAACAATTGCGATTCGGTTTGGCTAGCTTTGCGTGCGCCAATTTTTTGTTTGGCCACACGAAAAGACACTCCGCGTACTCGAAGCATTTGGTATAGGCCTTCAATTCCGAGGTCATCTTCCGTTATGTCACAAAAATCTTCTGGCAGCCAATTCTCCATAATTGACACAGGCACATTGTCTGCGCTGCGAAGGCGCTTGATGAATAGTATTTTAGAATCTACCGGCACACCAAGGCGTTCAGCTAATTTACTATCAGCCTTGACATGTTTGTATTCCAAAAGTTTGGTCGATGGCTTTTGGCCACTGCCCGAAAGATCCTCATAAAGCGAAGAAAGTTCAACCCCTCGGGTAACTTGCCCATGAACGACTTGGGTTCCGATGCCGCGTCGACGAACCAGCAAGCCCTTGTCGACCAAATCTTGAATTGCTCTTCGAACTGTTGGCCGGCTTAGCCCTAAGCGTTCGCCAATGGAGACTTCGTTTTCTAGTCGACTGCCAGCTGGAAGAGTGCTATCTAAGATAGCTTTCTCAAGCTTTTGGGCCAGTTGGAAATACAGAGGTATAGGCCCTGATCGATCGAGGTCGGCGAAAACCGCGAGCGGCAGAATCTGCTCAGTTTGGTTCATTTTTTACCCCCTCCTTCATGGCTCCATTAAAGACATTCTAATGTAATAACATACTCACAAAGGTATTCAAAGGAGAACCAAGTATGCCTGGATTAGAGGCCAAAAAGACGATTGGCGTCGGTCTGATAAGCGTTGGTTTTATGGGCAAATTGCATGCTCGCAGTTACCGATTGGTGCAGGACCGATGGCCAGAACTCAATGTTGACATCAAGCTGGTAATCGCAGCCGACCCGGTACACGAGGCCGCCCAGAAGGCCGTGGATTCCCTTGGTTTCGCTCAAGCCACTGGCGATTATCACGACGTAATCAATCACCCAGATGTTGATGTCATCTCAGTTTGCTCACCGAACTTTTTGCACCACGAAATTGCCATGGCAGTTATTGCGGCGGGAAAACACCTTTGGATTGAAAAGCCAATGGGTCGTAATGCGCAGGAGTCACGTGAAATTGCTGAGGCGTGTGCAGCAAAAGGCTTAATGACAGCCGTCGGGTTCAACTATCGCCAGGCGCCTGTGCTTTCACACGCACGTGACCTCATTAAGACCGGTCAACTCGGTGAAATTACAAATTTCCGATTCAAGATGATGGCCGATTACGTAAGCGATCCAGATGGCGCCTTCACCTGGAGATACGAGCGAGCTCTAGCCGGCTCAGGCGTGTTCGGAGACCTACTTTCGCACGGATTTGACTTGGTTCAATATTTAGTTGGGAATATTGCGGAAGTCGTTGCTGCTAAAGACACATACATCAAGAAGCGAATGAAGCCAACCAAAGCCGCAGCATCGCACTTTGCAAAAACCACAGATGGCGAAATGCGCGAGGTTGAAAACGAAGACTATGCCCAAGGCATGGTTCGATTAGTCGGCGGCGCCCTAGGCACTTTCGAATCAAGCCGAATTGCAATCGGTCCACGAAATGATTACGAAATTGAAGTTCGTGGAACCAAAGGAACCATTCGTTGGAATCAAGAGCGAATGAACGAACTTCAGGTTTGTTTGGCAAATAATCCTGAATATGGATTTACGACTGTTCTTGGCTCACCTGGCCACGGAGAATATTCTCGTTTCCAGCCAGGAGGCGGATTGGCAATGGGCTTCGATGATCTAAAGTCAACCGAAGCCATGTTGTTTATAAAGTCCGTTGTCACTGGTGAACAGGTGGCGCCTTCAGTTTCTGATTGCTGGTCAACGGCTGAAGTTACAGCTGCGGCAGAGCGTTCAATTGAATCAGGCCACTGGGAGAAAGTCACTCAGGTCGCCTCGGGACGGACCACCTCAAAATGACAATTTCAAAACTGAATTGGGGCTTCCTTGGCACTGGCTGGATTGCGGATTTTTGCGCCAGAGATCTAGACTTCACAAATATTTCAAAATATGGCGTAACAGCCAGAGATTTCAATAAGGCTGAAGAATTTGCCAAATCACACGGTTTTAAGAAAAGCTATGTGGATTTTGAAGCGATGTTGACAGATCCTGAAATACACGCGGTTTATATTGCAACCCTCAACCAGGTTCACTTTGAACACGCCTTGGCGGCCCTTGGCGCTGGCAAACACGTTTTGCTTGAGAAACCATTTACAATCAATGCCAGGCAGTCCAAGGAGCTTATCGAGTTTGCTAAAGAAAAAAATCTTTTTCTGATGGAAGCAATGTGGGTTAATCACCTTCCAGCCCAGCAGGCAATCGAAAACATACTTGCACAAGGAATGATTGGCGAAATTCAAACCGCGTCTGCCGATTTAAGTCTTTACCAGCTCGAGCAAGATGGCTATGGTCGCATGTGGCACGTTTCGTCGGGTGGCGGAACACTGCTAGATCTTGGAATTTATCCTTTGCACTTTGTTTATAGGTTGCTCGGTAAAATGCCAATAAGTATAACCGCAACCGCTCAACTCACCGGTTTGGCTGGTTCAGCCGATCGCGTTGATGAAGACGTATCTGCCACCTTGCAGTTTGAAAGTCGCAAAACCGGAATTATTCACTCAAGAATGTCTGCAACCGGTAGAAACATTGCAACGATTCTGGGCAGCAAGGGCCGAATCGAGCTTCCACGTGAATGGTGGCAGGCAACCAGCTTTACTGTCTTGAATCACGTAAATAAGGTCATTTTTGAATATCATCAGCCAATCGATGGCTCTGGCCGACAGTTCCAGTTTCTCGAAGCTGAGCGTTGTATTGAAGCTGGCTTTATTGAATCACCAAACATGAGCCTCGAAGATACTTTGTCGGTCATGGAAAGCATGGATGAAATTCGACGCCAGATTGGCGTTAAGTATCAGTGGGATTAAAGCGCTGATTGAACTAGTTGGTGAAGCTTGCCGTTGGTCGCGAGCACAGAAGAGCTCGCAGGGGTTAGTTCGCCGGCCAGGTCGCTGAATCTTCCGCCAGCCTGCTCGACAATTGGCACTAGTGCGGCAATGTCGTAAATCTTGAGATCGTGTTCGGCCACGATGTCGAGCGAGCCCTCGGCCAGTAGCATGTAGCTCCAGAAGTCACCAAATGCGCGAGTGCGCCAAATTTTGCGACTGAGATCAATCAACTGATTCAGTTTGCCGGCGCGATCCCACATTTGCAAACTGTTGTAGCTAAGTGAGCTGTGTTCTAGCTCGCCGATTGCCGACACGGATAACTTGCGCGTGCTGCCATCGATCTCGCGAGTAAATGCACCAACGCCGGGTGCGGCCCACCAACGCTTGCCGAGCGCTGGGGCAGAGACCACACCAACAACAGGCTTGCCATCTATTGCAAGCGCAATCAGAGTTGCCCAAACTGGCACACCGCGCATGAAGTTTGCTGTGCCGTCAATCGGGTCAATGATCCAGGTGCGATTTGCCGAACCTGAATTTCCAAACTCTTCACCGATTAGTGCATCGTCGGGAACTGCCTCGGCAAGTTTTTCTTTGATTGCTTGTTCCACCGAACGGTCGGCATCGGTAACCGGCGAAAGATCGGGCTTGGTTTCCACGTGCAGGTCTAGCGCGGTGAAACGCTGAAGCGAAATTGCGTCAGCAATATCGGCCAGCTCAAGGGCCAAATTTAAATCTTGCTGAAAACTCATGAGTCAATCCTATTCAGTGTCTTTGGCAGATAGTGAAGCCATTAGTCGTCGAAGCGAATCGACGCGCGGCGCGGCAATTTTTTCGTTTGCTACCGCGGCATCAAGCTCGCAGTCCGGCGCATCGGATAGGTGTGAGCAATCTCGCGGACAAGTTTCGATAATTAGCCACAAATCTTCAAACGACTTAAGCAGGTTTTGCGGTTCGATATGACCAAGCCCAAATGAGCGAACGCCAGGAGTATCGATGATCCAGCCATTGGCTGTGTTTGCATCGAGAGCGATTGCCCGCACCGAAGAAGAGGTGTGTCGACCGCGACCGGTGACCACGTTCACACCGCCGGTAGCCCTAGCCGCGTGTTGCGCGAGAGCATTCACGAGGGTAGATTTACCGACGCCGGAGTGGCCCACAAACACTGAAGTCTGACCGCGAAGTAACTCGCGCAGCTGAGTCACCGCAGGCTTATCGCTGCGATTCAAAACCACCGGAATGCTTAGTCCGGCAAAGTTAGCCAAAAAGTCATCGGGGTTAGCTAGATCGGTTTTGGTAATTACCAAAATTGGTTTTAGTCCTGCATCGTAGGCAGCGGCCAAATAGCGATCAATCAAACGCGTGCGAGGCTCTGGGTTTGCAATTGCCACCACAATCACCATTTGGGTTGCGTTGGCAACAATTACTCGCTCCACCCGGTCTGAGTCATCGGCACTTCTGCGCAGCAGCGAGGTGCGTGGTTCGACGCGCACAATGCGTGCCAGCGCGCCCTCGGTCTCAGAGGTGTCTCCGGCAAGAGCAACGCGATCGCCAACTACTGCGCCCTGCTTGCGCATTTCCTTGCCCATGGTCGCATTCACCATGCGATCTTCACCGTCGAGCAATACGCGGTATCGACCCATGTCGACTGCGGTGACCATGCCAATCAAGGCATCAAGGTGTTCCGGTCTATTCTTAGTCCGTGGTTTGTTGCCCTTGGGGTTGGGGCGAACACGAACGTCGCTTTCATCCAAGTCATTTGCACTTGGATCAGGCTCATAAAGCCAGCTCAAGCGTTGCTCTCGATTTCGAAGCCATTCTGCCAATCGCCGCGACCCAACATCATGTCCCACATCGAAACAAAGTTCGGCATGGTTTTTGAAGTGGTGGCTACATCTTCGATTTCAATTCCGGCTACGCGAAGACCAATGATTGCACCAGCCGTTGCCATGCGGTGGTCCTCGTAGGTGTGCCACAGCGCACCGTGCAGATTATTACTCGGATCAATCTCAAGACCGTCAGCTGTTTCTCGAGCGATCCCACCGATGCGATTAATTTCTGTAGCCAGTGCTGCCAGGCGATCGGTTTCGTGACCGCGCAAGTGAGCAACGCCGCGAATGACGGTGGATGAATCGGCAAGGGCGGCTAGCGCGGCGATCACCGGGGTCAGCTCGCCACCGATAGATAGGTCAATGTCGATTCCGTGAATCGCGCCGGTGCCCTCAATGGTTAAACCGCGTTCGTTGCGAGTAATTTTTGCGCCCATTTGCTGCAAGATTCCGTCAAACTCATCGCCTACCTGAGTCGTATCTGTCGGCCAACCCGGAATTGTGACTTTTCCACCGGCCACCATTGCGGCAGCCAGGAACGGCCCAGCGTTGGAAAGATCTGGTTCTATCGCAATCTCGCCACCCGAAATCTCTCCAGGTTCTACTCGCCAAACTGCTTCGGCCGGCGAAGACACTGTCACTCCGCGTTTACGCAGGCAATCCAAAGTCATTTCAATGTGCGGCATAGAAGGCAAGAGTTCACCTTCGTGACGAAGAGTCAGTCCTGTTTCATAGCGCGCTGCGGCAAGCAGCAATCCCGAAACAAATTGCGAAGAGGCAGAGGCATCGATTGTGACTTCACCGCCGGTAACGGAACCGGTGCCGCCAACTGTGAACGGCAGCGCTCCGGTGCCACCGTCGGTTACGGTGACTCCAAGGGCACGAAGGCTCTCGATGGTGGTGTGCATTGGGCGGCGGCGAGCAGCAGCATCTCCATCGAAAGAAATGTTGGCATCGGCCAGCACAGAGATCGGTGGTACAAAACGCATTACCGTTCCGGCCAGACCGCAGTCGATTGCTGCATCGCGGTCAAAAGGCTTAGGAGTAATCAGTAGGTCGCCGTCGCGCTCTTCTATCTGGGTTCCCATAGAGCGCAGCGCCTCAATCATTAGGGAACTGTCGCGTGAGGCGAGCGGGGCGGTAAGTAGAGTGGGCGAGTTGGCAAGCGCCGAAAGCACTAGTTCGCGGTTGGTCAACGATTTAGAGCCGGGAAGCGCCACAGCCGCATCTAGTTCAGCATGGGCCTGCGGGGCGGGCCAAGGCTGGGAATAAGGAGCTGTTGTCATCGGTTCAAGGTTACTATGTCCACTTTCGCAGCAGCCCAAGCGCCCATCGGGCGTGCGCGGCTAAACTCGAAAGTGATGAAGAGCACCGAAGCCGCCGATAAAAAGGCACAGATCCACGAATTTGAACAGCAAGCACTGCCGCTGATGCCGCAGCTGTATGGCGCAGCTCTTCGATGGACCAGAAACCCAGCCGATGCCGAAGATCTTGTGCAAGAGGCAATGGCTAAGGCGTTCATTGCCTGGGGTCAGTTTCAGCAGGGCACCAACTTAAAGGCCTGGCTCTACCGCATTATGACTAACACGCACATCAACATGTATAACAAGCGTGCTAAAGATCAAGCCAAGGGAAGCATCGATGCCCTCGAAGAGTGGCAGCTGGGTGAGGCAGAATCTGTGACTGCACTGTCTTCGCGTTCGGCAGAACTCGAAGCAATTGACAATCTTCCTTCAACAACTGTGAAGAATGCACTGAACGAAATTCCAGAAGAGTTTCGCATGGTGGTTTACTACGCGGTTGTCGACGGTCTTCCATATGCAGAAATCGCCGAGATCATGGATACTCCGGTGGGCACTGTAATGAGCCGGTTACACCGCGGCAAAAAACTATTGAAAAAGCTGCTTGCCGATTATGCAGCATCAGAGGGCTATGACGTGTCTGGCCAAAATCAGGAGAGCAAATAATGGCTGAATTTGACTGCGAAGAAACTAAACGCCACGTTCACGAATACCTGCACAACGAATTGTCTGATGCAGAAATTGCCGACATCACGGCGCACATTGCCAACTGCGATAGTTGCGAGGGCGACTACGACGTTGAGAACGCATTGAACAATGCAATTGCCCGCGCTTGTGGTGACATGCCACCGGCGGAACTAGCCGTCCGAATCATGGGTCGCATTCGCGACATTCAGAGCGGCACTGCTCACTAATTTTTATTCGGGGGTTGGGATCTCAAGCCACTCGTACCAGCCGCGGTTCAAAACCAACCAGGCGAGTAATCCGTGGCCAATTTGACCAGGTTGACCAAATTCAGAATTAGCAATTTCTGAATTCCAACCTTCGTGTTCCACCAGCGGTCTGAAGCTATCCACAAACGGAATTCCTCGACGAGCGGCAACATCTTCAAAACCAGAGGCAAGGTGTTCGACCTCGTTGTTAAGCTCGGCGTTGCGGTGCGGGGTAGGGCCAATCAAGAAAGATTCAATTCCGGC
>JBEGRY010000018.1:0-16552 GCA_041180265.1 Actinomycetota bacterium | reverse complement strand
CTTGAAAGCAGAGCCACAAAGAATTGGGTAAAGCTCAGAGTTGATGGTCATCTTGCGAATCGCACCCTTGATCTCGGCTTCGGTTAGCTCTTCGCCACCGAAGTACTTCTCCATAAGAGCTTCGTCTGTTTCAGCAACTGTCTCTAGAAGAATTGTGCGGTACTCGTTTGCCTTGTCGACTAGGTCGGCTGGAATCTCTTCGATTTCGTAAGCCTTACCCATTTCAACGTCACCGCGCCAGGTAAGAGCCTTCATGCGAACGATGTCTACAACACCTTCGAAGGTTGACTCGGCACCGATAGGAATCTGAATTACTAGCGGCTTTGCACCAAGACGCTCAATGATGGTCTTTACGGTGAAGTAGAAGTCAGCACCTAGCTTGTCCATCTTGTTTACGAAACAGATGCGAGGAACGTCGTACTTGTCAGCCTGGCGCCATACGGTCTCAGACTGAGGCTCCACACCTTCTTTACCGTCGAACACAGCAACCGCACCGTCAAGAACACGAAGCGAACGCTCAACCTCAACGGTGAAGTCCACGTGTCCAGGGGTGTCAATGATGTTGATCTGGTTCTTGTCCCAGAAACAGGTGGTCGCAGCAGAGGTAATGGTAATACCGCGCTCTTGCTCTTGCTCCATCCAGTCCATGGTTGCAGCACCATCGTGTACTTCACCGATCTTGTGGGTGATACCGGTGTAGAACAAAATACGCTCGGTAGTAGTTGTCTTACCAGCGTCAATGTGCGCCATGATGCCGATGTTGCGAACCTTGTTTAGGTCTGTAAGCACGTCTTGTGCCACGGTGTCCTCCGGGAGTTTTAGATCAGTTTGTTTTTGGTGCGGGTGATGCGGTGAAAATAAAACATCCGCCCGAATGCGCTCATGAAAACCATGCGCGTATCGAGCGGATGCTTGCTCTTACCAACGGTAGTGAGCGAATGCCTTGTTTGACTCTGCCATCTTGTGGGTGTCTTCGCGACGCTTAACTGCTGCGCCAAGACCGTTTGATGCGTCAAGAATTTCATTCATTAGACGCTCGGTCATTGTCTTTTCGCGACGAGCCTTTGCGTAGCTAACCAACCAACGCATAGCCAAAGTGTTTGCACGGTGTGCCTTTACTTCAACTGGAACCTGGTAGGTAGAACCACCAACGCGACGTGAACGAACCTCAACGGTCGGACGTACGTTGTCTAGAGCCTTCTTTAGAAGTACAACGGCATCTGCGCCGGCCTTCTGGTGTGCACCATCAAGTGCACCGTAAACGATTGATTCAGCGATTGACTTCTTGCCATCAAGCAGAATCTTGTTTACAAGTTGTGAAACAACTGGTGAGCCGTAAACCGGGTCGGCTACAACTGGACGCTTAGTAACTGGGCCTTTACGTGGCATTTAATTACTTACCCTTCTTTGCACCGTACTGGCTGCGAGCCTGCTTACGGTTCTTAACTGCCTGGGTGTCTAGAGCACCACGAACGATCTTGTAACGAACACCTGGAAGGTCCTTAACACGACCACCACGTACAAGAACCATTGAGTGCTCTTGTAGGTTGTGACCTTCGCCTGGAATGTAGGCGGTTACTTCGATGCCGTTTGAAAGCTTTACACGTGCAACCTTACGAAGCGCTGAGTTCGGCTTCTTCGGGGTGGTGGTGTACACACGAGTACAAACGCCACGACGCTGAGGGCTCTGCTTAAGTGCAGGCGCCTTGGTCTTGCTGACCTTAGGGGTACGACCCTTGCGGACCAACTGCTGAATTGTTGGCACTACTTCTCCTTGTTAAATCCGCCGACTTGCGCGACAGATACTGTTTATTAAAAACACTGCTGTTTTTTGAACACCTCTGAACCCCAGATTGGTAACTCAGAATGTCTTGGCCCGGGCGGGATTCCCGCTGTCTTGGGCAGAGCACGCTTGAACGCGCTCCCCCAAGACTAGCCGAAAACCCTAATCTGGGTCAAATGCTTTTTTGGGCTTAGGCCTCGTCTGAATAGTTCTCGATCGAGGTAAAGCTCAGGTCAGCTGGGCTGAATTCTTCGGCGAAATCGCTAGATGCCACCGGCTCAGTCCAGATGCGGTTTGGGTACTTTTCGGCCTTAGCCACTTCAGTAGCGTCCACCGAGATGTTGCGGTAAACCGAAAGACCGGTACCGGCAGGAATCAACTTACCGATAATAACGTTCTCTTTTAGGCCTACTAGAGGGTCTTCGCGACGGTCTAGGGCGGCCTGGGTTAGAACGCGGGTGGTCTCTTGGAACGATGCAGCCGATAGCCATGACTGGGCAGCCAATGAAGCACGGGTCATACCCATTACTTCTTGACGAGCCGAAGCTGGCTTCTTGCCGGCGGCAACTGCCTCGCGGTTTGCCTTGGTGAAGCGGGTGCGGTCAATGATTTCACCAGGCAGCATGTCTGTGTCACCTGAATCGATCACGGTTACCTTGCCCAGCATCTGACGAACAATAACCTCTAGGTGCTTGTCGTGCAGTGGCACACCCTGTGAACCATAAATAGCCTGTACACCACGGATGATTTCGGCTGCGGCCTCGCGGGCACCCTTAACCATCAGTACTTCGTGAGGAATCGGAGTTCCGTCTACTAGGTAGTCACCGGCCTTTACAACCTCACCCTTTTCAACCAACAGGTCATCTGGGTTTGAAACCGAGGTGATCGGGCTGTATGGGCTTAGCTTCTTGAAGGTACGGCTGGTGGTACGGCTAAATGAGTACTGAGCCGCAAGCTCTTCAGCCTGCTTCTCGGCAGCTTCACCGTTCGGGCGAACGTAGATGTCGAACTTCTTGGTTCCACCGGTTGTTGGCACCTCAACGATGTCTACGGTTCCAGGCCAGAACGCCATAACGGCAATCTTTGAACCAGACTTCCAACCAACACGTGCCTCTAGCAAGTCGGTCACACCAGTTAGACCCTGGGTGATGTCGTAAGAAATCAAACGCTCAACACGCTGCTTCTTACCACCGATTGACTTAAGGATTGTCTGCTTGGTCACCTTGTCGGCAGCACCACCGGTGTGGAAGGTACGCATGGTTAGCTGGGTACCTGGTTCACCAATTGACTGAGCAGCGATGATACCGATGGCCTCACCAAGCTCAACTGCGTCACGGGTCGCAAGTGAAACACCGTAGCAAAGTGCACAAACACCCTGAACTGATTCACAAGTTAGAACCGAACGAACACCAACGGTCTCAACGTTTGCAGCCTTGAACGCATCGATCATGTGCTGGTCAACAAATGCGCCAGCCTTTGCAATGGTCGATGAGCCAACCTTTACGTCTGACTGAAGCGCACGGTGCAGAACAGAAAGTTCTAGAACGTTGTCGTCCCAGTTTCCGTCAACATCCTTTAGCTGCTTCTCTAGACCCTTAGTTGTGCCACAGTCTGCTTCGCGCACGATTACATCTTGCGCAACGTCAACTAGACGACGGGTTAGGTAACCAGCTGCCGCAGTCTTCATCGCGGTGTCGGCGTTACCCTTACGGGCACCGGTCGCGTTAATGAAGTACTCGTTAGCGGTTAGACCTAGAAGGTAGTTACCCTTAACCGGCATCGGAGCAAAGTCACCAGATGATGTTGCTACCGGACCACGCATACCCATGATCGAACGGATCTGAATCCAGTTACCACGAGCCTGTGAAGTTACCATTTTGAAGATGGCGTTGTCGGTTGGGATTGATTCCTGTAGCAGGTTCTGAATCTCGGTGGTCTTCTTGTTCCAAAGTTCACCAAGGGCGTCACGACGTTCGATATCAGAGGTAAGACCGTTGTCGTACTTCTCTTGAATCTTGGTGTGTTCCTTTTCACCTTCAACGATCATCTTTGAGCGAGCCTTGTCGAACTCACCCTTTAGGTCGAAGTTTGCATCGGCAATCGACATCGATACACCTGAACGAGTTGCCCAGTAGAAACCGGCATCCTTGATGCGGTCTAGCGCCTGTGCAACCTCAACGCGGGTGTACTTCTCGACTAGCTCGGCAACAATCTTTCCGATCTCTTTCTTGCCTACGCGGTATGAAACATACTCGTAGCCTTCTGGAAGAGTCTCGTTGAACAGTGCCAAACCAAGAGTGGTCTCTTTAATGCCGTCGGCAAGACGAATCTTTACAACGTCACGAAGACCAAGCAGCCTCAAGTCGTAAGCAACCTGAGCCTCGGCGATCGAACCGTAAACCGGGCCAATGTACTTGCCCTTTTCACCGCTCTTCTTGCCATCGGCGTCGTAATACTCGTCGTGCTTGATCGATTCGGTCATGTGGTACAGACCGATGATCATGTCCTGAGTAGGGGTTGCCACTGGGCGACCGTCTGAAGGCTTCAAGATGTTGTTCGAAGCAAGCATCAAGATGCGAGCCTCGGCCTGTGCCTCAACCGAAAGCGGAAGGTGCACGGCCATCTGGTCACCGTCGAAGTCGGCGTTGAACGCAGCACAAACTAGTGGGTGCAGCTGAATTGCCTTACCTTCAACTAGTAGCGGCTCGAATGCCTGAATACCCAAACGGTGCAAAGTAGGTGCACGGTTTAGCAGTACCGGACGCTCGCGAATAACTTCTTCTAGAACACCCCAAACCTGTGGGCGTGAACGCTCAACCATGCGCTTGGCACTCTTGATGTTCTGAGCAAGACCCAGATCAACAAGACGCTTCATAACGAACGGCTTGAAAAGTTCAAGTGCCATCAACTTAGGCAGACCACACTGGTGCAACTTAAGCTGCGGACCAACAACGATTACTGAACGACCTGAGTAGTCAACGCGCTTACCCAAAAGGTTCTGACGGAAACGACCCTGCTTACCCTTTAGTAGGTCAGACAGTGACTTCAGTGCACGGTTACCGGTTCCGGTAACTGCACGACCGCGACGACCGTTGTCGAATAGTGCGTCAACAGCTTCTTGAAGCATGCGCTTTTCGTTGTTAAGAATTGTCTTTGGAACTGCACCTAGATCGATGAAGCGCTTTAGACGGTTGTTACGGTTAATCACACGACGGTATAGGTCGTTTAGGTCAGAGGTAGCGAAACGGCCACCGTCAAGCTGAACCATCGGACGAATTTCTGGTGGAAGAACCGGAAGCACATCAAGAACCATTGAGGTTGGTGGTGTGTTCGATGCAATGAATGACTGCACAACCTTCAAACGCTTGATTGCCTGAGTCTGCTTTGAACCCTTAGTAGTTGCAATCTGCTCGCGAAGTTCCGCGGCAGCTGCATCTAGGTCAAAGTCAGCAAGAACTTGCTGAACAGCTTCGGCACCGATTGAGGTGTTGAAGTACTCACCGAATGAGTAGTCGAAGTGGTCGAAGATCACGTCGTTCTGAATTAGGTCGCCTGGCTTTAGAGACAGGAACAAACGCCATGCCAACTGTTCCTTCTGGAAGTTAGCTGGGCGCTCGATGCGAGCGTATTCCTTAACGATCTTGTCGGTCTTCTTCTTGAATTCCGACATCAACTGCTTGATCTGCTTCTCTTCGGCAGCTGGTCGAACCACTGGTGTGTGGTCTTCGCCAGCGGCTTCTTCAGCAGCAGCGGTTGCCTTCTTGCCCCAGAAGGTGTCTGGGTTCTTCTCTTCGGCGTTGATCATCTGCTCGATCGACTTAGCGAACTGAGCGTCAACCCAAACTGGTGCCTCCCAAAGCTTGATTGCAGGCTCTAGAGCAAGACCCAAAGCGGTTAGCTGGTCGTATTCGTTCTGAGCAACTGCAAGCATCTCTTCAAGACGTGAGTTCCAAAGAGTTGTCATGCGGCTTAGGTAGTCATCTTTGATCATTGCGCGGTCGGCAGTGATCTCTTCGTGCTCAACCGACATAACGCGGTAGGCAGCGAAGTAAATGATCTTTTCTAGGTCTTTTGGCGCCATAGCTAGCAAGTAGCCAAGACGTGAAGGCACACCCTTGAAGTACCAAATGTGCGTAACCGGTGCAGCAAGTTCAATGTGACCCATGCGCTCACGACGAACTGAAGACTTGGTTACCTCAACACCACAGCGCTCACAGACAATGCCCTTGAAACGTACGCGCTTGTACTTTCCACATGAACATTCCCAGTCCTTGGTAGGGCCGAAGATCTTTTCACAGAAAAGACCGTCCTTTTCAGGCTTTAGGGTTCGGTAGTTAATGGTCTCTGGCTTCTTTACTTCACCGTTTGACCAAGAGCGGATGTCATCTGAGGTGGCTAGACCAACTCGAAGAGCGTCGAAGTTTTCTACTTCCATGATTTCTTCTCTTTCCTAATTCTCTTAGTAACCGGCGTTGTACTCGGTGTCGACGATTGATGCTTCGTTGCGTGAAAGGTTGATGCCCAACTCTTCGGCTGCGCGATCTGACTCGAAGTCATCTTCTTTCAGAGATACAACTTGACGTTCTGCGTTCAGAACTTCAACGTTCAATGCAAGTGACTGCATTTCTTTCGCAAGAACACGGAACGACTCTGGAATACCAGGAGCCTGAATGTTCTCGCCCTTAACGATTGCCTCATAGGTCTTTACACGACCGGTGATGTCGTCAGACTTAATGGTTAGAAGCTCCTGCAATGTGTGCGCTGCACCGTATGCCTGTAGAGCCCAAACTTCCATTTCACCGAAGCGCTGACCACCGAACTGTGCCTTACCGCCAAGTGGCTGCTGGGTAATCATTGAGTAAGGGCCAGTTGAACGTGCGTGGATCTTGTCGTCTACCAAGTGGTGCAACTTCAAGATGTACATGTAACCAACTGAGATGTCTTCTGGGAAAGGCTCACCTGAGCGACCGTCGAATAGACGAGTCTTACCGGTTTCCTTAACCAAACGCTGACCATCGCGGTTAGGCAATGTCGACTTTAGAAGACCAAGAATTTCATCCTTGCTTGCACCATCGAAGATTGGAGTTGCAACCTTTGTGCCAGGTGCACCCTGACGCATTTCAGCAACCATGTTGTCGGCCCACTTAGCTACGCCTTCAACGTTCCAACCCTGCTTGGCAATCCAACCAAGGTGAGTCTCAAGAATCTGACCGAAGTTCATGCGGCCTGGAATACCTAGTGGGTTTAGCACTACGTCAACCGGGGTTCCGTCTTCCATGAATGGCATGTCTTCGACCGGAAGGATCTTAGAAATAACACCCTTGTTACCGTGACGACCAGCAAGCTTGTCACCCTCGGTAATCTTGCGCTTCTGAGCAATGTGAACCACGATGCGCTGGTTTACACCGGCGCCTAGTTCGTCGTCGCCAGCTTCGATGTCGAATACCTTCACACCGATAACAGTTCCCTGCTCACCGTGTGGCACCTTCAGCGAGGTGTCGCGAACTTCGCGGCTCTTCTCGTTGAAGATTGCGCGAAGCAAACGCTCTTCGGCTGAAAGCTCGGTCTCACCCTTAGGGGTTACCTTTCCAACCAAGATGTCGCCTGGGCGAACCTCGGCACCAATGCGAATGATGCCGCGCTCGTCAAGCTGAGCAAGCGCTTCTTGCGAAACGTTTGGTAGGTCAGAAGTGATTTCTTCTTTACCTAGCTTGGTGTCGCGAGCATCAACTTCGTATTCCTCAATGTGAATTGAAGAAAGAGTGTCTTCTTTAACCAGGTTCTGGCTCAAGATGATCGCGTCTTCGAAGTTGTGACCTTCCCAAGGCATGAATGCAACAAGAAGGTTCTTACCTAGCGCTAGTTCACCCTGGTCTGTTGATGGACCATCGGCTAGAACTTCGCCGGCCTCAACGCGCTGACCAACTGAAACGATGGTGCGCTGGTTGATTGCGGTGCCCTGGTTCGAACGGTCGAACTTGCGCAGAACATATTCCTTAGTGCCGCCCTTGTCTTGCTGAACGGTGATTACGTCTGCAGAAACTTCGGTGATAACACCTGGGGTTTCGTTAAGCAGAACTGCACCAGAGTCGATTGCAGCAACGCGCTCCATACCGGTTCCAACAAGTGGTGAGTCAGAACGTAGTAGCGGAACAGCCTGACGCTGCATGTTCGCACCCATCAGCGCACGAGATGAGTCGTCGTGCTCAAGGAACGGAATCAATGATGTTGAAACAGATGCAAGCTGACGAGGTGAGATGTCTAGGTAGTCAACATCTTCTTTATCAACTTCAACAACGTCGCCGCGGAAACGAGCGAACACCTTGTTGTTTGCAAAAGTCTTGTCGGCGTTTAGCGGAGTCTCGGCTGCAGCAATTGTCTTGCCCTGCTCTGCAGATGCGTCTAGGTACTCAATGGTCTTAGAAACTTTTCCATTTACGACCTTTGCATATGGAGTCTCGATGAAACCGAATGCGTTGATACGTGCATATGCAGTTAGCGAACCGATCAGACCAATGTTTGGACCTTCAGGGGTTTCCACTGGACACATACGACCGTAGTGAGATGGGTGAACGTCACGAACCTCCATCTGGGCACGCTCACGAGCGATACCACCAGGACCAAGCGCTGATAGACGACGCTTGTGAGCCAAACCAGCAAGTGGGTTGTTCTGGTCCATGAACTGTGAAAGCTGTGATGCACCAAAGAATTCCTTGATTGCAGAAACAACCGGGCGCAGGTTGATCAGGGTCTGCGGGGTGATTGCCTCGATGTCCTGAGTCGACATGCGCTCACGAACCACACGCTCCATACGGCTTAGACCGATGCGAACCTGGTTCTGAATAAGTTCACCAACGCTGCGAATGCGGCGGTTAGAGAAATCGTCGATGTCGTCGGCGCTGATTGAAAGCTTGACCTTCTTGCCACCCATGGTGACTTCGTAAACCTTCTGTGCACCGGTTGCAGCCGAGCGGCCCTTGTTGCTCTTTGACTCTTCCATGTCTAGGTCGAATAGCAATAGGTACTTGATGGTTGCAACAACGTCTTCAACGGTAAGAGTGTTTGCAGCGGCGTCAATGTCTAGACCTAGCTTGCGGTTTAGCTTGTGACGACCAACCTTTGCAAGGTTGTAGCGCTTGGTCTCGAAGTAGGTTGAACGCAACCATGCTTCTGAAACTTCGGCACCGGCAGCTTCGCCGCGAACCTTGCGGTACAACTCGCGAAGTGCATCTTCTTTGGTTAGAACTGCGTTAGCGAATGCCTTTGACTGGTCGTAAGCAAGAGTGTTGTTGATTAGGTCGTTGCTTACCTGACCCTCTTCGTGAATTGCTGCAGCAAGTTTTGAAATGTCAGCGAACTCTGCGCGAATCTGCTCTTCTGAAAGACCAAGTGCCTTCAAGAAGATGGTTGCTGAAACTTTGGTCTTGCGGTCAACCTGCACCTGAACGATTGGCTGGTTGAAGCGCGCTGGAGTCTTGCGCTCGTCCTTGTTCCATTCGGTTAGGAACTCTAGGTATGAACCACGGCTAGGAATGATCTGTGCCTTGTGGTTCGAAACGTCTAGGTTTCCTGTGGTGTTTGTGGTTACCGAGAAGTACACACCAGGTGAACGAACCAACTGCGATACAACAACACGCTCGGTGCCGTTGATAACGAAGGTTCCCTTTTCGGTCATAACCGGAAAGTCACCCATGAAAACTGTTTGTGACTTAATTTCACCGGTTAGGTAGTTGGTGAACTCTGCCTTGATGTAAAGCGGCTGAGTATATGACTTGCCTTTGGTCTTGCACTCGTCAGGAGTGTATGACGGGTCATACAGTTCTGGGTTTGCAAAGGCCAAGCCCATCTTCGCGTCTTGCGAAGAGTTAGCTGAGTCTTCGATTGGTGAAATCTCTTCAAAGATTTCTTCTAGACCAGTCTTTGCTGCTTTACCTTCGCGTTCGCGCCATGCAGGTGCGCCAACCAACCATTCGAATGATTCGGTTTGAAGGGATAGCAGATCCGGAAGCTCGATTGGCTCCGGTGATTTCGCAAAGCTAATGCGCTTTGCTAGACGGTCATTTTTGGTTTTTGCGTTCTTCGCAGCCAAGGTTTCCTCCAGGAAATTTAGCCGTGCACAATTCGCGGGTTGTGCCCGGTTTGGTTTGGGTGAAAAATCGCAACCTAGAACCTGTGACGCCTCAATATGCGGTCACGCGCGCAGCCAAAATATGCATGCGGGGTGTTTGGGAGCAAAGGATTAGTTTATAACCGTTACCGAACGGTTGTAAACAAAAATGTTGAATTTCCTGCGGCTGGCGCCGAAAAGTGCTAAAAGAACTGCGCGCCTACTTAAAGCGCATCGGCACTAGAAGAACAGCAGCATTTTGGCCCGCAGCAGGCGATCGAACTTCTTTATATCTCCGTCGATCACGGATAGGTCGCGTGCATCAAGCAGCATTGCGGTGCTGGAGTCTTCGAATTTTGCCAAAACACAGGGTTCTTTACCAGTATTCGAGCTGGCAATTTCGAACTCAACTCCAAAATCGGCCAAATACTGCTGCTTAAGAGCGCTGAAAGCCCCTTTTTTGCGGGTAATTCGCTTCAGATTGCATGCCAATGCTCCACTTAGGCCTTTTTTGGCTAGATGCACACCAACCAGGGCAATTGGCTTAAGCGCATCCATCAGCAGGCCAAGATGGCATCGTTGATGCGATCGGCTAGCTCGGCGGCGTTTTCGGTCGAAATCACCAGGCGTTTGAAGCGATTTCCTGCCCCCAGCGCCAAAGTCAGGGTCAGGGCTGGGCTATTTGAGCGCCAAAGGGCAAAAGTCCAGCCAGCTTTGCGCCAAAAAGAACCATAGGCCAACAAGGTTGGAATGCCGGTGCCCGGCAAACGCAGCCCCAGGGTCTTCCAAACTTCTTTATCGGCAACTTCTGCGCCTCTTATTAGGGCCGCCGGAAGCTTGAAATCACCGTGCAGGCCAAAGAATTTCTCACCCGGGGTGAGTTTGATCAGCAGGTGGGTCTGTGTAAATTCAATTTTTGCCATTAGCCAACACTCACCTTATATACGATGCCTTCTTTTATGGTCAGGTCGATTCGGTTCGGCCGGTAGTCCTTGGTCACCGGGAACATCTCCAAATCCCGTTGCACCACGCGCCACTCATAACCGGCTTCTTCAATCTTGCCAATCGCGTAGCCTTCCGCCATGCCAAACAGGGTTTCGGCGAACTCCAGGGTCTTGGCCGCGATTGCGTCCATATCCATCGGGTCTTCGGCTGGCGAACTCAAACTCGGGCTAGGACCAGCCGGCGAGCTAGGTGAACACCCGGTCAAAATCACGGATGTTGCCAGCGCCAGGGCTAGAAATAGCTTCATATGAACAGAGTAATGAAAAGCCCGCCAAACGTTTAGAAGTTTCTCTACGCCTGGCGGGGCTTCGGCCACCGAGTCGGCATAACTTGCCGCCTCGCTCGGGCCTCGCGGTGACGGTGGGATTTGAACCCACGTTGGACTTGCGCCCAAACAACATTTCGAGTGTTGCACCTTCGGCCGCTCGGACACGTCACCGTGAAATAGGCTACTACACGGACATAAAGGGGACATATTGAGCACTGAAGGGTCAATGCGCGCGATTATCGCCGCTCTTCTAGCCAACATTGGCATTGCAATTACCAAATTTATTGCCGCAGCGTTTTCGGGCTCGGCCTCGATGTTCGCCGAGGGTATTCACTCGGTCGCTGACTCGGGTAACCAAGTGCTGTTAATTGTCGGTGGCAAGCGTGCCAAGCGTGCGGCAACCGCAGCTCACCCATTCGGCTATGGCCGCAGTCGCTACATCTATGCCTTCATGGTTTCGATCGTGCTGTTCAGCATTGGTGGAATGTTCTCGATTCTTGAAGGCGTTGAAAAACTTTCACACCCGCACGAACTAGAAATGGTTTGGTTGCCGCTGGTTGTTCTTGGTGCCGCAATCGTGATGGAAAGCTTCAGCCTTCGCACCGCGGTCAAAGAATCAAATCACGTTCGAAACGGCAAGAGTTGGATCGAATTCATTCGCCACGCAAAATCACCAGAGCTGCCGGTAATTCTGCTCGAAGACCTTGCCGCGCTTATCGGTTTGGTGCTGGCGTTCGGTGGCGTAGGCCTAACCGTGATCACCCACAACCCAATCTGGGATGCAATTGGCACACTAGCCATTGGTGGCCTGCTGGTTATTGTGGCAATCATTCTTGGTCTTGAAACCTCAAGCCTGTTGGTTGGCGAAGGCGCAACCGCAAGCGACACCGCCAAGATTCGCAAGGCGCTTGAGGGTGCACCCGGAGTGAAGTCTGTAATTCACATGAAGACTCTTTACCTTGGCCCTGAAGAATTAATGGTTGCCGCCAAGATCGGTATTGATGGCAAGGCCACCGGTGCCGAGGTAGCGGCGCTGATCGACGCCGCCGAAGACCGCGTGCGCGAACTTGTTCCAGTGGCCCGAGTTATTTATCTTGAACCAGATATGGCTCGCGCTGCCAAAAAATAATTAGTAGCTCATTTTTTGCTGAATACCTAGGGACATAAACCCAAGTACTAACATCAGAAACGCAATCAAAAAATAAGCTGCCGGCAAAGTAATAATCAACGCCGCAATGAACCCAAAAGTTCGCTTGGTGCGATCGTCCTTATTTTCTGGTTCGTTGCGCCAGGCAAGCCCGGCCTTAAATGCCCGAATCAGCATTGTGATGGTTGCCGATAGAGAACCACCGACTGCAATTGCCAACAATATATAAAGCCACCAAGCTGCTTTTCCAAAGACGTGATCGAACACGTTCATCATCACTAAAAAACTCACTACGGCAGCGCCAAAAGCCCAGGCGGGCCAATTCTTCTTAGTTATTTTCATTGCGTCTCTCTGTAAAAAATTCTCTGAGTTGACTTGCGCACTCTTCTTCTAGAACGCCGCCGATAACTTCAACCGGGTTACCCAGGCGGCCATCGCGAAGTAGGTCATAGAGCGAACCAGAAGCACCAACGCGGTCGTCCCAGGCGCCAAACACCACTCGCGGAATTCGCGCAGCAACAATTGCCCCGGCACACATCACGCATGGTTCGAGTGTGACAACAAGCGTGCAACCATCGAGGCGCCAGTCAGTCAGAAAAGAAGTTGCTTCGCGAATTGCAATGATCTCGGCATGCCCGGTTGGGTCGTGCGTGACCTCGCGGTTGTTGTGGGCTCGGCCAATGATTTCGCCATTGCCGGTGACTACCAGCGCGCCAACCGGCACGTCTTGCCCAGAGTGTGCGGCTTCGGCGAGCGCGGTTCGCATCAACTCGGTGTAGTCCATAGGCTTAACCCTATGCGAGTTCACATTGCCGACCACCCTTTGATCACCCACAAGCTAACCGTGCTGCGCGATGCAGCAACGCCTTCGCCGGTGTTCCGCCAGTTGGTTGAAGAGCTGGTCACGCTGCTTGCCTATGAGGCAACCCGCGATGTGCGCGTAGACAAAGTTGTGGTGCAGACTCCGGTTGCGCCATACAACGGCGTAAAGCTTGCTCGCCCTCGCCCAATCATCATTCCGGTTTTGCGTGCCGGTCTTGGAATGCTCGAGGGCATGACCAAGTTGCTGCCAACTGCCGAGGTTGGTTTCTTGGGCATCAAGCGCAACGAAGAAACTCTTGAGCCTTACACTTACGCCAACCGCCTGCCAGATGATCTAACCGGCCGCCAGGTTTTCATCATTGACCCAATGCTGGCTACCGGTGGAACCCTGATCGATTCAATCGATTACGTTTTTGCTCGCGGTGCCACCGATGTCACTTGCGTGTGCCTGCTGGGTGCGCCCGAGGGTCTTGCCGCGGTCGAAGCACACGTTGCCGGTAAAGATGTGAAGGTTGTGCTTGGTGCACTCGACGAAAAGCTCAACGAAAAGGGCTACATCGTGCCGGGTCTAGGTGACGCCGGTGATCGCCTTTACGGCATCGCGCAATAATCGGTAATCGGCCCTGCCGCTTACACCCCACTGCCAGTAACCTTTATCTATGCCTGAATCCAACCCAACCAGCCCTGCCGAGGGCGAACCTGAAGCGCGCGGATTTGCGCTTTACGTTGGCGTTGACGAGCAAACCGCAGCTGCAGCCGGGGTTAGCCTAAGCGAACTGGTTACGGCGCTGCGCAAGACGGTGGCCGAGATTGTTCCGGCGGCGGCAGACCAGACCTATGCCGCAGTTGCGCTGGCACCAAAGGGGCTGGGCGGCAAACCTATCGATGTGGTTAGAACTGCACTTCGCGACCCACGCGCACTAGATCAACTCGAGAGCGCCAAGAAGAAAACTGACGATGACGAAAGCCCTAAGGGCTTGGTGGTTGACCCAAGTCGCCGCCGTGTTTATGCCGATGGCGAGAACGCCGACCTCACCTACAAAGAATTTGAACTGCTGAACTATCTGATCGAGCACGAGGGCAGCACAATTAGCCGCAAGGAAATCATCGATGTGATTTGGAATGAGGGCGAAGGCGAAATTCCGAATGACCGCACCATCGATGTGCACGTGCGTCGCTTGCGCGCAAAGATTGCCGGCTATGAAGATGTGATTCGCACCGTGCGCGGTGGTGGCTACCGTTTCGATAAGCACCCTGAAGTTATTTACGAAATCTAATGGGCGACGTTGGGGCGGGCGGCGGGCAAAATGCCGCCGAAAAAATCGGGCAGCAAATTCTTGAACTAATCGATTCGGGAATCGTGATGCCGATTGTGCTGATTGACGGGCGCAGCAATTCGGGCAAAAGCACTCTGGCGGCCGAGCTGCAAAACTACCTTTTCAAACACGGTGAATCTGCCCCGCGCGTGATTCACATGGACGACCTCTACCCTGGCTGGGGTGGGTTGGAAGAAGGTGTTCAATATCTGCAGCGTTTTATCCTGAATCCGCTTTGCAGCCCCGGCGCGTCCACTGCACATTGGCAGGAATATGACTGGGCACTGGAACAACGAAAAGAATGGCGCGAATTCAGTGGCGGCACCCCGCTAATCATCGAGGGTTGCGGTTCCCTGAATCAGCAGAGCGGCCCGCTGGCAAACATTCGCATCTGGCTTGAAGAATCTGAAGATGTTCGTCACGCACGTTGGCTTGAGCGCGAAGGTAGCAACGACCACTGGGCCGAATGGGCCGCCCAAGAATTAGATTTTTACGCCCGCGAAAAATCCCAGCAGCTCGCCGACATCACAATTTAGGCTTTGCGATTAAGCAACCAGGTGCGCACACCCGCAATCGCCGAAGCAAGAATCACAACCGCGGCAATTCCGTAGGTGGCGTTTTTCACCGCAGGAATCGAGGCGGCGTAATAGCCGGCTAGGGTAAGACCTGTTCCCCAGGCAACCGCACCAAACAGGTTGGCGCTAAAGAATTTGTAATAGTTCATGCGGGCAATTCCGGCAATTGGAGGAACGAAAACTCGAGCCCAAGGCATAAAGCGCGCAATCACAATCGCCCACCAACCCCAGGCCTCATAAAACTTCTCTGACTTTCCAATCGCCGATTTCAACCACTCGCCGCGACGCTTATCGAGGTAAGGGCGCCCATAGTGACGACCCAGGGTGTAGCCAACCTGATCGCCTAACCACGCGGCAGCACCAACACCAATTGCCATGACCCAAATGTTCACCTGCGAGGCACTAGCCGCGGCAACCAGACCGGCAGCAAACACCAGCGAGTCGCCGGTAATAAATGGAATGAACGCACCAACAAAAAGCCCGGTGCCGGCAAAAACCAAAGCCCAAACCACTCCATAAAAAAGCCAAGGGCCAAGCTGGTCGTACCAGCCAACAATGTCGCTACTTATCGAAGCGTGAGTTATAAGGTGCATAAATTAAGCGTTAGCTAGATCCTCGAAAACTTTTTGGTTGAACTCAAATGCCAACTGTACCTCGCGCACCAATGCATCGAGTTCGGCATCGCTAATTTGCAAACCATTCAGGCTCTCACGATATGACTCCTTGAAACGCACCAAATCATCGATCTGCAGGAATCGGTAGAAACTCAACTGATCTGCAGTTGCGCCGTAGTGACGCCCGACCAATGCGGCAATCGCCTGACCACCAGAAAGATCACCAAGGTACCGGGTGTAGTGGTGAGCGATTAAGCGAAAATCTGACTTGCCATCGAGCGACTTGATGTAGTCAACGTAACTTGCCATGGCCTTAGACGGCTGGGTGGTGTTGCGCCAATCGTGCACACCTAGCGCTTCAAGATCAGCAGTAATCGAATCCAGACGATCTAGACGAGAATCCCAAATTTGTTCCGAGCTAGGATACGCCTGCCCCTCAGCAACCTTGGCCTCTAGGGTTTCGTAAAGCCAAGCCAGATTGGCTAGGTACTTGGCATACGCCTCAAGGTTTAGCTTGCCGGTCATCAGCTCTGTAATAAAGCTGGAGTTTTCGGCTTGCTGGTGTTGCGGGCGGCTTGCGGTTCTAAGCAGTTCTGCGATCATTTAGTTAGGGTACCCTAACTAAGCTCGGTGAAGCAAGACCTCGTCCATAGGCTTGCGTGCACGTGGCGCGGTCTCGCGCTCGTAGGCCCCACCCTCAAGACGATCGGCCGGTGCGCCCTTGCCGAAAGCCACTACGCAAACTACGCGTAGCTCATCGGCTAGGCCAAGCACTTCGTGCAGCCCGGCAAAATCAATTCCGGTCATGATGTGACCAACCAGGCCAATGCCCTGGGCCTGAACAATCATCTGTGCAACCGAAAGGCCAGAATCTAAATCAGCGGTTACATACTTCGAACCATCGGCAGTTACATC
>JBEGRY010000017.1:0-16693 GCA_041180265.1 Actinomycetota bacterium | reverse complement strand
AAACCAATTTGCACAAAGTTTCCATTCACGTGCTCGAATGCTAGCCCCAGTGAGCCGGTTTCGGATTTTAGCCAAGCAATCAGTTCCTTAGTGGATAGCTTCTTCGATTCAGGAATCGATACTTCATCGAAAACCTCAACGGCTTTGAGTTCAGCGAAGGCATTCTCGAAAACCTCTTTGGTGGCTTCAGGTTTTGCCCCGCGCAGGCGAAGAACCCGTTCGGTGAGAGTCTTAAAAGCGAGTTTGCTAAATACCTCGCGAACCGCAGCTTCATTAACTCCACCGAGGGTCAGGTCATCGAAGCCAAAATCAAACTCGAGATCGCGTACCAAGTGGTTTAGTCGACGATTGCGCACGGCTAGGGCCTGGTGCTCGCGTAGGCTCTCGCCAACTTTTCCGGTGACTTCCCCAGCGGTAGCCAAAATGGTTTCCAAATCTCCATGTTGCTGAAGCCACTTTGCCGCGGTTTTGGGTCCAACACCTGGAATGCCTGGCAGGTTATCCGAGGTTTCACCAACAAGGGCCGCTAGATCTGGATATTGCTTTGCATGCACACCATACTTTTCATAAACTGCGGCATCATCCATGCGAGCCAAATTCATTACTCCCTTGACCGGGTAAAGGATTGTGGTGTTTTCGCTAATCAACTGGAAGGTGTCGCGGTCGCCGGAAACAACGTAGACATCGAAGCCCGCCGCTGAAGCTTGGTCGGCAAGGCTTGCCAAAATGTCGTCGGCCTCGTAATTCTCACGAGTAATTGTCTTAATGTTCATTGCCTCGAGTGCTTCGTGTAGCAGTTCGGTTTGCCCTACGAACTCTGGCGGGGTCTCGCCTCGGGTGCCCTTGTACTCGGCATATTCTTCGGTTCTGAACGAACTGCGCGAAAGATCGAACGCAACTGCTAAGTGGGTTGGTTTTTCTGCCTGCAAGATGTTGAGCAGCATAGAAATGAATCCATGCACTGCATTGGTGTGCTGCCCGTCTGGAGTTTTGAAATTATCTGGGTTCAGCGCGTAGAAAGCACGGAAGGCTAGCGAGTGGCCATCAATTAACAGCAGGCTAGGCTTGGCTTTAGCGTTCATGTCGACAAGCCTAACTCGCCATTGAACTCGATCTGAGGAGCCAGAATGACCACGCCTAAATATTCGAACGTCGCAAGAGAATTAGCGAATCTTCGCGGACTTGGCGATCTTGCCGAGAAAATGGGCATCGAGCTAATTGAGCTAAGTGCAGAACGTGCTGTGGCAACTATGCCGGTAGCCGGCAACACCCAGCCGCTCGGCGTGCTACATGGTGGTGCTCACGTGGTTCTTGCCGAATCGCTCGGCTCCTTCGCAGCTAATGTGTGGGCGCACCCAAACAAAGTTGCGGTGGGAATCGAAGTGAATGCCAGTCACAGCAGATCAGCGACCGAAGGCAAAGTCACTGCGGTATGCACAGCCATAAATCTTGGCAAATCCCTCACCGTGCACGAAATTGCTATCTCGGATGAACAGGGACGCCGCCTGTCAACTGTGCGCATCACTAACTTTCTGCGCGACAAATAACTATTTTTTAGCGTCTGGTTTAGCCGGCTGTCCTAGTTGATCGATGATGGTCAAAGCAACCTCTTGCATGCTTAGACGGCGATCCATAGAAGCTTTTTGAATCCAACGGAATGCCTCTGGTTCGCTGAGGTTCATTTTCTCGTTTAGCAATCCCTTAGCGCGATCAACCAGTTTTCTAGTTTCAAATCTTTCATTTAGATCGGCAATTTCGGCTTCAAGCGCAATCAACTGAGTGTGGCGGCTCAGTGCGATTTCTATCGCTGGTAAAAGATCATTCGGAGTAAATGGTTTCACCACATATGCCATGGCTCCGGCTTCGCTTGCGCGATCAACCAATTCTTTTTGGCTAAAAGCGGTAAGCAACACAATCGGCGTTTTGCTATCAATAAGTTTCTCGGCTGCGGTGATGCCATCCATGTTCGGCATTTTTATATCCATAACCAGCAGATCTGGGCGATGTTTATTGACGAGGTCTACAGCTTCGGAACCATCGGCAGCTTCTGCGACTACTTCAAATCCGTGCTCGCGAAGGGTTTCGACAATGTCCATTCGAATCAACGATTCGTCTTCGGCAACGATTACCGTGCGCTTCTTTGCTGCTTCAGCCATGGGTTTACTTTAGGGGATGTTTGGGAAAGCCAAAATCATTCCGGTAGAATAAGGCGGTTGGCCGAAGTGGCGAAATGGCAGACGCGGAGCACTCAAAATGCTTTTCCGAAAGGAGTGCGGGTTCAAGTCCCGCCTTCGGCACCAATAAAAAGACCCTCGATAATCGAGGGTCTTTTCGTTTGGCTACTCGCCTACCTTATGCACGCGCAGGGTGTTGGTTGATCCCTGAACGCCAGGTGGAGTACCGGCAACTACTACAACTTCTTCGCCAACTTTGGCTTTACCCTCGGCAAGCAGAATCTCTTCGACCTGGCCCATCATTTCATCGGTGTGTTGCACCGGTGAAACCAAGTATGAGCGAGCACCCCAAACTAATGAAAGGCGGTTTCTGACGGTCTCGCTTGGCGTGAATGCAAGAGTGGGAACAGACGAACGAAGTCTTGCTACGCGTCGCAGTGAGTCACCAGACTCAGTGAACACGCAAACGAACTTAGAGCCAAGTAACTCGGCGATTTCAACTGCGGCTAGCGATACTGCACCGCTGTGCGTGTGCGGACGGGTTCCTAGCGGTGGAATACGGTCTAGACCGTTGTCTTCGGTTGATTCGATGATTCGAGCCATAGCTTCAACAGTTTCTACCGGCCACTTTCCGACCGAAGTTTCACCAGAAAGCATTACGGCGTCGGCGCCATCAAGGATCGCGTTGGCAACGTCTGATGCCTCGGCGCGAGTTGGTCGTGAATTTTCAATCATGGTCTCCAGCATTTGAGTCGCCACGATGACTGGCTTTGCCCACCTGCGAGCTAGCTCAACAGCACGCTTCTGCACCAGCGGAACTTGCTCAAATGGAAGTTCAACACCAAGGTCACCACGAGCAACCATGATGCCATCGAACGCATCGATGATTTCTTCAAGCGCTTCAACCGCCTGTGGCTTTTCAATCTTTGCAATAACCGGAAGGAACTTGCCCTCTTCGGTCATGATCTCGTGAACGCGGGTGATGTCGGCCGCGTTACGCACAAATGAAAGCGCGATCATGTCAACACCAAGGCGAATACCCCAACGAAGATCGTCCTCATCTTTTTCAGAAAGAGCTGGTACGTTAACGGCTACGCCAGGCAGGTTAATTCCCTTGTTGTTTGAAACCATTCCCGGAACTTCGACCACGGTGGTCACGGTGTTAGCGGTCACTTCTGTTGCCCGTAGACCAACCTTGCCATCATCAATCAGTAGAACATCGCCAGCCTTTACGTCGCCGCAAAGACCCTTGTGTGTGGTGCCGCAAATGTTAACGTCACCTTCGACCTCGTCAATTGTGATCTTGAACGTGGCACCCTTCTCGAGCATTACTGGGCCGTCTTTGAATCTTGCCAGACGAATCTTTGGACCTTGCAGATCAACGAAAATTCCAACCGGCTTGTTCGCATCTGCCGCAGCCTTTCGCACGGTGCGGTAAATCTCCTCGTGCACGTCATAGCTACCGTGGCTCAGGTTCATGCGAGCAACATCCACACCGGCATCAATGATTGCTCGGATATTTTCATAGCTCGATGTTGCTGGACCTAGGGTCGCAACGATTTTTGCACGTCTCATTTATTTCCTTCGAATTGTGAAACTAGATTGAAATTGGTCGATCGGTTGGTTTGACCGGTGCTGGCAGTTCACTGGAGCCCTCAAGATATTCGTCAATTGCAGCCGCCGCCGCGCGACCCTCGGCGATAGCCCAAACAATTAGGCTCTGACCGCGACCAGCATCGCCAGCCACGAATACGCCATCCTGGTTAGTGGCCCAGTTGCCCGCGCGTGCAACGTTGCCACGGTTATCCAGGGCAACATCGGCTTGTGTTGATAGCGATTCGCTTTCTACTCCGGTGAAGCCAAGTGCCAACAACACTAAATCTGCGGGCAAAACTTTTTCGGTGCCAGCCTTAGGTAGTCGCTTGCCATCAACAAATTCAGTCTCGGCAACCTTGATGCCCGTGACCTTGCCATTTTCACCAATGAATTCGACCGTTGATGCAAGATACTTGCGCTCACCAAACTCTTCGTGAGCTGATGAAAGTTCGAAGAGGGTTGGCATGGTTGGCCACGGTTGATTTTCAGGTCGCTCGGTTGCCGGCTGCTTACCAATCGCAAATGTGGTTACTGATAACGCGCCTTGACGTGTCGCAGTGCCTAGGCAGTCTGCGCCGGTATCGCCACCGCCAAGAATTACCACGTTTAGTCCGTCGGCCACAATCTGGTTTTCGACTTCGATGCCATCAACTACGGCGTTCGCCTGGGTTAGGTACTCCATGGCAAAGTGCACCCCAGTCAGCTCTCGCCCAGGCACGTCAAGATCGCGAGGCTTGGTTGCTCCCGTGGCAATTAGCACTGCGTCGTAGCGCGCACGAAGATCTTCCCAAGTAATGTCAACACCGATGTTAACGCCTGCTCTGAAGCGAGTGCCTTCGGCTTCCATCTGAGCGATGCGACGATCGATATGGTGCTTTTCCATCTTGAAGTCTGGAATTCCGTACCGCAACAGTCCACCTATTTTTGCGTCGCGTTCGTAAACCGCAACGGTGTGACCAGCTCGAGTAAGCTGCTGCGCCGCTGCAAGACCTGCCGGACCTGACCCAACGACGGCAACGGTCTTGCCGGTTAGTCGTTCTGGAGCGTGCGGTGTTACGTTACCTTCGGCGAATGCCTGGTCGATGATCGAAACTTCTATTTCTTTAATCGTCACGGCAGGCTGATTAATGCCAAGCACGCATGAGCTTTCGCAGGGAGCTGGGCAAAGGCGACCGGTGAACTCAGGGAAGTTATTTGTCGCGTGCAAACGCTCGATTGCATTCTTAGACTCGCCGCGCCAGGTTAAGTCGTTCCACTCCGGAATTAGGTTGCCTAGCGGACAGCCTTGGTGACAGAAAGGAATACCACAATCCATACAGCGACCAGCTTGACGCTTGACCACTGCACCATCACGCTGTTCGTAAACTTCTTTCCAATCCAAAATGCGAACTGGAACCGGGCGTCGCGCGGCAGTTTCACGCTCGGTGGTCTTTAGAAATCCTCTTGGATCAGCCATTGGTCACCTCCAAGATTTCCTTCCAGACGGTTTCTGAGTCTGGATCGATACCAGCAGACGATGCCTTCGCACGAATGCTCAACACGTTTGCGTAATCACGTGGCAGTACTCGAGTGAAGTTGGCAGCTTCGGTTGAGAAGTTATCAAGGATGTGCTTGCCCAGCATCGAATCGGTTTCGTCAACATGCAGTTGCAGAAGTTCTCGCAGTCGGGCCTTGTCGTCGTCAGTTAGGGCCTCAAGGGTCAACTCGCCGCTGGCCAATGCCTCGTGGTTCACGTGATCTGCGCGAAGTTTGTAAATGTAAGCAACACCACCAGACATTCCGGCACCAAGATTTCGACCTGTGGCCCCAAGAATAACTGCCGCTCCTCCGGTCATGTACTCAAGTGCGTGATCGCCACAACCTTCGGCTACTGCAATAGCACCTGAGTTGCGCACCAAGAATCGCTCACCAACAATTCCGCGGAGCAACAATGTTCCAGAAGTTGCTCCGTAGCCAATGACGTTTCCGGCGATGATGTTCTTTTCGGCTGGGAATACGCTGGCGCGATCTGGGCGCACGACGATTGTCCCGCCCGATAGTCCCTTGCCGACGTAGTCGTTGGAGTCGCCTTCAAGAGTCAGCTTGATTCCCTTAGGCACGAATGCACCGAATGACTGTCCGGCAGAGCCCTTCAGCTGAATGTCGATTGTGCCAGCCGGTAGCCCATCGGCCGCATAACGCTTGGTTAGTTCATTGCCCAGCATGGTGCCAACAGCCTGATCGACGTTAGTAATCGGCAGTTGAATCTTTACCGGCTGTGCATCTTCTAGTGCGGCTGTTGCTGCTTCGATCAATTTGTGATCGAAGTGTTTGTCTAGTTCGTGGTCCTGGGTAGTGACACGACGACGTGCAGCGCCTGCCGGAATTGCCGGGGTGCTGAGAATCGGAGTCAGATCCAGACCATCAGCCTTCCAGTGACGAATAGCCCGGTTTACATCGATGAGCTCCGAATGGCCGATAGCTTCATCAAGCGTGCGGAAACCCAGTGCCGCCAGGTACTCGCGTACTTCTTGCGCAAGGAATTCGAAGAAGTTAACCACGAATTCAGGCTTGCCGTTGAAGCGAGCTCGCAGAGTTGGGTTCTGGGTGGCCACACCAACCGGGCAAGTGTCTAGGTGGCAGACGCGCATCAAAATACAACCCTCAACGACCAGCGGAGCGGTCGCGAAACCGAACTCTTCAGCGCCAAGCAAAGCAGCGATGATTACGTCGCGACCGGTTTTCATCTGCCCGTCAACCTGCACAGAAACACGATCGCGTAGTCCATTGATCAACAGTGTTTGCTGAGCTTCGGCCAAGCCAAGTTCCCAAGGCGTACCGGCATGCTTAAGCGAATTCAACGGGCTGGCACCAGTGCCACCGTCGTGACCAGAGACCAAAATAACATCGGCTTTTGCTTTAGCCACACCCGCTGCAACGGTGCCGATACCAACCTGAGAAACTAACTTCACGTGTACGCGCGCCGCGCGATTTGCTCGCTTGACATCGAAAATAAGTTGCTTCAAATCTTCGATTGAGTAAATGTCGTGGTGCGGTGGCGGCGAAATTAAACCAACGCCGGCGGTTGAGTGTCGAGTCTTAGCGATCCACGGATAAACCTTGTTTGGCGGCAACTGGCCACCCTCGCCCGGTTTCGCACCTTGAGCCATTTTGATCTGAATGTCGTCGGCGTGAGTTAGATACATACTCGTGACACCGAAGCGACCAGACGCCACCTGTTTAATCGCCGAACGTCGAGTTGGGTCTAAGAGACGTTCAACGTCTTCGCCGCCCTCGCCGGTGTTTGACTTTGCACCAAGCCGGTTCATCGCAATAGCCAAAGTCTCGTGAGCTTCTGCAGAAATCGATCCATAAGACATTGCTCCGGTGGAGAAACGCTTTACGATTGCAGATACCGGTTCGACCTCGTCAATTGACACCGCCGGGCGAACTCCCTCGCGCAAGGTGAACAAACCGCGCAAAGTCATTAGGTTTTCAGCCTGTTCGTCGATTGCCGATGTGTACTCGCGGAATATGTCATAACGCTTGGTGCGAGTTGAATGCTGAAGTTTGAATACTGTTTCAGGGTTGAAAAGGTGCGGTGGGCCTTCGCGACGCCATTGATACTCGCCGCCAGTTTCAAGTGAAAGGTGCGGGTTTAGCGCTTCGTCAATTGGGTAGGCACTTGCGTGACGCTTTGCGTTTTCATCGGCAATGACCTCGATACCTATACCGCCAAGCTGACTTGTTGTGCCAGTGAAATAAGTGTCAACGAATTCCTGGCTCAGACCTATCGCCTCGAAACACTGCGCGCCCGAGTAAGAAGATACGGTCGAGATACCCATCTTCGACATGATCTTAAGAACGCCCTTGCCTAGACCCTTAATCAAGTTCTTTTGTGCATGCTCGATGTCGAGACCGGCAATCTGCCCGTGTTTAACCATCTGCTCAACAGATTCCAAAGCCAGGTATGGGTTGATCGCTGCTGCACCGTAACCAATCAAGGCGGCAACGTGGTGAACTTCCCGAACGTCGCCGGCTTCAACAACAAGTCCGACTCTGGTGCGCAAGCCTTCGCGAATTAAGTGGTGATGCACGGCCGATGTAAGAAGCAGCGATGGAATCGGTGCACTCTCGCGGTTACTGTCACGGTCGCTAATAATTAGGTAGGTCGCGCCAGAATTGATGGCTTCGGTGACCTCATCGAAAATTTCGCGGATGCGATCTGCCAGAGCTTCTGCCCCGCCGTCGACACGGTAGGTACCTCGAACGATGAATGCGCTACCGGCGCCATCTAGTTCATCGATGTGCTGAATTTTGGCCAACTCATCGTTGCTAATTACTGGGAAATTCAGAATTACCTGCTGAGCGTGTTCTGGAGTCGCCGCTAACAAGTTGCGCTCAGGACCGATTCCAGTACTCAGTGATGTGACAACCTCTTCACGGATAGAGTCCAGTGGCGGGTTGGTGACCTGCGCAAACTGCTGCACGAAGTAATCAAAAAGCAAGCGTGGTCGGTCGGAAATGGCTGCGATGGGCGTGTCTGAACCCATGGCTCCGAGCGGTTCGATACCGGTGCGTGCCATCGGCGCTACAAGAACGCGCAGTTCTTCTTCGGTGTAACCAAAAGTGCGTTGGCGACGGTTAACCGATGAAGCGGTGTGCGCGATGTGTTCGCGTTCCGGCAATTCCTTAAGTTTGATGCGGTTGTTTTCTAGCCAGTCACCCCAAGGTTCAAGTGCAGCTATTTCGGCCTTGATTTCATCGTCGTCAATCAGGCGACCGTTTACTGTGTCTGCAAGAAACATTCGTCCCGGCTGTAGTCGACCCTTGCGCACAATCTTCGCTGGATCGATCTGTGCTACACCGATTTCTGAGGCCAACACAACCAAGCCGTCTTCGGTTATTACGTATCGGCCTGGGCGAAGACCATTACGGTCAAGCGTTGCACCAACCAGCGAACCGTCAGTGAAGATTACGGCTGCCGGTCCGTCCCATGGCTCCATGAGCATTGAGTGGTACTCGTAAAAGTTTTTGCGGTTCTCATCAATGTCTGACTGTTTCTCCCAGGCTTCTGGAATCATCATCATTATTGCGTGCGGCAGACTGCGACCCGCCATGTAGAGCAACTCGACCACTTCGTCAAATGATGCCGAGTCCGAGCCGTCTGGTGTGATGATAGGGCTCAACTGCTTGATGTCACCAAGTACTTCGCTTGCCAACTGCGCCTCTCGTGAGCGCATCCAGTTGCGGTTTCCCTTGACAGTGTTGATCTCACCGTTGTGAGCAATCATTCTGAAAGGGTGTGCTAACGGCCAAGAAGGAAAGGTGTTGGTAGAAAAACGTGAGTGCACCAAAGCCAAAGTTGATTCGAAGCGCTCATCGCTAAGGTCTGGGTAAAACGGTTCAAGCTGCAAAGTGGTGACCATGCCCTTGTAGACCAGAGTGCGTGATGAAAGCGATGGATGGTATGCACCAAGCTGTCGTTCTGAACGCTTGCGCAGTCTGAATGCACGGCGTTCGAGATCCATACCAACTGCGTTGTCATCGGAGCCAACAAAAACCTGACGAATTACCGGCATTGCAGCGCGCGCAAGATCACCTAGCACTTCTGGGTTTACCGGAACATCTCGCCAACCCAGAACGCATAGGTTTTCTTCAGCGGCCAAATTAGCAAACTGCGCTTCTAGGGTTATTTCGTTTCCTTCTTCAACGAAAACCAGACCAGCGGCATATTTACCCTTTTCAGGTAATTGAAAATCAACGACTGCGCGCAAAAATGCGTCGGGAATCTGGGTGAGAATTCCGGCGCCATCACCGGTACCAGCGTCTGAACCAACTGCGCCACGGTGTTCGAGGTTGGTCAGCGCGGTAAGTGCGGTGTCGACAATGTCATGCCCAGGGGTACCACGGAGTGTTGCCACCATTGCAAGGCCACACGCGTCTTTATCGAAAGCTGGGTTGTATAGACCCTGGGCTGCAGGCGCAGTTCCAAATCTTTCGAAAGGCGACATTCCGGACATGCCACACTCCAATCTGTTAAATAGGAGGGACAACACTGGCCCAAAAGTCGTGTCTAGCGCTCGGCTAAACCATTAGAAAACGAGTCTAATACGCTTGGGCGCCGTTTAGTTTGAACCCAAAACAGAGCCAGACCAATGACAACACCGAACAAAGCCGACCAAATGTTGGTTCTAAGACCTAGGATGATCTCGCTTGGATCTAGGCGTAGGCTCTCGGTGAAAAGCCGCCCGGTTGAATAGATTGCCAGATAAAGTCCGAAAAGGCGCCCATTTCGCAGGCTGAATCGACGATCGAGCCATAGTAAGGCAGCAACCCCAAGCAGTGACCAAAGTGACTCGTACAGAAAAGTCGGGTGAAACAAGGTACCCGCGGGTGTGCCCTGAGGAATCGCTGGATTTGTTGGATCAATTTCAAGACCCCAAGGCAAGGTGGTCGGTGCGCCAAATAGTTCCTGATTAAAGTAATTGCCCCATCGACCCAATGCTTGCGCAAGCAGAAGCCCGGGGGCAACGGCATCTGCGAAGGCAAAAAAAGTTATACCCGAGCGGCGAGCTCCAATTAGTGCACCAAGTGCGCCACCGATCAATCCGCCGTAGATTGCTATGCCACCCTCCCAGACTCGCAAAACTACGCTCAGGTCTGCTCCCGCATAGAAATAGTCATCGGGGTGAGTCAGCACGTGAAAAATTCGAGCCCCGATAATTCCTATCGGCACGGCCCATATAGCTATGTCTAAGGCGATCCCTGGCTTTTCTCCTCGCGCGGTCAGGCGCTTGTCGGCAATCCAGACCGCAGCGACAATGCCCGCAAGAATGCAGAGTGCATAAAAGTGAATCTTCAACGGTCCGAGTTCAAAATAGCTGATACTCGGGCTAGGAATGCTGGCAAGGAAATTCATCGAACTAGTGGCGCGGCAATCTCACGAACTTTTGCGGATAGGGCGTCAATCCCCCCGGCAGCGAATGCCTTCACGAACGCCGAACCTACAATTGCTCCGTCTGCGTATTCATTTACTTCGGCGACTTGCTTTGGCGTCGAGAGGCCAATTCCGACTGCAGTGAGGGCTGAATTAGAAACAGCACGAACACCAGCCACAACTTTCTTTGCTAGCGAGTCGACTTCATCGCGGGCACCGGTAATTCCCATAGTGGAAACGGCATAGACAAAGCCGCGGCTTAGCGTCGAGGCATTTTGCAAGCGCTCTGTGCTAGAGGTTGGTGCGGCTAGAAAGACTCGGTCTAATTCATACTTGTCTGAAACATCCATCCAATCGCCTGCTTCATCGGGAATCAAATCCGGGGTGATCAATCCTGCTGCCCCAGCTAGCTTCAGTTCGTGCGCAAACTTCTCCACGCCATAACTTAGAACCGGATTCCAATAGGTCATCACCAAAATTGGGGTGTCGACCTGTGCCTTGATTCCTCGAATGATTTCGAACGTATCGTGTAGTCGATAGCCTTTGCGCAAAGCCTCGGCAGTAGCCTCTTGAATAACCAGTCCATCCATGACCGGATCAGAATACGGAACGCCGAGTTCAAGAACATCGACTCCGTTTTTGCACATTGCCACAGCAGCATCAATTGATTCAGAAATACTTGGATATCCAGCGGGAAAGTAACCAATTAGGGAACCCCGCCCCGAACTATTATTTTCTCTTAGAACGCTTTCGGTCTGGCTGGTCAATTTCGCTCCCGATCAATCAGGCCGAAGTATTTGGCGGCGGTTTCCATGTCTTTGTCACCGCGACCGCTCAGGTTTACCAAAATCGAAGAACCCGCAGGCAATTGTTTTCCTAGCTTCAGCGCACCGGCAAGTGCGTGTGATGTTTCGATCGCTGGAATGATTCCTTCGGTGCGCGAGAGAAGACGCAAAGCCGACATGGCTTCGTCATCCGAGATGCCGTGATACTGGGCACGGCCCAAATCTTTCAACCAAGCGTGTTCAGGCCCAACACCCGGGTAATCCAAACCAGCTGAGATTGAATGGCTCTCCATGGTTTGGCCATCTTCGTCTTGCAACATGTAGCTGCGTGCACCATGCAAAACACCGGGGCGACCGTAGTTAAGAGTCGCTGCGTGACGGTCGGTATTCATGCCTTCCCCGGCTGCCTCATATCCGTGGATTTGAACCTGTTGATCGTCTAAGAACGCGTGGAATAAACCGATTGCATTCGAACCACCGCCAACGCAGGCGGCCAAAGCGGTCGGTAGAAAGCCGTACTCTTCAAGCATTTGAGCACGGGCTTCGGTGCCAATCACACTGTGGAAATCGCGAACCATAGTTGGGAATGGATGCGGGCCAGCAACTGTGCCAAGCAAGTAGTGGGTATTGTCCACGTTTGCCACCCAATCACGAAGTGCCTCGTTGATGGCATCCTTAAGGGTGCGGCTTCCGGTTTTCACCGGAATTACACGCGCACCCAGCAGTTCCATTCTGGCAACGTTTAGCGCTTGGCGTTGGGTATCAACTTCGCCCATGTACACGACACATTCCAAACCAAACAGCGCAGCAGCAGTGGCACTCGCAACACCGTGCTGACCGGCACCTGTTTCGGCAATAATTCTGGTTTTGCCCATGCGCTTGGTTAGTAGCGCTTGCCCCAAGACATTATTTATTTTGTGCGAACCTGTGTGGTTTAAGTCTTCGCGCTTCAGAAACACGCGCACATCACCTGCGTGCTCGGCGAAACGCTTTGCCTCGGTGATTATCGAAGGGCGACCCGTATAAGTTCGGTGCAGTTCGGACAATTCATTTTGGAAACTCGGGTCTGCTTTTGCAGCCTGATATACGGCGTCTAGTTCATCCAGTGCTGCAATCAGTGATTCAGGCACGAACCGGCCACCGAACTCACCGAAGTACGGGCCTACTTGATCGCGCAGTTTAGACATGACTCAAGTTTACAAGTCGCTCGAGGCAAGAAAAGATTGCAGCATTTCGGCAGGATTATTGGTGACTAGAGCTTCGCCAACCAGCACCACGTCCGCTCCGGCAGCCCGATAGTGACGCACGTCATCAGCGTTTCGCACGGCAGACTCGGCAACCTTGATGGTTTCACTCGGAATCAGGTGCACAAGTTTTTCGAAAAGATTGCGGTCAGTTTCGAAGGTGCTTAGGTCTCGAGCATTAACGCCCAGCAACTTTGCCCCTAGGTCAACTGCAAGCTTCACCTCTTGGGCATTGTGCGTCTCAACGAAGGCGGTCATGCCAAGCTCTTCAATAAAAGTCTTCAGTCTAGAAATAGTCTTTTCATCGAGACCGGCGACGATTAGCAGCACGATGTCTGCGCCAAACGCTCGTGCCTCAAGCACCTGATACTCGTTTGCAATGAAGTCCTTGCGCAACAACGGAACTGAAACCTTTGCGCGCACGGCTTCAAGGTCCTCCAGCGAGCCCTTGAACTTTCTTTGTTCGGTCAGAACGCTAATTGCGCTAGCGCCATTCTTTGCATAGATTTCCGCGAGAATCGTCGGATCAGGAATTTCGGCTAAATCACCTCTAGACGGCGACGCGCGCTTAACTTCAGCGAGAATGCGAACTCGATCGGTTGGTGCTAGAGCCTTAATGCCATCAATTGGCTGAGCACTCGATAGTGCAATCGCTTCTAGTTTTGAGGCGGAGAGATTTACTTCACGTGCTGCAGAGTCTGCAACCGAGCCCGCGTATAGCAAATCAAGCACTAGTGCTTAGTTTTTGACTTAGAGCCGCCGACTCCGTAGCCGGCTCGCTTCAGGTAGATGCCGACACCCACACCAGCAACGGCTAAGACTGCCGAGGCCCAAACCACAGCGGCAAGATCAAACCAGAAAGCCAAAGTTCCAACTGCAACAGCAACCATGATGATGGTGACTGCAGTCCACGAGGCAACAGAATCGCCGTGACCAGGATCGTTGAGGTTTTCCGACATTTTGACCTTTCTAAAAGCTAAGACCAGTCTAGCAACAGCTATCTCTGTGAATCCCAAAGGCCAATCGAGTCGTTTGGTGCCAACTTCTTAGTTTTCAGTGTTGACTTTCGTTCGGCCCAGTAATTCGAGATGAAAAATCCGGCCCAGAGAAAAGCAGACAGCAAAGAAAGTACGAAAGGCGTGGCGAACGCTGGCCACAACAAGCTGACCTTTGCACCCTGAAGCCCGTGAGCCTGCGCAATTCCGGTCGCAGTTTCTAACTCTCTAGCTAGTCCTGAGAAGTCTTGCCCTGCCAAAGCCGCTGCCAAGAGAATCAAAAGCAAAATGGCAAATGACCCAGCCGATGCCAGTAGCGGGCCTGCCGCTCGGCGACTTGAGAGCGGAACTAGCACAATTGCTGTTCCTATAACACCGAATGTAGGGGCGGCAAATGCGAAAGCACTGAAGCCATCAAAACTTTGAAGTTGCAAAGCATCGTCGTTTACGTTCATCTCGAAGCTGAACCAGGTTTGCGCGGTGAGAATTACCGAAGTCCCCAATAACAGCAGACTAAGCAAGATGAAAGTTGACTTATTTACTGATTTCAAGCTAAGCGTCTCTTCATTGCGTTTGCAGCCGAAACGGCACGAAGCGTAGCCGTAGCCTTTGTGACTGTTTCCGCGAATTCACTCTCGGAATTTGAGTCCAGAACGACTCCGGCACCTGCTTGCACGTATGCCTTCGAATCGCGAATGAACGCAGTTCTAATGGCAATTGCGAGGTTAGCGTTGTTAGCGAAATCAAAGTAGCCAACTACCCCACCGAAAATTCCGCGGTTGGATGGTTCTAGATCATGAATAATTTCGAGTGCCCTCGGTTTTGGTGCACCGCTCAGTGTTCCCGCTGGAAAAGTAGCTCTAAAAACATCCACTGCAGACTTTCCTGGTGCAACCGTGCCTTCGACCGTACTCACGAGGTGCATGATGTGACTAAATTTATGCACCTTCATGAATTCGGAAACAGCTACCGTGGTTGGCTCGCAAACTTTCAATAAGTCGTTGCGCGCAAGATCCACAAGCATAAGGTGTTCGGCCTTTTCCTTCGCATCTGCCAAAAGGTCCTGTTCAATCGCGGTATCAGCATCAACATCTTTACCACGTGGCCTAGAACCAGCAATCGGGTGCATTACGGCGTGTGAATTATTGACCGTGACCAAGGCTTCGGGTGACGAACCAACAACGGAGAAGTCACCGTGAGAATCCGAATAGTTCAGCAGGTACATGTATGGGCTTGGATTCATGGATCTAAGCACTCGATATATATCCAAAGGACTTGCACTAGCTGATGTTTCAAATCGTTGTGAAATGACAACCTGAAAAACGTCTCCAGCGCGAACATAGTCTTTGGCGAAGTCAACCGAGTTTAGATAGTCCTGCTTGGTTGTGCGACTTACAGATTGAATTTCTCCAGCCCAGTCAAGATCGGCGAGCATTGCCTCTGAGGGCGTAAGCAAACTACTGCGCATTTCATCAATGTTCGAAAGAGCCTGCTCGTAGAGATCAGCAACGTCGGCGTTATCCTCGATGAAAAGATTCGAGACCAAAAGCAAGCTGCTGGTCTCGTGATCAACTATCACGAGGTCTCGAAACATACCTAACGCCAGCGTTGGCGCAGCATAATCTTTGGGCTTTGAATCGGCTAGGCCAGGTTCGATTTCATGAATTAAATCCCAGCCCATTACTCCAACGAGGCCACTGGTTAGTGGTGGTAAACCTTCGATAGTTGGTGAATTCCAAGCTGATTGAATCTTCGCTACCGCATCAAGGGCGTCCATAGGTAAAGTTTCTGCGCCGTTCGGCAAAGCAGACTCGCTAGATACCCAGCGAATCGAATGATTATCCTCTTTGATGAGCATTCCGCGACTTTGCACTCCGATGAAGCTGTATCGGTCCCAAACACCATGCTGAGCGGATTCAAGAAGGAATCCGCCGGTAGTAGACGCAGCCAGTTTCTCGAAAATAGAAAGTGGAGTCTCGGAACCGCTAAAAAGGGTTTCCACAAGGGGTATGACTTTATGGTTTGCCGACAATGCAGTCACTTGTTGCAGAGTGAATTGCACCTTACTCATGAGACATAACCAACTTAATCGACCCGGTGTCGAAGCAAGACTCCGTGCCATTGTGGCAAGCAGGTCCAGCTTCAGAAACATGAAGCAACAGTGAATCCCCATCGCAATCGATTTCAATTTGGTGAACCTTCTGGGTGTTCCCCGAAGTCTCACCCTTGTGCCAAAGCTCACCGCGCGAGCGCGAGAAATAAACAGCTTCACCCGATTCGATTGTGGCTTTAAGTGCTTCCGCGTTCATCCATGCTTGCATCAGAACACGTCCGCTCTGTGTGGACTGGGCAATTGCCACAACCAGACCAAGGTCATTGAATTTGACCTTTGCTAAAAATTCTTCGTGCTGCGCCATGGTTATCTCGTTTCGTATCCAGCCAATTTTAGTTCTTGCTTGGCCTGAGTAATCGATACTGAGCCCTCGTGAAAAATAGACGCTGCCAATATCGCGTCTGCGCCCGCTGCCGCAGCTAGCGGAAAGTCACTGGCCTTACCGGCACCGCCCGAGGCAATCACCGGAATGTCCGCGACGTTGCGAATGGCACTAATCATTTCAGTGTCAAAGCCCTCGCGCGTTCCGTCTGCGTCAATGCTATTCACCAGCAACTCTCCCGCGCCAAGGTCTATGCATTGAGTGATCCAAGCGAGGGCGTCAAGTTCGGTTTGTTGACGACCACCGTGCGTAGTCACCACAAAACCGGATTCGGTTTGTGCAGCTCTCTTCAGGTCAAGTGAGATAACTAGCACCTGACTGCCGAAACGACTCGCAATCTCTTCGAGCAATTTTGGATTACCGATGCCGGCCGAACCAACGCTAACTTTGTCGGCTCCTGCGGCCAACAATCTTGCAACATCATCAACTTCACGAATACCGCCACCAACAGTCAGTGGAATAAAAACCTGTTCAGCGCACGCGGT
>JBEGRY010000016.1:0-17350 GCA_041180265.1 Actinomycetota bacterium | reverse complement strand
TATCACGGTGAAGATTGGGGTCGAGGCATTAATGATTGCGGCAAGTGCGCTCGAAACATGTTGTTCGGCGTAACTAAATAGCACTGCCGGAATTGCACTCATAAATAAGCCGGCGATCCAAATTAGAAACCAGGCCTTGGGGTCGCGCGGCAATGCAATTTTCTTGATCAGCAACACAGCCAGCAGGGTGAGGGCACCGATTGCGGTTCGCCAGAAGGCAACACCGGTTGCCGGCAGAGTCTTTAGGCCAACTGCGATGAATAGAAAAGACGATCCCCAGATCGTTCCTAAGAATAGGAACTTATAAATCCAAGAGGTCGTCTTCGCTGAGCTCATTATTTGAGCCTAACATCGGCCTACTAGTGGGTAGACGGTGCCTGCTCTACTTCAGAACGGTCGCCAGACCACAGGGTGTGGAAGGTGCCATCCATGTCTACGCGCTTGTAGGTGTGCGCACCAAAGAAGTCGCGCTGGCCCTGAACTAGAGCAGCCGACAGGCGAGGCGAACGCAGACCGTCGTAGTAAGAAAGTGAAGAAGCAAATGCGGGAATAGGAATTCCAGCAAGTGAGGCACTCGAAACAACTGTGCGCCATGAAGAAACTGATTCGGCAACCGCTTGCTTGAAGTAAGGGTCGAAAATCAGTGACTCAAGGTTTGCGTTCTTGTCGTAAGCATCGGCAATTCGGTTCAGGAACTGCGCACGAATAATGCAACCGCCGCGCCAGATCTTTGAAACCGCACCCAGGTTGATGCTCCAGCCGTATTCCTTAGCGCCCGCGCGAATTGCATCGAAGCCCTGAGAGTAGGCAACCAACTTAGATGCGTAAAGTGCGCGGCGAACGTCTTCGACGAATGCCTTCTTGTCGGCAACCGACCAAGCGGTGGCGTCGGCTGGCAAACCTGAAACTGCTGCGCGCTGCGAAGCCTGTGATGAAAGTGAACGAGCAAACACCGCCTCGGCAATTCCCGAAACCGGGGTGCCAAGGTTTAGAGCGGTCTGCACTGTCCAAACGCCGGTGCCCTTTGAGCCGGCCTGGTCAAGAATTACATCTACCAGTGGCTTGCCGGTCTTGGCGTCAACCTGCTTCAAAACTTCAGCGGTGATCTCAATCAGGAATGACTCAAGGTCTCCCTTGTTCCACTCTTCAAAAATTTCCGCGATCTCGGCAGGTGAGTAGCCACCGGCTTGACGAAGAATGTCATAGGCCTCGGCAATCAACTGCATGTCGGCATACTCAATGCCATTGTGAATCATCTTCACGAAGTGGCCGGCGCCATCGGTGCCGACGTGAGTCACGCAAGGCTCGCCTTCGGCAATTGCGGCAATCGAAGCAAGAATCGGGCCAAGAGTTTTGTAAGCCTCAGCAGATCCACCAGGCATAATCGATGGGCCCTTAAGCGCACCTTCTTCACCGCCCGAAATACCTGCGCCAACAAAGTTGATTCCCTTGGCAGAGACTTCTTTTTCTCGACGAATGGTGTCGGTGAACAATGCGTTTCCGCCATCAACAATGATGTCGCCTGGTTCGAATCGTTCGCTCAGCTGCGCAATAACGGCATCCGTGCCCTTACCTGCCTGCACCATGATGATCGCGGTGCGAGGTTTGGCCAGTGAGGCCACAAAGTTATCGATTGTTTCAGAGGCAATAAACCCGGCCTCAGGGTGTTCGCTAATCAAAAGCTCGGTGCGCTCGTATGAGCGGTTGTAAACAGCAACGGTGTTGCCCTCGCGGCTGGCCAGATTGCGAGCCAGGTTTGATCCCATTACTGCGAGTCCAACGACTCCAATGTTTGCCTTAGCGGTCATGATTCATTCCTATTTATAGGTGAAGGGGGATTGGCCGAGGCTTCGTTGCATGGACCTTCCACAACAATATCGCATAAACTCAAAGCGGCCCTCTTGGCCTGTAAATACAAGGATTTAGTCCTTTTGGGGAATTAGTTACCTTTCTAAATGCTTGACCCTTAAGAACCCCCATAGATAGGTATCTAGTTTCATGGCTGCTTTGCTTTACCGCCTAGGTCAATTTGCTGCTCGACGCGCTTGGGTCGTGATTGGCACCTGGCTTCTGATTCTGGCGGCAACAGTCAGCCTCATGCTTACTTCGGGCGGCAAACTTTCGTCGAGCATCTCAATCGAAGGTGTGCCATCGCAGTTGGTGATCGACCAGTTGCAAAAGAGTTTTCCTGAGGCATCACGTGCTTCGGGTCAGGTTGTTTTTCACAAAGCCGATGGCAGCAAGTTCACTCCAGCAGATGAAACTGCAATTGCCGCGGCTTTGGCAGAAGTCAAGAACCTGGATGGCGTTGCCGATGCAATTGATCCGTTCGATGTAGAAAATCAAATTACAGAGAAGCGCGCCGAGGTTGCCGACGGTGCAGAACAAATTGTTGATGGCGAAAAGAAAATTGTCGATGGTCGTGCAGAGATTGCTGCCAGCCAGAAGAAGCTAGCCGATGGTCTTGCCAAGCTAAAGACCGCAGAGGCAGACCTAAAGAAGAAGTCTGCTGAACTAGAAGCCGGAATTAAGCAGGCGCAGGCCGCCGGCGCACCGCAGCAACAAATCGATGCCATGATTGCCGGCCGCGCACAGATCACCGCTGGCTTCGCAGAAATCAAAAAGCAGCGCGCGGTAATTGTTGCCGGTCAGAGCAAGCTCACCGCTGCCACGGCAGAGCTTGAAAAAGCCGAAACAGATTTGCAAGACGCAAAGCCGCAGCTAGCTGATGCCGAAAAGATTTTGGCTACCACCGAAAAGTATTCAACCGTCTCTGATGATCGAACAGTTGCGCTAGCAACAATTCAGTTCACCGTTTCAAATAACGAACTCGAAGAGCCTATTCGCGAGGCCGTGGTTGAGTCGCTTTCGAAGGCAAACCTAAATGGCGTGCAGGTTGAGTTCTCGCAAGAGCTAACTCGCTCAATCAGTGAAATTCTTGGCGTAGGCGAAATCATTGGTTTGGCAATCGCAGCGGTCGTGCTCTTTGTAATGCTGGGCACACTAATCGGTGCCGGTATGCCAGTAATCCTGGCAATTGTTGGCGTGGGAATTTCGGCGAGCATCACCATGGCTCTTGCCTCGGTAATTGACATGACGTCGACCACCCCGGTGCTTGGCGTAATGCTTGGTCTTGCGGTTGGTATTGACTACGCGCTGTTTATTTTGAACCGTCACCGTCGCCAACTAAAGGCCGGTGTTGAACTGCGAGAATCAATCGGCTTGGCAACCGGCACCTCGGGTAATGCGGTGTTCTTTGCCGGAATCACAGTCATCATTGCGCTTGCCGCCCTGAACCTGACCGGAATTGGCTTTATTGGACTGATGGGTTCAATGGGTTCGATCTCGATCGCATTCGCTGTGTTGCTGGCCATTACCGCGACCCCGGCAGCACTTGCCCTGATTGGCAACCAAGTGCTTTCGAAGAAAGAGCGTGCCGCGCTAGGTGAGAAGAAGCCTAAGAAGGTCGCCGCGCCAAAAGAAGCTAAGCCACCGGTTTGGGTAACCAAGCACCCATGGATCACAGTGATTGCAACCGTTGCAGTTTTGGTAATCGCTGCGCTGCCGTTCTCGAGCATGCGCCTTGGTTTGCCAGACGGTGCGTCTGAACCAAAAGAGTCATCACCCAACAAGGCATATGTGCTAACTAGCAACGCCTTTGGCCCTGGCTTCAACGGCCAGATTTCTACCGTGCTCTTGCTTGATGCTGCCGTAGCCGAAGACGATCAGGTTGCGCTGCAGGCTAAGGTAGCAACCGAGCTATTCGCACTTGACAACGTTGATGCGGTTGTGCCGGCCAAGATTTCTGATGATGCCAAAACATTCCTATTCCAGGTCGTGCCGGCAATTGAACCGTCGAGTGCTGAAACCGAAAAACTGGTCAAGGATATTCGCGCACTAAGCGATAAGTATTCAACCGAACTGGGTGGCAAAGTTGGCGTCACCGGTTTGACTGCCGCGAACATCGATATCTCAGAAAAAATCAACAGCGTGCTGCCGCTTTACTTGGGCACAGTGTTGGCACTATCGCTAGCGCTCTTGATTCTGGTTTTCCGTTCGATTCTGATTCCAGTTCTTGCAGCCGGTGGATTCTTGCTAACCGTATTTGCCACACTTGGTTCGGTTGTCGCGGTGTACCAATGGGGCTGGCTAGCTGATCTACTTGGCGTGCCAAACCCTGGCCCAATTCTTAGCTTCCTTCCTATTTTCTTGATTGGTATTTTATTCGGACTGGCCATGGACTATCAGCTGTTCCTGGTCTCCGGAATGCGCGAGGCGTTCTCGCACGGCAAGTCGCCTAAAGATTCAATCAACTACGGAATGCACCTAAGTCGTGCAGTGGTGATTGCAGCTGCCCTGATCATGATCACTGTTTTCGGTGGCTTTGCGTTCTCGCACCTAACCATGATTCGCCCGGTTGGCTTTGGTCTTGCCGCTGGTGTGATCTTCGATGCTTTCATAGTGCGATTGCTATTCGTGCCGGCCGCCATGACCATTCTTGGCAAGGCAGCCTGGTGGATTCCGAAGTGGCTTGATCGCTTGCTGCCAGATGTTGACGTCGAGGGCACCAAGCTCGAGCGCGATCACCTGCACTAGTAGTCTGGGGCTATGCAGCCTTTCAAGCTCTACAAACTCTTTGCAATCGGCGAGGCCCTCACCTGGAGCCTGCTAATTACTGGTCTACTCATTCGTGCGCTATTTGGTGTGCCACCACTGGTGTTGACCATCGTCGGCGGAATTCACGGCGCGGTATTTTTGGGCTACGGCGTTAGTGCCGCCCTGGTCGGTGTGAATCAGCGCTGGTCATTCGGACGAATCGTTGGTGCAATTTCTCTTGCCATCGTGCCTTATGCAACTGTGCCATTTGAAAAATCAGTTGAGAAAAAGGGCATGCTGGTGGGTGGGTGGCGTTTTGAAAAAAGCGCGGACCCACGCGATAACAACTGGTTTGATTCCCTATTTCGCTGGTTCATCAACCGCCCAGCGTTGCTGGTGATTGTGTTGCTTGCAGTGGTGGTTGGTATTTTTTCTGGACTTTTGTTCCTTGGCCCGCCTGATACCTGGGGCTCTAAATAGCTTTTTTTATCAGGGTTGAAATCTGCTTTTCAACCTCTGGCGTCCACTTGATCACCGCGTAAGAAGTCGCCCACATCTCACCTTTATCTAGGTTTGCTGCATCTTGAAAACCGAGGGTTGAATAACGAGCTTTAAATTTGCCGGCATCTTGAAAAAACAAAATAGTTTTGCCTTCGTCGTTGCAGTACGCCTGCATGCCATACCAAGTTTTGGCCTGCAATTGCGGGGCTAGCTTCTTGACGAGTGCGTGAATCTTCTTGGCGATTGCCTTATCGGCCGGTGCCATGGCATTGATCTTTTCGACCACATCGGCCTCGTGCTGCTCAGGGCTCATCTTTTTGCGAGTCTTGGCGCGCTCTGCCATGGTCTCTTTTAGCGCCTGTTTTTCTTCGGCGGTCATTGCCATCAGTATTCACCCTTCACTACAAAGAAAGTGCCGCGAATGTTGCCGGCAAGTTTTGATTTCATAGTTGCAAATTTGAATTTGTCAGCCAGCTCTTTTGGCACCGGCATGCCTTCGCTCAATTTGAAACCAACCGCGCGCTTTCCGCCAGGCTCGAGTGTGTAGAGCACATTAACGGCAAGGCCGCTCTTATAGAAAACGTGAGTCCAGCGAATGCCATCCACAATTAATTCGGCTGCCTCTAGCGGCTCTGATTTGATCTCTATGTCGCGCTCAAGCAAAACCTTGCTCACGTACTTAATTAGTTTTGCGGCCTTATCGGCGGGCTTGGTCACAAAGTCTGCGTCGTACTTGTTCTTGAAATAGCGTGCCTCGTTTGCGCGCAAGCCCGCGAGGGCCTTGGCATGCGGCGACGATGAAACACCATCGGTTGTGACGTTTACGAAGTCAATCTTTGCCATTCAGCACCCTCTCCTTTGGCCCCGCAATTAGCGTAATCTCAATCCGTGAGCGATTTAAACGAAGTAGGCGAGCGCGACAACTGGATCTGTTGGTTGTGCGACACCGCGGTAGACCCAGATGCATCGGTCAATTCAGACTTGGGTCCAAGCACCGATAGCTATGCCGCGGCCAAGGCTAAAAAGGGGGCCGAGGTTATTGAACGCCTAGCTCACCGACAGTGCAACACAATGCGTGGCAAGATTGCCCCGGTTGTGCCATGGTCTAAAGATCTTTTTGTGGTTGACCCTGCTCCGATTTTTGAAACTGTCGAGCGACTAAAGGCAAAGGGCGGTCGCGAAATTGTGGCACGTTGCCCAGACGAGCGTGATGCAAATCAGGCTGCGGAATGGTTGATTGGCCGACTTTCGCGATTGGCGCCAGAAACAAATTTTGCCACCGAAATCAAACTTGGCGGCGGGCAATACATGCTTGCTCTGAAGGTGAACTAAATGAATACACAATCTCGCAAGTTTGCACAGGTAGATGTCTTCTCTGAAGTTCCTTATTTAGGTAACCCTGTTGCCGTCGTCATTGAGGGTGATGGTCTTACTGACGAGCAAATGCAAAAGCTTGCCAGTTGGACAAACCTCTCCGAAACAACTTTTATCTTGAAGCCAACCACCGCAGAAGCCGACTATAGGTTGCGTATTTTTACCCCGGGCGGCGAGCTGCCCTTTGCTGGGCATCCAACACTTGGTTCGGCACATGCCTGGTTGGAAAATGGTGGCCAACCAAAATCCAAGGGTTTGGTAGTTCAAGAATGCGGTGCGGGCTTGGTGACTTTGATGATAAATGAAAAGTCGGGCTCGCTTTCTTTTCAAGCACCACCTACATTGAAGACCGGCGACCTCGATGCAGAACTACTTCAAGAAATTTGCGAAGCATTCGGTCTTCATGTATCGGCAGTGATTGCACACCAGTGGATAGACAATGGGCCGGGCTGGGTTTGTGTTCAGCTCGAATCTGCCGAGAAAGTATTAGAACTAAATCCAAAATTTGTCCCAGGCTCCCAATTGATGCTCGGAGTTGTTGGGGCGTATCCAGAAGGCAACTCTGAGGCATTCGAGTTGCGAGCATTTGCCCCAAAGGTAGGCGTTTATGAAGACCCAGTCACCGGAAGTCTTAACGCAAGTGTTGCGCAGTGGCTGAAGCGTAGCGGTGCGCAAACCAGCGACTATCGAGCCTCACAAGGAGTGAAGCTTGGCCGTGCGGGAATTATCGAGATTAAATACGACGACGCAGGTGCGGTCTGGGTGGGCGGCGCAACAACGACGCTCATAAGCGGCCGAATTACTTTCTAGTAAAAGTAGTATCGCCTCGAAGCAAATTTATGTTGATTATTTTTTCGCTTCACTAAATCAATTCGAAGAAGGTGAAGAAACATGAATGAGCAAAAGAAAGCTAAACAGATCCAAGAAATGACCGAGTGGGTTGAAACCCGCGACGCCTGGACCAGAGAGCGTTATGACTATCAAGAACGCTGGCACGGATGGCGCTCGCCAACCGGACTTGGCCTAGGTTTCGTTCTGCTGTCGGCGGGTTGTTCCTGCTGAGCTTGGCTTGGAACAATCTAATTGGATAAACATATGCCCCTGATGAAAGTCAGGGGCATTTTTTATTGAACGTACTCTGGGTTCATCCAGAACAGATCCCAAAGGTGACCGTCTAGATCTTCAAATCCCCAACTGAACATAAAGCCGTGATCTTCAGGCTCATTAATCTTTCTAGCGCCCAATGAGATTGCCTTTTCGGATAGTTTGCGAACTTCATCCGGGGATTCGCATGCAAAAGCCAAAATTGCTTCGGTAGAAGTTTTTGGAGCCAATGGTTTGTCGATAAAACCTTCAAACTTGGCGTGCTCGAGCAGCATGACGTAAACAGTGTCATTGATAATCATGCAGGTGGACTGATCATCGGTGAATTGAGCATTAAAGGTGAAGCCCAGCTCAGTAAAAAAGTCCACAGAACGCTTTAGGTTCTCTACCGGTAAGTTTACGAAAATTGAACTAATCACTTGTTAACCTTGCTTTGTCACTGCAAACCAGCGACCCTCGTTGTCCGAAAAAGCGAATACCTGCTGACCCGAGTGCTCACCGATTTCTGAAACCTGCACGCCGGCGGCTAGCAATTTTTCGCGGGTGCTACCAAGGTCAGCAACATTGAAAGCAATCGACGGTGTGGCAAGGTCTAAACCATCTGGGTTATCTTTCATCAACTCCAAAGGAACTAGTTCGAAAGCGAAATCTTGGTCACTAAAACCAACCTTGACGATTGAAAAATTGCCAGCAGGTGCTCGACCCTTTTCAACCATGCCAACTTTTTCAGTCCAAAAAGCTAAACATTCAGCTGGATTATTTACGTAGAGAACTACATAACCGACCTTCATAGGGCTCCTTGATGATTAGTTTTTCTTCGACTGGCGTGGCTTCGGCCACCGAGTCGGCATAACTTGCCGCCTCGCTCGGGCCTCGCGGAGAATATGGGATTCGAACCCATGAGGGCTTGCACCCAACACGCTTTCCAAGCGTGCGCCATAGGCCACTAGGCGAATTCTCCTTACCGGCGGCCACCAAAATCGTGCCGATAAAAGGCCCCCCGCACACCCATCAGAGCCCAGTTACCCTTGCTGCATTTCTGCCCTGGGGGAGTTAGCCGAGGTGACGCCGCACGGGGAGCCAACCTAAAGTTTATCGGCTGGTTGCTGGCTTGGTTACTGGACTGAGAACTACAGACAGTAGGTTCAACGCCAATGGAATGGCAAACGCAACTAATAGTCCAAAGGCTTGGCCAACAGAACCCAAAACAGGGCCAACGGTAATGCTCGAAATGTACACAACAGTGATGATCATGTTCACGCGAGCCGCGGACATCGCTGGATCGTCGCTAAGCGAAAGCACAGACATTGGAAAACCTAGCGCCATGCCCAAGCCCCAAATAACAAGTCCAAGGTAAGGAAGGTGAAGCTGATCGTTTGCAATGAATATCGCCATACCGACTACTGTGAATACTGCCGAAAGCAAAACCACTCTGTAGCGCCCAATCGCATCGAGCACGTATCCGCCAAGCAATCGAGCGATTGTGATTACGATCCACATCACGCCAATCGAACCAGCGGCCTCGGCAGCTGAGAACCCAATTTTGGTTAGCGCAATCGGCACCCAAATTCCTGATGCCATTTCGGCCATGATGAACGAGAAACCAATCAACGCAATTACTAGTGTGCGTTTTTCAAACCAAACCCGGATACTCTGACTGCGCGCCTCCGCTTTTTGGGAAGCTGCTTGTTGAACTTCAGACTTCTTGGGGAATGCATAGCCAGCCACAATTGAAATCACCGCAATGAATATTGCAATCATTAGGAACGAAGAAGAAAGTGAAACTTTCTGACTAATTAAATAGCTGGCAAATGCAGATGCCGAGAGCATGCCGATTCCAAATGATCCGTGAATTACTGGAAACAGTGAATGTTTAGAAATTCGATCAACATTGGTGGCCTCGTAGTTTCCTAAAAAGTCACTGATGGCTAGGGGTAAACCAACTGCAAATAGGCTTGCAGCGGCCAGAATTACGTTGCCAGCATCAACTGCCTGACCTAATGAGAAGAAACCAACGGTGGCAAGAAGATAGCCACCGGTATTTACCGCGGTAGAGCCGAAACGCTGCACTAGCCAACTCGCAAAGAGAATACCCGCAAGCCCGCCGGCCGGGTAAACCATGCTCAGCATGCCCATCTGTGCGGTGTTGATATCGAGGGCTGCTTGCACCTCGGGCCCACGGCTGACCCAGCTTGAAAACAAAAATGCTCTGGTGAAGAAAATGGCTGAGGCGCCAGCGAACCAAAGGCCGGTGCGAGGAGTTTTAGTCATGGTTTCAGGCTAACAGCCCAAACTTTGATGCCGCACCCAGCCGGTAGGCTCTATTCGTGGTTACCGCTTTATATCGTCGCTATCGACCAGAGTCTTTTGCTGAACTAATCGGCCAGGCTCAGGTAACCGCGCCACTTATGACGGCACTTCGCACCGACCGCGTAAACCACGCCTATCTATTTTCGGGCCCTCGCGGTTGCGGCAAAACTACCTCGGCACGAATTCTGGCTCGTTGCCTTAACTGTGCCGAGGGCCCAACTGACACCCCGTGTGGCAAGTGCCCAAGTTGCATTGAGCTTTCTCGAGACGGCGGCGGTTCGCTCGATGTTGTTGAAATCGATGCCGCCTCACACAACGGTGTTGACGATGCCCGCGACCTACGTGAGCGTGCGATTTTCGCGCCGGCTCGCGATCGCTACAAAATTTTCATCTTGGATGAAGCGCACATGGTCACCCCGCAGGGCTTCAATGCGCTACTAAAGATTGTTGAAGAGCCACCAGCGCACGTCAAATTTATTTTTGCCACCACCGAGCCCGACAAAGTGATCGGCACAATTCGTTCGCGCACTCACCATTACCCGTTCCGACTTGTGCCACCGGCACAGATGCTGGAATATCTAGAGCAGCTTTGTGTCAGTGAAAAAGTTCAGGTTGCACCAGGTGTACTTTCACTAGTAGTTCGTTCGGGTGGCGGATCGGTTCGTGACTCACTTTCACTGCTTGATCAACTAATTGCCGGCAGCGAAGGTGGCCAGGTCGAATACGATCGCGCAGCCGCACTGCTTGGCTACACCCACGCCGCATTACTAGATGAAGTTGTCGATGCCTTTGCCGCTAAGAATTCGGCATCGGTTTTCGCCAGCGTTGACAAGGTTATTCAAACCGGTCAAGACCCACGCCGCTTTGTTGAAGATTTGCTCGAGCACTTGCGCGATTTGATCGTGATCATTTCGGTGGGCGATGGTGCCAAGAACGTGCTGCGCGGAATCGCCGCCGACGAACTTGAAAAAATGAGCAACCAAGCAATGCGTTTTGGTCTTGCCGAACTTACTCACGCAGCCGAAACTGTGAACCAGGCACTTACCGAAATGTCTGGCGCTACCTCACCAAAGCTGCACCTCGAGTTGATGTGCGCCAAGGTCTTGGTGCCTTCTGCTGACCAAACCGAGGTCGGTTCACTTGCCCGCATCGAACGCCTAGAGCGCCGCATTGGTGTTGCAGGTGCTGGAACAGCGACAGCTGTTTCAGAACTTCCCCGAGAAACTCCAGCTCCAGCTAAGTCCGCTCCGTTAGCTGAACCAGCACCAAAGACATCAGCAGCCCCACAAGCCGAAAAGTTTTCCACTGTTTCAGCCCCAGCCGGAATAGGCGGCGTCACCCTTTCTCAAATTCGCGACGCCTGGCCAAACATTTTGAGCACTCTAAATAAGAAGTCAAAAGCTGCATGGATGGTTGCCTTTGCACTAACCGTGGTTGACTTCACCGATGACGTTTTGACATTGAAGTTCTTAAGTCAGAAAGATCTTGATTCGTTCAAGAATGCGTCGGGCGCATCTGATGCACTTCGCGCTTGCATCAACGATGTGCTTGGTGTGCAGGTAAAGTTCCGCGCACAAGTTCCTGAAGCGGCAGAACAGCCAGCTGCGCCAACCCCGCCACCTGCTGCACCTGCTGTCGAGACCAAGCCGATTGCTGTGGTCGAAGAGAGCGAACCAGAACCTGAAGAAGTTGAACCAGAGGCGCCGGTGCAAGAAGCACCAAAGTCGCGCAACTCGAAAATGGTTGACGAATCAGCTCGCTACGGCGAATCGTTGCTGCGTGAAATGCTTGGCGCCGAACCTATTGCCGACAAGAACGGTAAATAATGTACGAGGGCGTAGTTCAAGAACTGATCGACGAACTTGGTCGATTGCCAGGAGTGGGCCCAAAGTCTGCTCAGCGTATTGCGTTCTATCTGTTGCAAACCGACGATGATCAGGCACAAAAGCTCGCCCAAGTTCTGCAAGAGGTTAAAGAGCGAGTTCGCTTTTGTGAGGTTTGCGGCAACGTCACCGAAGAAACTCAGTGCAATATTTGTCGCGATGCTCGCCGCAACCGCACCGCAATCTGTGTGGTCGAAGAGTCAAAAGATGTTCAGGCAATTGAGCGCACCCGTGAATTCAAGGGTCTGTACCACGTGCTTGGCGGGGCAATTAGCCCAATCGAGGGCATTGGCCCAGACCAGCTGCGCATCAAAGAGCTCATGGCCCGCTTGGGTAACCCAGAGATTCAAGAGGTCATCATTGCCACCGACCCGAACCTCGAGGGCGAGGCAACTGCCACTTATCTAACCCGCATGCTTAGCCCGCTTGGTATCAAGGTCTCACGCCTAGCCTCAGGGCTTCCAGTGGGTGGCGACCTGGAGTATGCCGACGAGGTAACCCTTGGTCGAGCGTTTGAGGGTAGGCGCATCGTCAACTAAACTAGGCCTTTCATGCGGCATTTGGCCGCGTTCCCCTGATCTAAGGAGATACGGTCTTGGCTCTGATTGTGCAAAAGTTTGGCGGTTCGTCAGTAGGTGACGCCGGCAAGATCAAGCACGTAGCCAAGCGAGTTATCGAAACCCAAAAAGCCGGCAACCAGGTAGTGGTTGTTGTTTCGGCAATGGGTGACACCACCGATGAACTGATCGATTTAGCACAATCGGTGTCTACCGACCCATACGAGTTCCCTCGCGAGATGGACATGCTGCTTACTTCGGGTGAGCGCATCTCGATGGCTCTGCTAGCGCTGGCAATTAACAGTCTTGGCGCAAGCTCACGTTCTTTCACCGGTTCACAAGCCGGAATCATGACCAGCTCTAAGCACGGCGATGCACGCATTGCCGAAGTTTCGCCAGAGCGCATTCAAGAAGCAATCGATGCTGGCGACATTGCTATCGTCGCTGGTTTCCAGGGTTTCAACAAAGATTCGAAAGACATCACAACTCTTGGTCGCGGTGGCTCAGACACCACAGCGGTTGCGCTCGCCGCCGCTCTAAAAGCTGACGTTTGTGAAATCTATTCAGATGTCGATGGTGTTTACACCGCAGACCCACGCGTTATTCCGGCCGCACAAAAGCTCGATGCAATTGATATCGAATCAATGCTCGAACTTGCGGCGGCAGGCGCCAAGATTTTGCACATTCGTGCCGTTGAGTACGCACGTCGTCACAACGTAGACCTTCGCGTTCGTTCCACATTCAGCACCGATAAAGGAACGATCGTTTATTCAGGAAACGGAGAAAAGATGGAAGAACCAGTCGTATCGGGTATCGCTACCGACAAGGGTCAGGCCAAGATTACGGTCATTGGTATTCCAGACGAGCCGGGTAAGGCTGCCGAAGTCTTCAAGGTGGTTGCCGAAGCCGATTCCAACATCGACATGATCGTGCAGAACAACCCGACCGGTTCAGACGTAACCGACCGAGTTGCCGACATCTCGTTCACTCTGCCACTTGCCGACCTGGGTCGCGTATCTGGTGCACTTGAAAGCGCTAAGGCCTCAATCGGTTACCGCGACCTAGAGCAAGACGCTGACATCGGCAAGCTTTCGGTGGTTGGTGCCGGCATGCGCACCCACTCGGGTGTTTCAGCAACTTTGTTCAAGGCGTTGGCCGCGGCAAGCATCAACATCGAAATGATCTCAACCTCAGAAATTCGTATTTCGGTTGTGACCAGCTCTAAGCAGCTTGACGATGCAGCACGCGCAGTGCACACCGCTTTTGGTCTAGACAGCGATAGCGAAGCTGTTGTTTACGCAGGAACAGGACGATAAATATGGCAAAGCCAAACCTAGCCCTAGTCGGTGCAACCGGTGCCGTAGGCACCGTAATGATCGGCATCATTAACTCCCGCCCAAACATCTGGGGTGAGATTCGTTTGATTGCTAGCCCACGTTCAGCAGGCAAGAAAATCACAGTGCACGGTGAAGAACTAACTGTGGTTGCACTTTCACCTGAGGCTTTCGATGGCATTGACATTGCAATGTTCGATGTGCCTGATGAGGTTTCTGAAGTTTGGGCACCGATCGCTGCCGAGCGCGGTGCAGTTGCCGTAGACAACTCAGCAGCATTCCGCATGGATACCGACGTGCCACTAGTTGTGCCAGAGGTAAACCCAGAGCAGGCAAAGAACCGCCCACGCGGAATTATTGCTAACCCGAACTGCACCACCTTGACCATGATGGCCGCGATGGGTGCGCTGCACGACAAGTGGAAGCTCGAAGAACTTGTGGTTTCTAGCTACCAGGCAGTTTCTGGTGCTGGCGCCCCTGGCATCGATGAACTTGCCAAAGAACTTTCAGTAGTTGGCAAAGACCAGTCACTTGGCACCAACACCGATGACGTTCGCAAGGCACTTGCCGCAGCTGGCAACGATCTAAGCGATTCACCTTGGCGTCACCCAATCGCGCTGAACGTGATTCCATTCGCTGGTTCACTGAAGGCGGGTGGCCATACCTCAGAAGAGATGAAGGTTCGCGACGAGTCTCGCAAAATTCTTGGCATTGCCGACCTCAAGGTTTCTGCTAGCTGTGTTCGTGTGCCAGTTCAGGTGTCGCACTCGCTAACCGTGCACGCCAAGTTTGCAAACCCACTGACCCCAGATGAGGTTCGCGACGTTCTTGGTAAGCAGCCGACTATCCGTGTGGTTGACGAGCCAGAGAAGCACCTTTACCCAACCCCAGCCATGGTGGTTGGCCAGGACCCAACCTTTGTTGGCCGCATTCGTCAGTCGCTTGACTTTCCAAACTCAATCGAATTGTTCGTAGTTGGCGACAATCTGCGCAAGGGTGCAGCGTTGAACACATATGAGATTGCCGAATTGGTAGCCAAAGAGTTCTAAATAGATTTACACAAACGTAATCCGCCCGGCGAGTGTTTGGGCGGATTTCGTTTTCTTGGCGATTACTCTTATAGATATGAAGAGATCTTTTGCTGTGATTATCAGTTTGGGTCTTGCCATCACACTAGGGGGGTGTGTTGCCTCCGATAATGATGGCAACGACACCAATTCTGCGCGGCCAACCCCGACCCCGGATCAGTCTTTGGTGCCCGAGGCACCTGCGGCTGACGCGGTAGCCGCTGACTCAGCAATGTATGACACCGGCTTTGACTGGTACAGCTTCAAGGTTGGCGATGGTCCAACCTGGTGCACCATCGATGCTGCTGCCGACAACGTAGTTTGCGAACAGAACGAAGCGGCTGCGCAATACGAACCAGTTCCGGCACCTGAAGATTGCCAGGGATCATACGGTTATCAAATTCAGCTTTGGGCCAACCAACCAGAAAACGGTGACATGGCTCGATTCACTTGCTCGAGCGGTCAGTACCAAGACCCCACGGTCGCAAAGGTTTTACCAGCGGGCCAAACAATCACGGTTGCATCAATCACCTGTTACGTTGAGCAGGTAACCGCGCGTTGTGAAAATGAAAACGGTCAGTGGATTGCCATGGGCCCACAGACCTGGTCACTGCACAATTAATTAATCGCGGGGCAGTAGCGTGAGCAAACGCACTTCTGGTCGGCAAAAGAATCTAACCGGCGCATAAATAGAATGACCCAGACCGGCCACCACGTTTAGGAATGAACTGCGCTCACCAAATTTCCAGGCGCTGAGACCCTTGGCGTGCTTGTTAGGCAAATCACAATTTGTGGTCAGCGCGCCAACCACTGGCAGACAAACCTGACCGCCGTGAGTGTGCCCGGCAAAAATAAGTTCGGCACCCGCGGTTGTCATTTTCTCGAGCACTCGCAAATACGGCGCGTGCGTCACACCAATCACAAAATCACAGTCACCGATTGCAGCAATCTGACCTTCAATCGACGCCAGGTTATCTAGTTCATCATGCGCATCGTCAACGCCAATAAAGCCAATTCGCAGCGCACCTAGCTGAATTACTCCGTGGCGATTATTTAGGTTTAGCCAACCAGCCGAGGTAAAACCGTTTATCAGTCGCGCGGTCTCAAGCGCCGGGCCCTCGCTGCGATCACTTGGTTTAGCTAGGTAGCCAAACGGGTTTCTGAGCACCGGCGCATAGTAATCATTCGAACCGTTTACAAACACACCAGGAAGCTCAGTCAGCGAACTAAGCGCGGTCAGCACCGGGCCGATTGCATCTTTGTGACCCAGATTGTCGCCGGTGTTAACCACCAGATCAGGCTTTAGCGCCCCCAGCGATGCCACGAATTTTGCTTTGCGTTTTTGCCAAGGCGCAAGGTGAATGTCACCAATTTGCAGCACAGTAATTGGCGCAGCACCAGCAGGTAACAACTTCAGGCTCTCGCGACGAATTACATAAAGGTGGCGTTCAATCGCGATTCCCCAGATTGCAGCCAGCAGCGCGATCGAGGCAATGCCAATAACCCAAAGCCCAAGGGCATTCATGGATTACGGCCCGGCGCTAATCAACAACAGAATTGCACTGGCCGCATTGGCCGAAGTTCCGGCCGCTGGGTCGGTGCCAACCACAAGGCCCTTGGCAATAGTTGAAGACTTGATGAAGAACTGTGATTGCGAAGCCTGGGGTTCGCTAACCGCCGAGAAACCAGCTGAAAGCAAAGTTGCCTTTGCTTGAGCGACTGTCATTCCCGAAACATCTGGCACTGCTTCGGCGCCACCCTCGCTGATGTAAATCTTTACCTGGGTGCCACGAGGAACCGCGGTGCCGGCTGCCGGCTTGGTGTAGGCAACGCTGCCAGAAGGTAGCGACGATACAACCGGCTTAACAATAATCTTTGCGTTCAGGTCAGATGCCTTAACCAATTCGGTTGCTGCATCAGGCGCATTGCCGTTTACGTTTGGCACAACCGCCATGCTAGGGCCAAGCATTTCTTCTGGTGGTGCAACGAATTTTTCACCCGGATAGTTCTTGTTCACTTCTTTCATGATCGTGCGCCAAATGTCGTGACGCACGGTGTTGGCAGCCTTGTTGTTTAGGCGAAGTCCACCGAGTGATTTGGTACCGACCACGTTGCCCACCCAAGTTGCAGTAGCAACCTTGCTCGAGAAACCGGTCATCCAGGTGTGCACACCAGAGTCGGTGGTTCCGGTCTTACCGGCAAGCGGGGTGCCGTCGCCGGTTGACGATGCGCTACCGGTTCCGCCAGAGATCACGCGTTGCATTGCGTAAGTAACACCGGCAGCAACCTCAGGACTAACCGCTGGTGAACACACAGATTTAGGTGCCGCGATTTCTGCCTTGGTGCTGCGCAACACAATCTTGTCAATAGCAATCGGTGAGCAGTAAACACCATTGTTCGAAATTCCAGCCATCGCAGCGGCCATGGTAAGTGGGGCAATTTCATTAACGCCCAACACGGATGACGGAATGTATTGCAGCTCAGTGCCGTCGGCGCGGTGCACACCAAAACGCATCGCGGTATCGCGAATGTCACACAAGTCAAGCTGCGATGCCATGTTCACGTATGCGGTGTTAACTGACATTGCGGTGGCTTGCACCACGTTCAGATCTTCTGGCTCTTTT
>JBEGRY010000015.1:0-17415 GCA_041180265.1 Actinomycetota bacterium | reverse complement strand
CATGGCCACGCGCTGACGCTGACCACCTGAAAGTGCCTTTGGCTTGCGAGCAAGGTATGGCTCAAGGTCAAGCAGCTTTGCTGCTTCAAGTACGCGAGCTGCGCGCTCTTCTTTACTTACGCCGGCAATCTTCAGGGCAAAGCCCATGTTTTCTGCAACGGTCATGTGCGGGTAAAGCGCGTAGTTCTGGAACACCATCGCGATGTCACGATCCTTAGGCGGAACGTGGGTTACATCTTTGTCGCCAATCAAGATCTGACCAGAGTTAACCTCTTCTAGACCTGCAAGCATGCGTAGGGTGGTTGATTTACCGCAACCCGATGGGCCAACCAAAACCAAGAATTCGCCATCCTTGATTTTTAGGTCGATCTTGTCTACGGCTGCTTTTTGGCCCCCGGGATAAAGGCGGGTGGCCTGCTTAAAAGTTACTGATGCCATGATTCTTCCTTCACCGGCAGGTACGTGCCGGACGATCCGTTGTGAATGAAACCCAGTAGTTATCTACTAAGTAGAGCCATTATGGCATCTGCGAGAGTGCGTCTAAACTAGAAATCCTGGCCGTCACCAAATTGTGACCAAAGCTAATAGCAAGAAAAAGGATCCCCAATCTTGACCCGTGAAAAAATGACCCGCTCAGAGCAGCGCGAAGCAGCTCGAGCCAAAGCCAAAACCCTGCGCGAACAGCACAAAAAAGATGAGAAGCGTAAGAGCCTGCTAATCAAGGTGGGCGTTGGCGTGGGTCTTGTCGCGGTAGTCGGTGGAATAGCGTTGGCTGTGGCATCAGGCGCCGACAAGCCTCTGGTTCAGCCAACCAACATGAGTTTCGACGACGGAATCAAAATGGGCACCGGCCTAGAAGCATTCACCGCCGACTACACTCCAAAGCCTGGCAGTGCCGGCGCGGGGGCACCGAACATCAAGATTTACTTGGACTATCAGTGCCCTTACTGCCAGCAGTTCGAATTACCGAACCAGTCACAGATTGAAAAGTGGGTTTCGACCGGTGCCGCAACTCTTGAAATTCACCCGATCTCGTTCCTAGATGGTCGCGGCAGCCCGAACGAATATTCATCACGTGCGGCTAACGCAGCTGTTTGTGTTGCCGAATACTCGCCAAACAACTTCTTTGCCTTTAATGGTTTGTTGTTCTCGATTCAGCCTGAAGAGGGAACAGCCGGCCCAAGCAACGACGAGATCTTTGCTCAGGTCAAAGCTTCGGGAGCTAACGCAACCGAAGAGATTAAGGCCTGCATGGATGAAAAGCGCTTTACCCCTTGGATTAAAGAGGCCACCGATCGTGCCCTTTACGAGCCGCTTCCTGGTTCGGGCCTAGAAATGTCGGGCACTCCGTTCATTCTGATCAATGATCAGGTGTTCAAGACCGAAAACCCTGCCGAGTTCTACAGCCCGGCACGCTTCGCTCAGTTTTTACAAACTGTCGCAAGCAACTAATATTGAAACTTCTGGAGGTTCGCCTTCAGATTAGGTAGCCGCAAGGCTATCGGCCGACCTGGCGCAATTGGTAGCGCATCGCACTTGTAATGCGAGGGTTAGGGGTTCGAGTCCCCTGGTCGGCTCCACCAAATGAAACGCCTTCCAAACGGAAGGCGTTTTTCAATTTGGTCTGCTCTAGATTGCGTCGAAAGTAATGCTCACCGAATTGATGCAATAGCGATCGCCGGTAGGGGTTTGCGGGGCATCTTCGAAAACGTGGCCCAGGTGTGAACCGCAATTTGCGCAGCGAACTTCGACTCGAACCATGCCATGGCTTCGATCTTCAAGTAGCTGAACCGCGTCAGTTGATTTTGGTTGATAAAAACTTGGCCAGCCGCAGTGCGAGTCAAACTTGGTTTCGCTGCGGAACAATTCGGCACCGCAGCCTCGACAGCTAAAAATACCCATGCGCTTTTCTTCGAGCAGTGCGCCGGTATAGGCGCGCTCGGTACCTGCCTCGCGTAGCACGTGATATTCGAATTCGGTCAATTCACTTCGCCACTGGTCTTCAGGTTTATTGACGGGGTAGTTCAACTCGGCCTCCTGGGTTGACCTATATATTAGGTTTAGAAAAAACTACTTAAAGGTAAAGCAGAATCCATGGCAAAAAAGTTCCCAATCGATGAATTCGATTCGGCGCTAGAGCACGGTGGCCGTCACCGTTCGCGCCGCACCGCCAAAGATCGTGTGCTCGAATGGGTTCGCCTTTTTGTTGCGGCATCGATAGTTGCTGGACTGGGATACGGAGGCCTCAAGTTAATCGAGGGTTCATCCGTGTTTGACGGCTACCTGCCAAGCGGCGGTTCATCTGCTGCGCCGAGCGTTTCGGCGCTACCCGAGGTGACCGTGCTAGATGGTGGCGGCAACGATGCTGCTGGCTACGCGGGGCAGATTTTGAAAGATGATGGTTTCAATATCAAGCAAGCTTCGACTCTGGTCGATGCCGACAAGAAGCCGGTTGCCATCGACACCACCGTCGTGGTTATTACCGATGAACTTTTTAGGGCAGATGCCATCAAGATTGCCGCCCAGGTGGGCAATCCGGCGGTTATCGTTTCACCCGAGTTTACGGGCCCAATCACCGTGGTGTTGGGTAAGGACTACAAAAAACCTGAAAATTAGACCTATATAACCGTTCGGTAACTCTTACCGCGTTTGGTCGATTTGAGGCTAGTCTGTTATGTGGTCGTAGCAGTATCAAGCAATAGCTCATTTCTATGCGACTTCAGGCCCGATCGTGGGGCTGATCACATAGCAACAGGAGTAAAGCAATGGCACAAGGAACCGTAAAGTGGTTCAACTCTGAAAAGGGTTTTGGATTCATTACCCAGGACGGCGGAGCAGACGTATTCGTACACTTCTCAGCAATCCAGTCAGAAGGATACAAAGAGCTAAAAGAGAACCAGCGCGTTGAGTTCGAAGTAAAGAACGGCGACAAGGGTCCTCAGGCTGACGCAGTTCACGTTATCTAAGCTACGACTTAGGTTTCGAAACCCCGCTCGCAAGGGCGGGGTTTCTGCTGTCGGGGCCATCTTGCACTCTCGGGGGTAGAGTGCCAAAATAGTCATTAGCACTCAAACACACCGAGTGCTAATCACTTACAGGAGATTGAACCACAATGGCAAAAATCATTCACTTCGATGAAGAGGCCCGCCGCGGACTAGAGCGCGGTCTTAACATTCTGGCCGACACCGTAAAGGTAACCCTTGGTCCTCGCGGCCGCAACGTAGTGCTCGAAAAGAAGTGGGGCGCCCCAACCATCACTAACGATGGAGTTTCGATCGCTAAAGAAATTGAACTAGACGACCCGTTCGAAAAGATCGGTGCTGAACTAGTTAAAGAAGTTGCCAAGAAGACTGACGATGTCGCTGGTGACGGAACCACAACTGCAACCGTTCTTGCTCAGGCACTTGTTCGCGAAGGTCTTCGCAACGTTGCCGCCGGCGCAGACCCAATCACTTTGAAGCGCGGAATTGAGAAGGCTGTTAAGGCTGTTATCGAAGAGCTACACAACAACGCCAAGCCAGTAGAAACCAAAGAGCAGATTGCTGCTACTGCTTCGATCTCGGCAGGCGACACTCAGATCGGTGAGCTAATCGCCGAGGCAATCGACAAGGTCGGCCGTGAGGGTGTTGTAACCGTTGAAGAATCAAACACCTTCGGTATCGAGCTTGAGCTAACCGAAGGTATGCGTTTCGACAAGGGCTACATCAGCGCTTACATGGTTACTGACCCAGAGCGCCAAGAGGCAGTTCTTGAAGATGCTTACGTTTTGATTGCAAACTCGAAGATCTCGAACATCAAGGATCTGCTTCCTATCGTTGACAAGGTGATCCAGGCAAACAAGCCACTTTTGATCATTGCCGAAGACATCGATGGCGAAGCGCTTGCAACCTTGATCGTTAACAAGATTCGCGGAATCTTCAAGTCAGTTGCCGTTAAGGCTCCAGGCTTTGGTGACCGCCGCAAGGCAATGCTTCAGGACATCGCAATCTTGACCGGTGGTCAGGTTATTTCTGAAGAAGTTGGCCTAAAGCTAGAAAGCACAACACTTGACCTATTGGGTCGCGCTCGCAAGGTGGTAATCACCAAAGACGAGACCACAATCGTTGAGGGTGCCGGTGACGCAAACATGATCACTGGTCGTGTCGAGCAGATTCGTCGTGAAATCGACAACACCGATAGCGACTACGACCGCGAGAAGTTGCAGGAGCGTTTGGCAAAGCTTGCCGGCGGTGTTGCAGTAATCAAGGCTGGTGCGGCAACCGAGGTTGAACTTAAAGAGCGCAAGCACCGCATCGAAGATGCGGTTCGAAACGCTAAGGCTGCGGTAGAAGAGGGCATCGTTGCCGGTGGTGGTGTTGCACTGCTTCAGGCTGGCAAGACTGCTTTCGAGAAGCTACAGCTAGAAGGCGAAGAAGCAGTTGGTGCCAACATCGTTCGCGTGGCAATTTCGGCTCCGCTAAAGCAGATCGCGCTGAACGCAGGTCTAGAGCCAGGTGTGGTTGCCGAGAAGGTCGCCCACTTGCCATCAGGCCAGGGTCTTAACGCTGCAACTGGTGAATACGTTGACATGCTTCAGGCAGGAATCAACGACCCAGTTAAGGTGACTCGCTCTGCTCTGCAAAACGCGGCATCGATCGCCGGTTTGTTCCTAACCACCGAGGCAGTTGTTGCCGAGAAGCCAGAGCCAGCTGCGGCCGCTCCGGCCGCTCCTGGTGGCGGAATGGATTTCTAAAAACTTCATAGTTGATCCACTATGGGCGGGCGGTCTCTTCGGAGACCGCCCGTTTTTTATAGAAACAGTCTTTGGTTGGCGAATTCGATTTCGGCATATTGATTTGCCGCAATGCTGAGTGCGCTGCCCAGTTCGGCAAGTTGGGCATCAACCGCGCCGGCGGTGGCTCGCCAACGCACCACTAACTCTTGAAAATTATTGGCAGCCTGACCCGTCCAACTTGATTGCAAGGCAAGCAGTTGCGCTTGCAGGTTGTCGGCTTCGTTAGTTAGTCGACCGATTGTGCTCTGAATGTTTTGATTAGCCAGCATTACCTGTTCGCTATCCACGCTGAAATGTGTCATTCATCCAGCATGCGCGAACGTACTAAAGCAATGTGCTCGGGCAAAAATCTGTTGATAAAACGTTTAGGCAGGCAGGCTCACGCGCATGGTGGCGCCGCCACCGGGGGTCTCTACCGCAACGATGGTGCCCTCGTGTCTTGCCACAATTCTGCTCACGATGGCAAGCCCAAGGCCAGAACCGCCGGTCTCGCTATTGCGCGAATTATCGACACGATAGAAGCGTTCAAAAACTTTTTCACGAAGCTGTTCCGGAATACCCTCGCCGCGATCGCGAACCTCAAGCACCAAATAGCGTTTGCCGTTGACTCTCGCTTTGCCATCGATTGCAATTTCAATCTGAGAACCGACCGGCGAGAACCGGGTGGCATTGGCCAATAGGTTAGTCAGCACCTGACGCATGCCGCCGGCATCAACCTTTGCTTCAATCACTTCATCATCGGCAAGTGGGTTGCCTTCGATGTCGGTGACAATAATCTTTTTTCCACCGTCTGCCACAGATGCATCTTTGGCCGCATTGATGGCAAGTGAAACCATGTCGGTTTTTGTTTTTTCGAGCTTTGCATTTTCATCCATGCGAGTCAGAGTTAGCAGCGATTCAACCAAACCGCTCATACGCACGGCCTCAGATTCGATGCGCGACATCGCCTCGCCGATCTGCTTTGAATCTTTCAGTGCGCCCATGCGGTACAGCTCGGCATAGCCGCGAACTGAAACCAGGGGAGTCCTTAGCTCGTGGCTGGCATCGGCAACAAATCGACGCATTTGCTCGAGCGTCTTATTGCGATCTTGCATTGCCCCTTCAACGCCATCGAGCATCGAGTTAAGCGATCGGTTTAAACGAGCGATTTCGGTTTTACCCTCGTGTTCCACCAAGCGCTGAGAAATGTCACCCTCGCTGACCGCAGCTGCGGTTCTTTCTACTTCGCGCAGCGGGCGCAGGGCAGAAGAAATGGTCAGCCAGGTACTTAAGCCGGAAAGAATCAGCAGCAAAACTCCAAAGCTGCCGCCGATAAGCGCGTATTGCGAAAGCAGTGCGTTGTTCGCACCGGTTGGCAGAGCAACCACAAGGGAGCCCGGCATGTTGGTAAGTGGCACGGCAACCATGCGCCAGCCACGTGCACCCGAGTCGTCTGAAATTTGGCCTAACCCGTTGGCTTCAAAAGGCTTACCCTGGGTTAGCTCAACGTAGCTCTGACTGAACTTAGAGAGATTTGGCACATCGTCATTGCCGCTGGCCGACGAGACCAAACCGATTAGCAGGGTGCCGTTGCTATCGAGATAGGCGATGTAGAAGTCGGTGGGCAAACTAGGCAACTGCAACTGATTGGTAGCCAATCGTTCTTCAAGCAGGGTCGGGTCTTCGCTACGCAACGCAGTTGCGGTAGAAGTAAGCAGTGTGTCAACGTTTGCCTGCAGGTAGGTACGCAGCAGGGTAATTGTGCCGGCACTTGAAACCAAAAGCAGCAGACCAATCAATGCCATTGAGAGTGTGGTTAGTTTGGTGCGCAGCGAAATGCGCTCCCAAACTTTGCCAAACTCTAAAGCCAATTACTTGCCGTTCTTAGGTGTCTTATACATATAGCCAACACCACGTTTGGTCTGAATCAGTGGTTCACTGGTCAGTGGGTCAAGCTTTTTGCGAAGGTAAGAAACGTAAGATTCAACGATTCCCATTTCGCCGTTGAAGTCATATTCCCAAACGTGATCCAGAATCTGAGCCTTGGTAAGGACTCGGTTTGGGTTCGAAATAAGAAAGCGCAACAACTTGTATTCGGTCGGGCTTAGCTCAACCAGGGTATCGTTCACATACACATCGTGAGCATCCTGATTAATTTTAATTTCGCCAACTTCAAGCACTGAATCTTCAACTTCGGCAGCCTTGGTTCGGCGCAGAATTGCACTGATACGGGCAATAACTTCGTCGAGGCTAAATGGCTTAGTCAGGTAGTCGTCGCCACCAACGGTAAGGCCAGTGATCTTGTCTTCGGTTTCGTCTCGTGCGGTCAAAAAGAGAACTGGGGTGTTGATTCCCATCGAGCGAAGCTTTTTAGTAACGCTAAAGCCATTCATGTCGGGCAGCATTACATCAAGCAAAATAATATCTGGCTCAGCCTTTTCGGCCGCAGTCACCGCATCGGTGCCATTGCCCACAGCGTGAACGCTATAGCCGGCGAATCGAAGGCTGGTGCTAAGTAGGTCGCGAATGTTTGGCTCGTCGTCGACGATCAGTACCTTTACGTTTTCCATGGCTTTAGTTTCCGAGTGTTTGCTGTGAGAAGCCTGAAAGCCGCTCGAGTGTCGCCTGAGAGTATCTAAAGCGACGTGGCGTCAATGATTTCGTAGCTGTAGCCCTGTTCGGCCAGAAAGCGCTGGCGATTCTGAGCGAAATCCTGATCAACAGTGTCACGCGAAATAAGGGTGTAAAAACTTGCCGCACGACCATCGGCCTTAGGGCGCAGTAAACGACCCAGGCGCTGGGCCTCTTCCTGACGCGAACCGTACGAGCCTGAAATTTGAATCGCCACCGATGCCTCTGGCAGGTCAACCGAAAAGTTCGCCACCTTTGAAACCACCAACACGGATATTTTTCCGGTACGGAATTCTTCGAAGAGTCGCTCACGTTCATCAACGTGAGTCTCGCCAGTGATTTCTGGCACACCAAGCGCCGCCGAGACCTCGTGAATTTGATCTAGGTACTGGCCAATAATCAAAGTTGGTTCCCCGGAATGTTTTTTGAGCAATTTCTTAATCACCGGAATGCGAGTAGGCGAGGTGGCGGCAATTCGATAGCGCTCTTCTTGACTGGCGATTGCATAGTTCAAACGCTCTTCTTCTGGCAGATCGATCCGCACCTCGAAACACGCAGCCGGTGCAATGTAGCCCTGGGCTTCGATCTCTTTCCATGGCGCATCAAAACGCTTTGGCCCGATAAGCGAAAAGACGTCGCCCTCTTTGCCGTCTTCGCGAACCAGCGTCGCGGTCAAGCCCAATCTTCGTCTAGCCTGAAGATCGGCGGTCATTTTGAAAATAGGTGCAGGAAGTAGATGCACTTCGTCATAAACGATCAGGCCCCAGTCTTTGGCGTTCAGCAGGGCTAGGTGCGCAAACTCGGCTTTACGCTTAGTGGTCAAAATTTGGTAGGTGGCAATTGTGACGGGTTTGATTTCTTTCATCGAACCCGAGTACTCACCGATTTCTTCTTCGCTAAGTGAAGTGCGCTTCAGTAGTTCATTTTTCCACTGACGTGCCGATACTGTGTTGGTCACCAAGATCAAAGTGTTGGTTTTGGCAGTGGCCATGGCTGCTGCGCCAACGATTGTCTTGCCGGCACCACAGGGCAGAACTACAACACCCGAACCGCCGGCCCAAAACTTTTCTACCGCCTTGGTTTGATAGTCGCGAATCTTCCATTCGCTATTAGAAAGCGCAATATCGTGCGGGGTTCCCTCGGTGTAGCCGGCTAGGTCTTCGGCTGGCCAGCCCAACTTCAAAAGCTCTTGCTTTACGGCACCGCGTGCCCATGGCTGAATGCGAAACGCTTCGTTTCCGATTGGGCCGTCTAGTAACTCGGATATCTTTCTGTGCTTGCTTGCTTCAAGCAGCACGGCGCGCTCGGTGGAATATAGCTCTAGCTCGCCGGCCGCACTTTTGCGAATTGAAAGTCGACCATAGCGATTCATGGTTTCTGCGATGTCTGAGCGCACCGAACTTGGCACCGCAAATTTTGCGTACTTATCAAGAATGCCCAAAACGAAATCTGAATCGTGACCTGCGGCCCTGGCGTTCCAAAGCCCCAAGCGAGTAATTCGGTAGGTGTGAATGTGCTCCGGTGCGCGCTCTAATTCGGCAAAGATTGCTAGGTCGTGACGGGCATCGGCAGCATCTGGGTGGTCAACTTCAAGCAGCGCGGTCTTGTCACTCTGCACGATTAACGGTCCAGTGGTCATCATTACAGCCTACTCGAGCACCACTTTGATAATGCTGGCCAGAGGTAGAGTGCGTTCGATATCAGCTTTACGATCTTTGGCACGAAGTCTGCCATTTGCAATTCCAATTGGCTCAAGCAAAAATTCCAAATCACCATTAGTCGATGTAACTGTGAATCTGGCCTTCGCTTTGTTCTTGATTGCCAACTGAATCTGTCGCTGCAGATCATCGTCGTCGGGCGAGTGGCCTACCCTGGCCTCGTGCTCGCGCAGTCGCTTTACATCACTGAGGGTAGAGGTCTCAATTTCGGTCGCCTCGCTCTGCTCAGCAAGCACTCTTGGCGAAATCACCAAACCGCGTGAATCTTGTCGAATGGCAACAAAGCCCAGCTCGCGTAGTGCAAAATAGACCACCTCTGGTTCGAACCTGGTGTGCAGCGCACCGTCTTCTACCGATCGAATGTCAAACGGTTTAAGTTTTTGCTCATTGATGATTTCGGCCAGCAAGATTGCATCGGTTGAGGTGATCAGGGCACCAGCCTCGTCTTCTTTGATTACCAATCGGCCAAATCGTTGCTCGGCTTCATTAATCAGGTATTCCACTGGTTGCGGTAGCGATTTGTCGCTGAGTGAATTCAGGAATTTTCGAATTTGTGAAACCTCAAGGCCCGTTTCTAAACCGTGACTAAGGCTCAGCGCAGATAGACGATAGGTAGATGCCAAACCGATTTGCTCGGTATCGGCAAAACGGCGCAACATTATTTCTTTTTCGGTTGGCAGTGGCCCCGGTGCAATGATGCTCAGGTCGGCCTGCACAATAATTCGGTCTTGGTCTACCGGAAGGTTTGCGGAAATCAGCTTGCCGGCTGAAGTAAAGTCTTCGGCCAAAACCAAACTAAGCCAACTGCTCATTGCCCCGCCAGAAGAAAGCCCGATCAAGGCAGCAATCGCAGTAAGTTTTGTAATTTTCGAGGTCATCGATGAATCGGCCAGAGGATAACTCTCGCCAAAAATCGCCGGCAACAATCGCACCGCGTTATTGGCTCTTGCCACTTTAGAAATTTCTTTAGCCGAGCTGTCACCCAGAATAGCGCGCCAGGTTTTACTCAAGAACACTGATCTCTCGAGCTGACTCCAGCTCAGCCAGCTTTCGCTGGTGCGGTTCAACTGCCAGCGACCGTTATTCAGCACAATCAGGTTGGCCAGGCTGGCCAGTTCATAAATTTCGCGTGCGTAGTCGGTGGTTTTACGCAGGTGATTTGCCAAGCGCTTCAAGTCTGGCAGGCCAACGGTTTTGCGACCGACCTCACGCACATACCTCTGCTCTAAATCGAAGATCAGTTCGGTAATCGCTTGGCTGGTTTCAAATGCTTCAACGCCGCAGTCGCGATCCACCCGCGCTTGATCTAGCGCGGTTTCGGTAACCGCGATCAACTTGGTTTCTAGGTTTTTCTTATCGAAACCGGCAAGCACCTCGGCAGTCGATTCGAATAGTTCATAAGTCGGTGCTGGGCCAACCAGGGCCAACCTGTGCAATTCCTCGGCAGCTGCTGCATTTGGTTTTTCGCCCGAAACAAGATCGCGAAGCGCCAGGACCTGTGGTTTTGGCAGCGCAGCTATTGTCGAGGCCAGATTGTTTGGTTTGCTAAGGGCCTCGGCTAGATCAAAGAAATCTTTCATGGTCGAGGTGTTGACCATGCGCATTGTGATTAATGCTTCAAGCTGTGCGTCGCTCATGCCGCGAAGTGCGGCGGCGACTTTCAGCAGCTGACTCATATTTAGTTATTGCGGTTGGCTTTGCTGCGTCGTTTGATGCTGGCAATCAGCAGCGCAATTATCGAGAGCGCGCCAGCGGCTAAGCCGAACTGCGGATAAAAAATCATGATTGGCGGAACCACTACCTTGCCTACGCTTGGGGTTGCTGTGCCGGTCGCGGCAATTATCAGTGTGGCCAACATCACCAGCACCGAAGTGCCAATCAGACCAACGGCCATGTAGGCAAAGACGGTCTCAAGTTTTGAGGTCGAATGTTGGGTCTCAGGCAGGCTCTTTTTAGTCATCCTTCTAGGATACCTTGGCCAAACGGCCCTCTCTGCGGGTAAAATAGACCCTTGGAGTAACGAAAGAGGTTTCCATGCCTACCGGCAAAGTTAAATTCTTCGATGAAGACAAAGGTTTTGGTTTCATCGCATCTGACGAGGGTTCAGAAGTATTTCTGCACATCAGCGCCTTGCCTGCCGGCACCACTTCAGTAAAGCCAGGTTCACGAGTCGAGTTCAGCGTTGCCGATGGAAAACGCGGTGCTCAGGCGCTGTCGGTTCGCGTTCTTGATGCTCCACCAAGTCTTGCCAAAATGGGCCGCAAGCCGGCCGATGAAATGGCAATCATCGTTGAAGATTTGATTCGACTTCTTGACCACCTGGGTGGTGGCCTAAAGCACGGCAAGTACCCTGAGTCGGCAAACGGCAAAAAGATTGCCGCCCTGCTGCGCAAGCTTGCTGATGAGCTAGATGTCTAAAGATCTAGCGCGCCAGGCCCTGGTCGAGGCCGTTGGGTCTGCATCGATTGGCGAATACCTTGAGGCTCAGGCCGAAGAAGCAGCCGAACTCACATCACACATTTTTGCCAGCAAGCAAAAGGGTTATGTTGGCTGGCGCTGGTCGGTAACAGTTTTTCAAGCGGATAAAAAGGCAGAGGCTACTGTTTCTGAAATCGTGTTGCTGCCTGGCACAGATTCGGTCGTTGCCCCGGATTGGGTGCCGTGGTCTTAGCGACTAGCAGATTACAAAGCGCTGCAGGCAGAACTTGAAGCTCAGGCTGCTCTCGATGCTGAAGAGGAATCTGAAGACGAAGTCGAAGAAGAAGCCGAAGAAGAAGAACTAGCGACGTCTGACGTGGAAGAAAGCGTAGATGCCGAGCAAGATTCCGAAGCCACAAGTCGCAAGCCAAGATTCTTGCGACGCCGCAAGCGACTCGGCAAAGACAAAGCAAAAGACAAGGGCAAGAAGCCAAAGGCCTAGGCCAACCAAAATAACCAAACGCGTGTTGGTCTTAACCGGCTGTGGGTCTGGTTTGCGTTCAGAGTCTTTTACGTAAAAGCGCATTACTTCTTTAATTCACTAACTACATAATCAATCGCGTTGGTCAAAACTTTGACGTCTTCGATTTCGGTTGCGGTGAAAGTAGCAATTCTTAGCTGGTTGCGACCAAGTTTGCGATAAGAATCCACATCAACGATTCCGTTTGCGCGTAGCACCTTTGAAATCTCGGTTGCCTGCACTGAATCATCAAAGTCGATAGTCACAACAACCTGTGAACGGTGTTCTGGGTTGCTAACAAACGGGGTAGCAAAGCTTGCCTTTTCTGCCCAGTCGTAAAGGAATGCCGATGCGGCCTTAGTCTTAGCGTCTGCCCAAGCCAAGCCACCGTTTTCTAGCATCCAGTCGATTTGCTCAGCCAAGAAGAACAAGGTTGCAATAGCCGGAGTGTTTAGTGTCTGGTTGAGTCGTGAGTTATCAATCGCGGTTTTTACACTCAAGAATTCTGGAATGTAGCGATCACTCGCTGCAATACGTTCGGCTCGCTCAATCGCGGCAGGTGACATTAGTGCGAACCAAAGACCGCCATCGCTGGCAAAGTTCTTTTGCGGGGCAAAGTAGTAAACGTCGGTTTCGGTGGCATCGAAATCTATTCCGCCCGCTGCCGAAGTTGCATCGGTGAACATGAGTGCGCCGGCATCGGCACCGGCAACTCGCTTGACCGGAGCAACCACACCGGTTGAAGTTTCATTTTGTGCGTAGGCGTATGAGTCCACGCCCGCCTCAGCCTTAAGTTCTAGTCGTGAGCCTGGCTCACCACTAATCACGGTTGGCTTTTCTAGCCACGGATTAGTCAGAGCGCTGGCAAACTTGGCACCGAACTCACCGTGCACCAAATTCTGAGCCTTTTTCTCTACCAGAGAGAACGCGGCAGCATCCCAGAATGCGGTTGACCCACCATTGCCAAGCACAATCTCATAGCCGCTCGGGTTGTGGAACAGCTGCATCAAACCTTTTTGCACGCGATCAACCAGGTTCTTCACCGGAGCCTGGCGGTGCGAGGTGCCCATAAGCTTGGCACCCTCGCTAGCGAAGGCGGCGATTTGCGCAGGGCGAACCTTTGATGGGCCGCAACCGAAACGTCCGTCGGTGGGCAAGAATTCGCTAGGCAAAATGATGTTAGGCATGGGTCAAGTTTACTTTTTAGTTGGCCGTGGCTGGCCAGGCTTGGGCGACAAATCAAGGTATTCTCGAAATTAAAGCGAGAGGAGCCAGGTGAATCACGACCACGATCTAATTGATACGACCGAGATGTACTTGCGCACCATTATCGAGTTAGAAGAAGAAGGTCAGATTCCGCTTCGTGCCCGAATCGCCGAACGCCTCGAGCAATCTGGGCCAACAGTTTCGCAGACCGTTGCTCGCATGGAACGCGACGGACTACTTATTGTCAACGACGATCGTCACCTAGAACTCACCAATGCCGGCCGCAAGCATGCCATTTCGGTGATGCGCAAACACCGCCTGGCCGAGCGCCTTTTGGCCGATGTGCTGGGACTGGAATGGGAATACGTTCACGAAGAGGCCTGCCGCTGGGAACACGTAATGAGCGACCGAGTCGAGCGCAAAATTCTTGAGCTGATCAAAGCCCCAGAACTTTCGCCATACGGCAACCCGATTCCTGGGCTCGAGGAATTCGGCCTAAGCGTGGGACACTCCTTTAAAGAGGGAGTGGTTTCGGTGCTAGACCTGCCAAAGGCCATTGCCGGCCAGGGAACCTTTATTTTGCGCCGAATAGGCGAGCCGCTGCAGACCGATACCGAGCTTTTGGGCCAACTCTCGGCCCTAGGAATCCTGCCGGGGGCCAAAATTGCCCTGGAATACGGGGATTCAGGGGTTTTGGTGTGCCCAGCGGGGCAAAAAGAGGGCATAAAACTTGCCAATGAGCTTGCCCTTCACCTTTTTGTTGAAGCTTAGAGTCGTTACCTTTCTGTAATAAAACCGGTCGAAATGGCCAGATCTGGGTAAAATTGACAGGTCGCCAACCCGAAAACCGGAGGTTCTAGCTTTGGCAGATAAACCCAAAGGCCGCTACCGCGCCAACGTTGAAGTCAACGTGCTCGAGCAATTCGAGTTGCGCAGCCGCCGATCGATTCGCGAAGCCGAGAAGGCTAAAAATTCTCGTGCTTGGCGCCGTCGTGCCAAAAAGCTAGCCAGACAAGAAGCCAAATTCGTAGCGCTAAACAGTGCGCAGGCAACATCCGGGTCAAATTTTGTAATTCCATCCAAGGCCCACATTCCATTTCTTAAGCGTCGCCCAGTTCGCAACACTGTGACCATGTCGATTGCATCTGGTTTGTTCGCCACCTTCGCCCTACCGGCCTATGCTTACAACCCAGATGTGGCCGCGATGTCACAGTTCACTACCACCAATGCAGAGGCTCTGTCTGAGGCCGAGGGCACACAGAACCTAACCGTTGCCGCGGTAAACACCGTGAAGTTCATTCGTGGCGACTACGAGTCCGCCGACGCGGCCGAAATTGCCCGCCAAGAAACCTTGAACGCTTACCGTACCTACACCGGCCCGACTGCAGCCGACTACGTTGCGAACCCGCCATACAGCAAGCTCGATGGCGCGACGATCTTGAAGGTTGCCGCCAAGTACGTGGGCACACCATATGTATTCGGTGGAGCGACCCCAAGCGGCTTTGACTGCTCGGGTTATGTGGCTTTCGTGTTCTCGCAATTCGGTATTGCTCTGCCGCACTCGGTACACGCCCAAAAGCGCATCGGAATCATCGTTAAACCAGAAGATGCCGTGCCAGGTGACATCGTTATGTGGAACGACTCGAGCCACAACGGCATTTATGCCGGAAACGGTAATTTCTATCACGCACCTCGCCCCGGCGACCGCGTCAAGCTAGCCCCGATCTTCTCGAGCAATGTTTACTTCATGCGTTTGGGCACCGACTAGTAATCAAATCGTCACCTAAAACGCCGAGAGTTTTCTGGCCATTTTTCTGGCATAGGCGTAATCTGACCCTAAGCAACTACTAATTGTTAGGTGGTCAAAATGACTCTGATGCGCGTGCCTGCCAAGCATGCACTTCAACCATGTCAATTTGATCAACCGAGCCAATGCTCGAATAAATAAATTCGCGTCGTCTTTTTAGACGGCGCTTTTTTATTGCCCGTGGTAGTCACGAACAGAACGAAAGCCCATAAGCCGTGTGGGTTGATTCGAAAGGAAATTGAATGCGCACTTTGGTATTGAATGCTGGCTACGAACCACTCGCGGTGGTTTCGTTTAAGCGAGCCCTGATATTGGTCTTGAATCAGAAGGCCACAGTGTTGGCTGGCTCAGCTGAGCTCACCGTTAGAAGTGCAAATAACGAATATGAATTGCCATCGGTGATCTTGCTTTCTCGCTATGTGCGAATTCCAGGAAGTCGAATGATTCCGGTATCTCGTCGCGGGGTATTGCGTCGCGACCTGCACCGCTGCGCCTATTGCAGCAAGTCTGCAAACACCATCGATCACGTGCAGCCAAAATCTCGCGGTGGCAAAGACACCTGGGAGAACCTGGTGGCTTGCTGTCTAAAGTGCAACAATCTCAAGGGCGACAAGACTCTGCACGAGTTGGGCTGGAAGTTGGACTTCACGCCGCGAATGCCACAGGGAAATATTTGGATGGTACGCGGGGCTGAAAGGTTTGAACCAGAGTGGAACCCTTATCTCACTCTGGCCAAGGCCGCCTAGCCGCAACGGTATATTTGCTTGGGCTAGCCCTCGTAGCTCAGTGGATAGAGCATTGGTTTCCTAAACCATGTGCGGAAGTTCGATTCTTCTCGGGGGCACAAGTTACTCTTCGCCAGTGGCGGATTCGTTTACCGAGTCGGCAACTACTGCCGCCTCGCTTTAACTCGCGGGGGCACTCCTTTGTAGGCTCTGAACAGCCCTGCCTGCCGCTAGTTTTGGCCGGCAAAAGTTAGGCTGTTCGCATGGCCGACCAAAACACCTTTCAAAAATGGCGCGAAGAAATTAGCGCAATTGGTGTTACTAATCCGCTCATTAACTTCGAGGTCAATTCTTTTGGCCAAATCGACCTTGAACGCTCGCATCCGGGTGGTTTCTCGCAGTTCGTGACCGGTCGTCAGACCCTGCTTTCAAACCTGGTGCGCGACCCGCTGGCTTTCTCACGCGCTCTTAGCTCTGCTCGCCGCATCAAGGCCAAGGCCGATCGCATTCACTCGCAATTTGGTGTGCAGACCTTGCACCTGGCTGGCGGCGTGGTCAATTTTCAGGCAGATGGTTTTGATCTAAATGTGCCGATTTTGCTTTGGCCGGTATCGGTGCATCGCAAAACCGATGACTACGAACTTTCGCTAGCTGGAGCCCCAAGAGTAAACCCGGCCCTGGTTGAAAAACTAGATGAGTGCTACGGCATCAAGCTAAATGCCAACGAGTTGCTGGCACGTCAAAATGAAAGTTCAGATCTAGTTCCAGTGACGGTACTGAACTACCTTGCTAACCTGACCGCTTCAACCGCAAATCTAGAGTTCAAGAGAATTCTGGTGATCTCTAACTTCACCACGGTCGTTTCTGAATTGCTGGCCGACTTCGAGAGCCGCCCAACCGACCTGATCAACGCGCTGACCACCGAGACAAGCGAGGGTCTAGCCGACATTGATATTCCAGAACTGAATCTGGTGGTCGACGCCGACTCAACACAAATGAGAATCGTTGCCCGAGCATTAGCTGGTCAGAGCTTTGCTGTGGAAACCCTGCCAGGCTGTGGCTATTTGCAGACCGTGGTCAATGTGCTTAGCAACCTGGTATTTGATTCAAAACGCGTTTTAGTGGTGGCCCCAAGACGGCAGACTCTGCATGAACTAGCCGATCGACTTTCTGCCATTGGCCTAGGCGGCATGGCGATTAGAAGTGATTCGACTTGGGCAGACATTGTTGCCGGAATTTCTAGAAATGAAAAAGCAAAGCCAGACAATATCGAAGCGATTCGTTTTGAACGCATCGAAGCCGAAAAGGCACTCGACAACTACTTCGAGACTCTAAGCAACGTAGACCCAGAACTCGGAGTATCGGTTGCTAGAGTGCTGCGTGAACTTTCGGCGCTAAGTGCAATGACTCGACCAGCACTTACCAAGGCGCGCATTCCAAGCGACAAACTTATTGAGCACGTGGATCGTCAATCGGCCATAGACCTTTTGACCGAGGCTCACGAGCTGGGTGAATTCAAATACGGACCGCAAGACACCGCTTGGTATCAGGCGCGTTTTGAAAACCCGACAGAAGTCGAACAAGCGTTGGCCACAGCGAACCGTTTGAGCTCCGAGACATTCCCAAAGCTTGCGCAA
>JBEGRY010000014.1:0-20544 GCA_041180265.1 Actinomycetota bacterium | reverse complement strand
CATCGGCCACGAATTCCTGATCAGTCAAGGTGCGTATCCCTCGACCTTGGGTTATCGCGGCTACCCCAAATCACTTTGCTCTTCGGTGAACGAAGTCATCTGCCACGGCATTCCTGACGATACGGTTTTGCACGAAGGCGACATTGTAAACATCGACATCACCGCATTTAAGAACGGTTTTCACGGCGACAGTAATCAAACCTTTATGGTTGGCGAGGTTTCCCCCGAAGTAAAAACCCTGGTCGAGCGAACTCACGAGGCACTGATGCGAGGAATCGACGCAGCCATGCCGGGTCGCGAGGTAAACATAATTGGCCGAGCTATTTCGGCCTACGCGAAGCGTTTCGGTTACGGTGTGGTTCGTGACTTTACCGGACACGGAATTGGTGAATCATTTCACTCAGGCTTGATCATTCCGCACTATGACTCAGCACCGCTTTACAACGATGAAATCAAGGTCGGCATGGTGTTCACCATCGAACCAATGCTTACCCTGGGTACGCACGAGTGGGAAATGTGGCCAGACAATTGGACCGTGCTTACCAAAGACAAAAGCATCACTGCGCAATTCGAGCACACCATTGCGATCACTGAGAACGGTCCAGAAATTCTTACCCTCGCCTAGACTGATAACTAATTATGAGTAAAAAAGCCATAGGCATCGACATCGGTGGCACCGGAATAAAGGGTGCAGTAGTCAATCTTAAAAATGGTTCCCTGGTCGGTGAACGCGTGCGATTCGAAACTCCAGAAGGTGGCGAGCCGCAAGACATCGCCGAGGTTCTTATCGAATTAATTTCGCAGCTACCCGACGCTGAAAGCGAAATGCCGGTTGGCATATGTTTTCCGGCGGTAGTACAGCACGGCGTTACTATGTCGGCGGCAAACGTTTCAAAGGCCTGGATTGGCCTAGACGCCGACGCACTTTTCACCAATGCTCTTGGTCGCCCAGTACACGTTATTAACGATGCCGATGCGGCCGGTTACGCAGAAATTAAGTTCGGTGATGACTCACTGCGCAACGGCCTGGTGATCATGACCACCCTCGGCACCGGAATCGGCACGGCGCTTTTCATGAATGGCAAGCTTGTGCCGAATGCCGAGCTTGGCCACCTTGAGATCGAAGGTGTCGACTACGAATCAAAGGCGTCGTTTGCCGCGAAAGAACGCGAAGAGCTTGATTGGTCGGCTTGGGCTGAGCGCCTGCAAAAGTATTACTCAACACTTGAAAGACTTTTCAGTCCAGATCAATTCATTGTTGGCGGCGGTGTCTCAAAGCAGCACGAAGAATTCTTGCCAAAGTTGAACCTGCGTGCCCCGATTACTCCGGCTAGCAAGCGAAACAATGCTGGAATTCTTGGCGCAGCTGCAATGGCTTACAAATTCAAAGAATAGAAGTGGATGGGCCGGCTATTACGCCGGGTTCTGTGCCTGTTGCCAGGTGACGATCATCTATCTAGAGGCATTGTTGCCAATACCTTCAAGCGGCCTACCCGAGAACAAGAGCGAGCAGCTCTATGTGTTCCCTATCTGACCTTGCTCCAAACGAGGTTTACCTAGCCGAAGCGCTCGCACGCCTCGCTGGTGGTCTCTTACACCACCGTTTCACCCTTACCACTTGCGTGGCGGTCTGCTTTCTGTTGCACTTTCTCGCGGGTTACCCCGGGTGGTTATTAACCACCGCTGTGCTCTGTGGAGCCCGGACGTTCCTCGGTGTTGCCACCGCGATCGCCTTGCCGACCCATCCGGGTTCAAGACTACGCCAAAGGTGACTATAGGTGGGAGGTGGAATTAACGGTGACCACTTCTGCGGCCTGATCGCCCCAAAATCGCAAAATCGTAATCGAACACGGCGAGATAGTGGTTGCCCAATATGCCGCTGCGCCACCATCAATGGCTCGTCTGAGCATTCCGCGAATCGGCATGACGTGGCTGACGACTGCCACGGTTCTGCCCTCGTTGGCATTTACGATTTCATAAAGTCCGCGCATTACGCGTGCATCAAAATCGGCAAGTGACTCGCCTCCGGGTGCCGGAACATCCCAAGCTCCCTGCCAAGCCTTGAACTCGGCCGGCCATTTCTCTTTAACTTCGTCATTGGTGTGGCCGTCCCAATCACCGAAATCAATTTCGGCAATGTCTTCGTTGATGGTCACGCCGAGGCCAAGGTCGTTAGCGATTATGTGCGCGGTGTCTTGGGTTCGCTGAATAGGTGAACTGACAATTGCCGAAATCGGCGACAAGAATGACCATGGGCCGGTAGTGCCGATTTGACTAACCGCCGAAGCAGCCTTGCGAGCATCTTGGCGACCAAGGTCAGAAAGTTTTGGATCTTCTCCGCCTCGACCCGAGATACGCTTTGATTCGGTCAAATGAGTTCTGCCATGACGAATCAAAATAAGTGTGGTTAGGCCGGCGGTAACATTTTGCGGAGCGCGCACCGAACTTGGTTTTGATTGATTAAATTCGGCTATCGGCGAGGCAGGCGCTTTGTCGACATTTGACTGCACCGAGTCTTCTGCTTCGTCCATGGCTTTGTTAGCAAGAGCATCGGCGCGAGAGTTCTCTTCGCGTGGAATCCACATCCAACGCATTTCTTTTCCGGCAACGATTTTGGCAATCTCGCTAGCAAGTTGAATCATGTCTGGGTGCTTAATCTTCCAGCCACCAGACATCTGCTCGATTACGAGTTTTGAATCCATGCGCACCAAAACGCGAGCCGCAGGGTTAAGTTCGAAAGCTGCTTCCAGCCCAGCCTTTAAGGCTATGTACTCGGCGACATTGTTGGTAGCAACGCCAACGAACTTTGCAACTTCTATTAGAACTGCACCGGTGTCGGCGTCGATAACCAAGGCTCCGCTTCCGGCAGGCCCAGGGTTACCCCTCGATCCACCATCGGCTTCGATAATCAGATTCGCTGGAAGTTTCATCGAACTAAAAATGCCTGACACTCTGGGCAGGTAGCGAAGTCATCGGCTGGCAGTGCGGCTAGCTCGGCCAATGCAGTTGCACCGATCGTGATTCGACATGCCCCGCATTCGCGATTTAGAAGTCGACTTACAGCAATGCCACGCAACGCCTTTTTTTCGTATAGTTCGACTAATTCGACTGGCAACATTGCAGCTTGCTTGGCTCGGGCCGCCGATTGCAGATCGAGTCCCGAGCGAAGTTTCATTAACTCTGTATCAATCTGCGCTTCTTGGCTCGAGAGACTGTTGTCGAGTTCTTGCTTTTGCGCAGCGACCTCATCGAATGCACTCTTCAGCTGGTCCTTACGCTCCATAATGGCGAGCTCCAGATCTTCTAGATCTGATTTGCGTTTGGCAAGCGCTTCTAATTCGTGCGTAATTCCCTGAGCATCCTTGGCCGAACTTGTTTGTGTGAGTCGCTGATTGTCTTTGGCGATTCGCTGCTCGACCAACTCAAGGTCTGTCTCGGCGCGACCGAGTTCAGTTTCGACGGAATCAAGGGCATTGCGAGCATCAATCAGGGCCGAGGCAAGTTGGCGCTGCTGGTCACGCAGGGAGCTTAGGGCTTTTCCACTGACCAATTCATTTATCGCGGACTTGGCTCGACTAATTTCTTGGTCAAGAGCGCCCAAGGCTAGCAGGTCTGCCTGCTGATTTAAATTTGCCTTCATGCCTTGCTCTCTTTAGTTGGATTTAGTTTAAGCAGTAATCACTGCGTGATCACGAAATCCCACGGATCGGTTCTAACCTGGCTAACGACAAATTGGATGTCACTGGCAAAATTTTGCAATTGGCTTGCCGCAACCTCTAACCAAAGCCACTCGCTGGCCCAGTGCGAAACATCAATCAGAAAAGGTCGATTGTTATTTAGCAGCGCCTGTTCGCGTGCATCCTGCGCCGGGTGATGACGAAGATCCGCTGTCAGATAAACATCGGCTCCAGCTTCGGCAGCAATCGAAATGAATGAGTCACCCGCGCCTCCGCAAACCGCGATGGTGCGAACCTCAGCTTCATAGTCGCCGGCAACGCGAACACCAGTCGCGGTAGACGGCAGCACCCTCGAAACCTGACGCGCGAAGTCGCCGAGCGTAATTGGAGATTTGAGCTCACCGATTCGGCCATGACCAACATTCGCGCCACCTACCGAAACCAAAGGTCTGGTATTTGAAATGCCAAGTGACTTGGCCAGCACATCTGAAACCCCGGCTGCAACGATATCTGCGTTCGTGTGAGCTGCGTAAATCGAGATTCCAGCTTTAATGGCCTTACTGACCAACGCGCCCTTTGCCTTGTCTTCTGAAACGGAATTTATTGGCTTGAGCAAATAAGGGTGGTGCGCCAGAATTAAATCAAAGCCACCGTCAATCGCTTCGTCAAGAATTTCGTTAGTGACATCGACACTTAGCAGCACACGCGAGACCCGTTGCTTTGCCGAACCAACAACCAGCCCCGGTGCATCCCACTCTTCTGCTCCCTCGACGGGCCAAAGGTTTTCGAAATGCGCAATCAGTGCGTCAAGCTCTGCGGCCATTATTCGACCAGGCCAAAGATGTCTTTTAGATCATCGCGACGGGCCTCGATGGCAAGCACCTCTGCCTCTTGACGTTTAATTCTTGGAATACCGAATATCACCGGCAGTAGCAGGCCGATAGCCAGTGCAATGATCACACCCGCTGAGGAGAGCTGCCAGAAGTCCGAATTCACGAAGTAGTCCGATAGGTAACCTGTCCAGCTGAATTCAACTAGCTCACTGCGAACCAAGCCAAGGCCAATAGCCGTGGCTAGCAACCAACCCAATAGGTTTATGGTGTTTACCGACTTGTAGAAACCGTATGAGCGACTTAATGAAACTTCGTGATACGCAATTCGACGAATCAAGATATCTGCCGCGAAGATACCTGCCCACGCTGCGACCGGAACGGCCGCAACCATTGCGTAGCCGGCAAGGTTGAACCAGATACCAGCCTCACCCAAGCGCACTAGGCCATAGCAAGCTAATGCCAGGAATACTGCGCCGAGCAAAGGCTGCGCCAGCGCTGGTTTTAATTTCGCGCCTAGAGAATGCAGGCTCAGGTTTGATGAATAAAGCGACATTGAGATTGAAATTATCGCGGTAAGAATTCCTGAGCCCAGCAAAACATAGCCAAGCCAAGGGGCAAGCAACTGACCGAAGGTTGACAAAACGTTCTCGCCATTTGCCGTTAGAGACGCGAATGTGAAAACTTCTACAGTTTCTGGCAACGGCTTTAGTGAACCCAAGATAATCAGACCCAGCGTGGTCACCGCAGTCGGAATTACCGAAAGCGCAAGTACCACAAAACCAATCACTGCGGCACCGCGAGTGCGAATCGATAATTTGCGAGCGTAGTCGGCACCGGCCGGCGCCCATGCCAATCCGCTAACTGAAAAAGTTAAGATTGCCGCGGTAAGCAGCAAGGTGAAACTAGACGACGGCTGAGCTAGCAGGGCATCTAGGTTTAGCACTCCACCAACTGCAATCGCAAGCGTGACAACCGCCGCCAGACCAATCAGACCTGACACCTGCTGCGCACGGAACAACATCCTGCCACCAAAAATGGCAATGGTCACTGCCGCGGCAACGATCAGTACGACACTCGCTACAGCAAACCACTCATCGGTTCCATAGCTTGCGACTGCGGTTACATCATCAATCGCAAAAATGTTTTTGGCTGAAACCACAACGATTGCAATCATTGCGATCGACCAGAAAAATCTCACCACTGTAAGCACCACGCCAGGCACCGCGTTAGCACGAACGCCAAACGCTGCGCGTGACAGCACTAACGTTGGCAAACCACTGCGCTTGCCACCAAGAGCTCCGATTGCTATCAACAATGCCGAAGCAAGTGTGCCGATAAATACTGCCGCAACTGCCTGAGTGAAGGCAATGCCAAGTGAATTTAGAAACCAAGCTAAACCAAGCGGAACAACTGAACCGGAAAGTCCGAGCCAAGCCCAGAACTGCGAATTTGCCTTGCTGCGGCGAGAAACTTTAGCCTCAGATTCGGTCGAGACCATTTCAACCGCAGACTTGGCGACAAACTCAACGCCAGGGTCTGTTTCGATCAAAACAATTTCATCGCGTGCAACCTGCGGCGCCAATTCTTCTTCTAGAGCGGTCAGTTCATCTTCTGCGCCTACCACGGTATCGGCGGCCAGTAGTCTTTCGAATTCATCCAGGTCGCCACTTGATGAAACCTCGGCAGCAACCTCTTCTTCGGCAATTATCTGAATCGGTTCGCTCACGTAGTCGTAGGTTGGCTCGACCTCTGACTCAATAGGCTCTCCAGCAGGCTCACTTACTGCTTCAATAACTGGTTCAACTTCGGTATTTGTTGACGCGTATAAGTTGTTTAGGTTTGCCACCACGTCTTCGACCGCCGGAGCCGCCTTCGGCAATGATGCCAATGGCTCCAGGCCTTGCTGTGCTCGCTTAGCGTTCTCAACCGCCAATAGCGCCTCTGGGCTGCCATTTCGTTCCATGTCTAGAACCCAGGCCGAGAACTCCATCTTTTCGATGTCGCGCAACTGAGCTTGAGTTTCTAGCAGTTCCATGGCCGCGGTAATGCCGGCCTCGTCGGCTTGAGCGTTGCCCAGGGCCTCGTGTAGCTGGGCATCGGTCATCGAACGACGAATTGGAGGGTTGAAAGCAGAAGAATCCATAGGCCAATCCTACCCAGCGGGTATTTGGCTGCCGGAAAGCAAAAACCCCCGATTTTTCGGGGGTTTTTAACTGTGTGGGCCCTACCGGGATCGAACCGATGACATCCACGGTGTAAGCGTGGCGCTCTACCAGCTGAGCTAAAGGCCCCTCTTTCGAGGGTTGCAGGCGAACTGCAACCTGTAGAGCCTATCTTAATCCGGGCGTTTAACGCCAACTTCAAGGGCTGCCAACGCGCGGTCATATTCGTCGAGGCTGCGGGCCTGACCCGGTGCGGTGACAAACTTGGCCACCAGGGCGCCATCCTTGTCGATAACAAAAGTCGCTCTGGTAGCAATGCCCGACTCCTCGAGGAATACGCCGTACTCCTTGGCTACGGCGCCGTGCGGCCAGAAGTCCGCCAAAACCGAGAATTGGTAGCCCTCTTGTTCGGCAAATTTCTTCTGCACGAACTTAGAATCCACCGAGATTGCCAAAAGTTCGATTCCCTGGCGCTCGAACTTGGCGATGTTGTCGCGCAGTTCACACAGTTCACCGGTGCATATTCCCGAAAAAGACAACGGATAAAAGACTAAAACCACAGGCTTTTCGCCTAAGAAGTGCGAAAGCTGCACTGTCTCGCCGTGCTGGTTGATCAACTCAAAATCAGGTGCCTGGTCGCCAATAATTAGGCTCATTTGTTTCTCCTAGGTTAAATTCTCGGGAATGCCACTAACAACAAGCAAAACATACAAATGCTTCCATTTGTCGGCATAAACTTTTAGAGGCTTTACCAAGGCCTTTTGCTTTTCTTTGTTCATCCCCCACGAAAAGGATGCCAGTTGTCGATTAACAATAACGATGCCTATGCGGTCAACACCCCAGACCTAGACCCACAAGAGACGTCAGAGTGGCTAGAGTCACTCGATGCAGTGGCCCGAGTGCACGGCCGTGGCCGCGCTCGCGAGATCATGTTGAACCTGCTTCGCCGTTCGCACGAGCTTCAGCTAAATGTACCGATTGTTCCGACTACTGACTACATCAACACAATTGCTCCAGAGAACGAAGCCCAGTTCCCTGGTGATGAAAAAATTGAACGCACTTATCGAGCTTGGATGCGCTGGAATGCTGCGATGCTGGTCCACCGCGCGCAGCGCCCAGGTGTTGGCGTTGGTGGCCACATTTCAACATTCGCTTCTTCTGCATCACTTTATGAAGTTGGATTCAACCACTTCTTCAAAGGTCAAGATCACTCATCGGGCGGCGACCAGATTTTTATTCAGGGTCACGCATCACCCGGTGCCTACTCGCGTGCGTTTCTAGAAGGCCGACTATCTGAGCAGCAGCTCGACGGTTTCCGTCAAGAGAAGTCACACTCAGCAGGTTCGCTTTCTTCATACCCACACCCGCGTCTGATGCCAGACTTCTGGCAGTTCCCTACCGTGTCAATGGGTCTTGGCCCGATCAACGCTATTTATCAGGCGCAGTTCAATCGCTATCTTGCCGGTCGCGGAATCAAAGACACAGCCGAACAGCATGTCTGGGCATTCCTCGGTGATGGCGAAATGGATGAAGTCGAAAGCCGTGGAGCATTGCAGCTTGCCGCCAACGACAACCTAGACAATCTGACATTCGTTGTGAACTGTAACCTGCAGCGCCTAGACGGACCAGTGCGCGGTAACGGAAAAATTATTCAGGAACTCGAATCGTTCTTCCGCGGTGCCGGTTGGAATGTGATCAAGGTTGTGTGGGGCCGCGAGTGGGATTCACTTTTGGCAAATGATCACGATGGTGCGCTTGTTGATTTGATGAACAAGACCCCGGATGGCGACTTCCAAACTTACAAGACCGAGGACGGCGCTTTCGTGCGCGAAAACTTCTTCGCGCGCGACCCACGCACATTGAAACTTGTTGAACATCTAAGCGATGACGAAATTTGGGGACTGAAGCGCGGTGGTCACGATTATCGCAAGGTCTACGCGGCATACAAATCTGCCTTGGCACACAAGGGTCAGCCAACCGTAATCTTGGCAAAGACCATCAAGGGCTTCACCCTAGGTAAATCATTCGAGGGTCGCAACGCTACCCACCAGATGAAGAAACTAACCCTAGAAAACCTAAAGGGTTTCCGTGACGAACTAAAGATTCCAATCACCGACGCGCAGCTTGAGGCAAACCCATATCAGCCGCCTTACTTCAACCCAGGTCAAGATGCGCCAGAGATTCAGTACATGCACGAGCGCCGTCGCGAACTCGGTGGCTACCTGCCAGAACGACGCAGCAAGTATGTTGATTTCAAACTTCCGGCCGAAGACGTTTACAAATCTGCGCGCGGCGGCTCAGGCACGCAAGACGTGGCTACCACAATGGCCTTCGTGCGACTATTCAAAGATTTGCTTCGTTCGCCTGAATTTGGTGAGCGCATCGTGCCGATCATTCCTGATGAAGCTCGCACCTTCGGAATGGATGCATTCTTCCCTAGCGCAAAGATTTACAACCCGAACGGCCAGCACTACATCTCGGTAGACCGCGAATTACTGCTTGCCTACAAAGAAAGTTCCGCTGGACAAATCTTGCACACCGGAATTAACGAGGCCGGCTCGATGGCCGGTTTCCAGGCTGCCGCTACTGCTTACTCAACGCAGGGTCAACCGATGATTCCGTTCTACGTGTTCTATTCAATGTTTGGTTTTCAGCGCACTGCCGACTCGATCTGGGCAGCTGCCGATCAACTCTCACGAGGTTTCTTGATTGGCGCAACCGCTGGTCGCACCACTCTTACCGGTGAAGGTTTGCAGCACGCCGATGGTCACTCGCCATTGATTGCATCGACCAACAACGCGGTAATCAGTTACGACCCTGCTTACGGCTACGAGATCGCACACATCATTCGTTCCGGTATCGAACGCATGTATGGCGGCACTCACGCAGACCCGAACTGCATCTACTACTTAACTGTTTATAACGAGCCATATGTTCAGCCGGCCGAGCCAGAGAACGTAGACATCGATGGAATCGTGCGCGGTATTCACCAGATCAGCCGCAATGACCGCGAAGGTCGCAAGGCGCAGATTCTAGCTTCGGGAGTTGCAGTGCCTTGGGCTTATGAAGCGCAGCAGTTACTACAAGATGACTGGGGTGTTTCGGCCGACATCTGGTCGGTTACCTCTTGGACCGAACTTCGTCGCGATGGCCTGGCCCGCAATGAAGCTGCGTTCTTGAACCCGAACTTCGAAATTCCACCTGCCTATCTGACCGCAAAATTGCAGAACGCGCAGGGGCCATTCCTTGGAGTCAGCGACTACATGCACGCGGTGCAGGATCAAATTCGCCAATGGGTTCCGGGTGACTACGCAACACTCGGTGCCGACGGCTTTGGATTCTCTGACACCCGCGCTGCGGCACGCAGATTCTTCAAGATCGATGGCCCGTCAATCGTGGTTCGTGTACTTGAGCAATTGGTTGCACGCGGAGAAATTGATCCAAGCGTTCCACAGCAGGCAATCGATCGCTACCGCTTGCACGATGTAAACGCTGGAACTTCAGGATCGACCGGTGGCGAGAACTAAACAAGCCACCCTCGAGTGGCTTAATTCGATTAGCGGTGAACTAGCGACCACAACTCTGCAGAGTCTTGATGATCTGCTGCCCTGGTATCGCGACATGCCGCCATCACGCCGCTCTAGCGTTGGCCTCGTTGCTCAGGCTGGCATCACATCATTTCTTTCTTGGTACCAAGACCCTAAATCTCAACCCTGGGTCGCGGCCGATGTTTTCAGTGCGGCACCGCGTGAATTGCTTCGTTCGATCTCTCTACAGGAGACCTTGCAACTTATTCGCGTTGTAGTGCAGGTCGTTGAAGACCGCGTGGTTCAAGAAGACGAATCGCTTCGCGAAGCGGTTTTACTTTACTCGCGCGAAATAGCTTTTTCGGCGGCCGACGTTTACGCCCGTGCCGCCGAGGCGCGAGGTCTATGGGACGCCCGTCTCGAAGCTCTGGTAGTCGATTCAATTCTCAGTGGCGAACACGAAGAAGAGCTCTCTTCTCGAATCGCTGCGCTCGGTTGGCGAGCACGCGGGGCTGTTGCGGCACTAATCGGCACCACAAAAGAACCGGTAGATCAAGATGCACTTCGCAGAATCGCGCGTAAAAATCAAGCCGATGTATTAATCGGTATTCACGGCAATCGCATGATTGTGGTGCTGGGGCGCATTGAAATCGGTGCTGCAGATGCAAAGCAAGTAAGTTTCATGGAGCTCGCCAGAACGCTTGAAACTAGTTTTGGTGATGGGCCAATGGTGCTCGGCACCGAGGTGCCGGCAATCGCGCAGGCACATGTTTCGGCGAAGTCGGCATTGGCGGGTTTTGCGGTAGTTAAGACTTGGGCCAAAGCCCCCCGCCCAATCGGCGCAGATGATCTGCTTGCCGAACGAGCCTTAGCTGGGGACATGCTCGCCAAGAACACCTTGATTGAAAGAATTTATCGACCGTTGCTGAATACTTCAGCGGAACTTTTGGAAACGCTGTCCACTTACCTGGAGTCCGGTCGCTCTCTGGAATCTACCGCGCGTGAACTATTCGTGCACCCAAACACAGTGCGCTATCGCCTTAAGAGAATTTCCGAAATTATTGGCTGGGATGCCACCGGCGCGCGTGAAGCATTTGTACTTCAGGCCGCCATGGTGCTTGGTTCGATGAGCGAATCAGACGCGCGAGTGCGCAGATAGGTATCAAGATGATTGTTGTGGTTTGCCCGGGTCAGGGTTCACAGACACCTGGATTTCTAAGTCCATGGCTCGAAGTGGCCGAGTTTAGAAATTCAATCGAAGCTATGCAGGCCGCCTCTGGTATTGATCTAATTGAGCACGGCACCGTAAGCGATGCCGACACCATTCGCGACACCGCAATCGCTCAACCACTTATCGTTGCAGCGGGAGTTGCCACCATGTCGGCGCTTACCGCTGGCAAAACAGCGCTCGAGCTAGGCATTGCCGGTGTTGCGGGGCACTCTGTCGGTGAGATCACCGCAGCCGTGGTCAGTGGCGTATTCGATGCCCAAAACGGAATCAAGTTTGTACGCGAGCGCGGTAATGCCATGGCCGCGGCTGCTGCCCTGGAGCAAACCAGCATGGCCGCAGTGCTTGGCGGCGAACAGGCCGACGTCGAGGCAAAACTAGCCGAACTAGAACTAGAACCAGCGAACTACAACGGGTCCGGTCAAATCGTTGCTGCCGGCGCTGCCGACAAGATTGCCGAACTGCAGGCAAACCCTCTTGCCGGAACCAGAGTCATTCCACTTCAGGTGGCCGGAGCATTCCACACACGATTTATGAAACCAGCGGTGCAAACCCTAGATGCATATTCAAAGACCGTGGCCATTGCAGACCCAGCGGTTAAACTCTGGAGCAACAACGGCGGCAAGTTGATCACCAGTGGAACCAAATTCGTAGAGCTACTAGTGAACCAGGTATCCTCACCGGTGCGCTGGGACCTATGCATGAACGAAATGGTAGCCGAGGGTGTAACCGCAATGATCGAACTCGCCCCAGCCGGAACGTTGGTGGGACTGGCCAAACGAGCAATGCCTGGCGTTGAAACCCTTGCTGTAAAGACTCCAGAAAATTTGGCCGCGGCTTTGGAGCTTATCGACAAGCACCGATAGAAAACTGGCGGTAAATTTAGAGGAAACCAAGAAACCGAGGATCGATGTCTCAGCCAACCCTGAACCAGTACCAGACCGTGAAGTACTCACGTATCTACTCACTGGGGGCAGCCCGCGGCGACCTAACCGTCACCAACGACGACATTGCCGGTCCGATCGATTCAAGTGATGAATGGATTCGTCAGCGCACCGGAATTATCACTCGACGTCGCGCGAGCGCGAACCTGAGTTTGATGGACATGGCAGTAGCCGCATCGAACGAGGCAATCGCTAAAGCCGGAATTAAGCCTGAAGAAATCCAAGCTGTAATCTTTTCGACCATCACTCACCCACACCAAACCCCTTCGGCTGCCGCACTGCTAGCCGACAAGATTGGCGCGAACCCGGCACCGGCTTTTGATATTTCTGCAGCCTGCGCTGGTTATTGCTACGGAATTGCACAAGCCGACGCGCTAGTTCGATCAGGTGTTGCGAAATACGTATTGGTAGTCGGCGGCGAAAAGCTGTCTGACTTTATTGACCCGACCGATCGCACGATCTCGTTTCTGCTTGGCGACGGCGCCGGCGCGGCCATCGTTGGTCCATCAGATATTCCCGGCATCTCACCAACCGTGTGGGGTTCAGATGGTTCGCACTGGGATGCAGTTGGCATGAGCGCATCACTCTTAGAACTTCGCGATGGTACCGCCACCTGGCCAACCTTGCGCCAAGAAGGCCTGACCGTATTCAAGTGGGCCGTTTGGGAAATGGTAAAGGTTGCTCGTCAGGCACTCGAGGTTGCCGGTGTAAAGGCAGAAGACTTAAGCGCAATCGTTACCCACCAGGCCAACATTCGAATCATTGATGAACTTGCCAAGCAACTTGAAGTTCCCGAGAACGTAGTGGTGGCACGAGACATCATTTACACCGGCAACACCTCGGCTGCTTCGATCCCTCTTGCCATGCACTCGCTATTAGCCTCTGGTGAGGTTAAATCGGGCGGCTTGGCCCTAGAAATAGGCTTTGGCGCCGGCTTGGCCTTCGGCGCTCAGGTAGTAGTCCTACCGTAAACTTGAACTCGGTCAAATAACCCCTAAAGGAGAACCCCAATGGCACTTTCACAGAACGAAGTACTAGCTGGTCTTGCAGAGATCGTAAACGACGAGACCGGTATCGCAACCGACGCCGTTCAGCTAGACAAGTCATTCACTGACGACCTAGACATCGACTCAATCTCAATGATGACCATCGTGGTTAACGCAGAAGACAAGTTCGGCGTAAAGATTCCTGATGAAGAGGTTAAGAACCTAGTAACCGTTGCGGATGCAGTTAACTTCATCACCAACGCTCAGTAATTAGATTCCTAAGGCGCTAAAAAATTGACTGAAAAGATCGTAGTCACCGGCATCGGGGCCACCACCCCGCTTGGCGGCGACGCGCGCTCAACCTGGAACGCCTTGCTTGCGAAAGAGTCTGGAATCACCACTCTTGAGCAAGAATGGGTGGCTAAGTACGAAGTGCCTGTAACTTTTGCCGGTCAGGCCAAGGTGAAGGCAGCCGAAGTGCTTACCCCGCAAGAGGTTAAGCGTTTGGATCCTTCAAGTCAGTTTGCGCTGATCGCAGCTCGAGAGGCTTGGGCAGACGCCGGTACACCGGCAGTCGAGCCCGAGCGTCTGGCTGTTGAATTTGCCACCGGTATCGGTGGCGTGTGGACACTGCTAGATGCCTTCGACACACTAAAAGAAAAAGGTCCTCGCCGAGTTTTGCCAATGACCGTGCCGATGCTGATGCCTAATGGCCCAGCTGCCGCAATCGGTATGGACATCGCAGCTCGCGGTGGGGTTCGCACAGCAGTCTCAGCCTGCGCCTCATCAACCGAGGCTATTGCCAACGCACTTAACCGTTTGCTAAGCGGCGAAGTAGATGTTGTGGTTGCCGGCGGCTGCGAGGCCGCGATACACCCTTTGCCTATTTCAGCTTTCGCAGCTATGCACGCGCTTTCGAAGCGCAATGACGAGCCAGCCCGAGCATCGCGCCCATATGACGTTGATCGCGATGGCTTTGTAATGGGTGAAGGTGGCGGCGCAATTGTGCTTGAAACCGAATCGCACGCCAAAGCTCGTGGCGCAAAGATTTATGCCGAACTAGTCGGTGGTGCGGTGACTTCCGACGCACACCACATCACCGCTCCAGACCCAGAAGGCACCGGTGCCGCACGCGCTGTTATCGCAGCTCTCAAGCAAGCCGGCGCTGCTCCAGAAGAAGTTTTGCACGTAAATGCGCACGCAACCTCGACTCCCGTCGGCGACATTGCCGAATACTCAGCCCTGAAGCGTGTGTTTGGCGACCACTTATCAAAGATTGCAATCTCGGCTACCAAGTCTTCCACCGGTCACCTGCTCGGCGGTGCCGGCGCGATTGAAGCAATATTCACAATCCTGGCTCTAAAAGAGCGCACCGCCCCTCCAACCATCAACCTTGAGAACCAGGATCCAGCAATTCCGCTGGATGTTGTGGTTGAACCGCGCGAACTTCCGGCCGGAAACATTCTGGCCATCAGCACCTCTTTCGGTTTCGGTGGTCACAACGCTGTTGTGGCATTCCGCAGCTACGAGGGCTAATTGAGCAAGCTTTACTTTCGCCACGGCGCCATGAACAGTGGCAAGAGCACCGCTCTGCTACAAGCCGCACACAACTACGAAGAGCGCGACCAGCACGTTCTGCTGGCCAAGCCGGCAATCGATGTAAAAGGTGAAAAAGCTATCCTCTCTCGCCTGGGTGTAAATCGTGAGGTAGATTTTCTGATCACTCCGGCAATAAATCTTCGTTCCGAATTCAACCGACGTGCTGCGGCATTCGAACGCGAGAACGGCAAGCCAATCGCTTGCCTACTAATCGATGAAGCACAGTTTCTAACCCGCAGTCAGGTCGATCAGGCGCTAGAAATTGCGGTGCTAGATAACGTTCCGGTGTTGGCCTATGGAATTAGAACCGACTTTTTGACCAATGGTTTTCCCGGTTCACTTCGACTTCTGGAAATTGCGCACAGCCTTGAAGAACTGAAAACCATCTGCCGTTGCGGCCGCAAGGCAATGTTCAACGCACGCAAAGTTGATGGCAAGTTTGTTTTCGACGGCGACCAGGTGGCCATCGATGGCGTGCACGTCACCTACGAATCGCTGTGTCCAAGCTGCTACTTCGCAGAGAAAAATAGCTACAACGATATTTAGGCCTTGATCCACTCGCGTGAAACTGCGAAGCGATCAATAATTTCTGGAATCGGGTCAACCCCAATACCTGGTGCGGTCGGCACCGAGATGTGACCATCAACCAAGACGAATGGTTCGGTTAGGTCGGTTTCGAAATAACGTGAAGAGGCTGAGGTGTCGCCAGGCAAAGTAAAACCAGGCATTGCCGCTAAGGCTAAATTAGCCGCACGACCGATACCGGTTTCTAGCATGCCGCCACACCAAACCGGAATATTGTTGGCAACCGAAATGTCGTGAATTTTCACCGACTCCAAGTAGCCACCGACACGCGAAGGCTTGATGTTAATAATTTCGGCAGCGCCAATTTCGATTGCATCTCTGGCGATGTCGGCCGAGACGATGGTTTCATCTAAGCAAACCGGCGTCTCGATGTACTGCGCAAGCTTGGCGTGACCGATCAAATCTTCTTCGTAGATCGGCTGCTCAATCAATAGCAGGTTGAATTCATCCAGGCGCTTCAAAATATCGAAGTCCTCGCGGGTATAAGCGGTGTTGGCATCAACTTGCAGTAGCAGGTCATCACCATAAGTTTCGCGCACAAGCTTCACCGGTTCGTAGTCCCAGCCCGGTTCGATCTTTAGCTTGATGCGAACATAACCCTCGTTTAGGTAGCCCTCGACATACTGCATTAGTTCTGGCAAAGAATCCATGATGCCCACCGAGACGCCGGCAGGTACCTTGTCGCGGGTAGCGCCAAAGAATTTTGCTAACGAGGTGTTACTTGCCCGAAGCTGTGCGTCAAGCAGGGCTGTCTCGATTGCCGCCTTAGCCATGCGGTGCTGCTTCATCCAGTGCAGCGTTGGGGCCACAGCCTGCGCGGTTAGGTCGTTGCCTAGCGCAAACAAGTCGGGCAAGATGAACTCGCGCAGCACAGCCATTGCACCGGTGTGATATTCACTCGAGTAGTCAGGGCGCTCATTTGCGCCACACTCAGCCCAGCCCTCACCCTGATCGGTAATTGCATGCACCCAGACCACCTGGTGCAGATTCACCGATGAAAACGAAGTTCTGAAGGCAGACTTCAGTGGCACGTTTAGGCGGATTAGCTCTACTGCTTCTAATTTCATTTTGTTCCTGATTACTCTTGCTCTTCTTGGAATTCGTAGTCTGTAGTCGATGGTTCGACCAATATTGCGGTGCGATCGGCATTAACTGATCGAATAAACCAGCCCTGGTCTAGCGCCGGCAGCAGAGCCTCTCGCACGGCTACACGCCACTGCTTGACCAGGCTAAGGTCTTGCTTGCGCAGCGCTTCAATGTCTTCTGGTAGCTCGACCCAGAAAGCCTGGCTCAGGTCGATTGTTTGACTCTTTGGTCTGCCGTCGACATTCTTCAAGGCCACCGCGTTGGTGGTTGCACTATCGATAGCCACATTTTCGACAACTGGCCAATAGGCGAATAGGCGATCCGATTCATCTCCCGCGTTGATCGAATCATTCATAGTGCCATAGAAGTTCGGAAGATACTCCACGGCAAAGGCACCTAGTTTTTCGAAATTGAAAACACAGTTGCGGCGAACCAGCGGGTCAAAAGTCCAGGTGATTCCGGCGAGGCCTCGCTCGGCTGCCCAATCGAACTGGTGCTGTTTCAAAATGTAGCCGGCGCCGGCTTTGGTCGATGCAGTCACGTGCGAGTGCAGAACAGTGTGTGCGGCGTACTGCCCAATGAAGCCGAAAGAGCCAGCCACTGCTTGGTCACCTTCGATGACCATGGCGGCGTATCCGCCAACGTGTATTACCGCTAGCACCAAATCGAACGGCGCGACTTCGTCTTCACCGGCCCAAATTGTTTTAAAGAAATTGGCCAACTGTTCGGCTTCTTGAGGCGTGTGAACCTCAACAATTTGCAGCTGCGCAGTCATAACTCAATTCTTCCAGAAAAAAACGAATCGGGGGCCGCATACGCGACCCCCGACCGAATTTAACTCTCAGTACTACTTGGTGCCGTTGATGGTGGCCTCGGTCACAGCAAATGCGCTTAGGTTCCACTTTTCAAGCAACTTGGCATAGTTGCCATCTTCGATCAACGAGTTAATCGCTGCCTGAATTGCAGCGGTTAGCCCGGTGTTCTTCTTAAGAACACCAACTCCAGTTAGTGCTGAGGTGTAGCCATCAGGAGCGTCGCTTGGAGCAACGATCTCAAAGTACTCACCGTCACCTGCTGTCTGTGCAGTGTAAGCGGCAACCTGGCCGTCGTTTACACCAGCGACTGCCTTGCCCGCACGAATCGCGTTCTGAGCGTCACCATCGGTTGGGAACTCTAGAACTTCGATCTTCTTGGCACAGCTTGGGTTTACCGCGTTGATCAAATCGATCTGTGCGGTAGCGGTCTGAATTGCCACAGTCTTACCACATAGGTCAGCAAATGACTTGATTCCTTCAGGGTTGCCCTTGGCAACGACAACTGCGAAACCTGCACTGAAGTAGTCAACGAAGTCAAGAACTTCCTGACGCTCAAGAGTGTCGTTCATACCCGACATGATGATGTCGTGAGTACCTGACTGAAGCGATGGAATGATTCCATCCCAGTCCTGGTCATTGAAAGTAAATTCAACGCCAAGCTTGGCGGCAATTGCCTGTGATAGGTCGTAGTCAAAACCGGTTGGGTTGTCGTTCTCGTCGAACAATTCCATCGGTGCGTAAGGAATGTCAGAGGCAACGCTCACCCCATCCTTGAATTCAGCTGGAACAAGAGCGGCAGCTGTCTCGTCAACAGCAATGGTGCCGTCTGCGGTGTTTTCGGTGGCAGTTTCAGCTGCACAGCCGGTTAGAGCAAAAATGCTCACGGTTGCCAGCATTGCAAGGCCGGCAAATTTCGACTTAATCATGGGTCTCCTATCGGGGATTTACCTTTTGAGCCTAGTTGAGAAGCAAGGTTCAATTGGGGTCAAATCGACCAAAGTCGGCCTAAATTTACCGTTTTGAAATGTTTTGACCTATAAAACGCTATTGATGAAGGCCTTGGTGCGAGCGTTCTGGGGCTTGTCAATCACCTGGGTTGGGGTGCCGTCTTCGACCACTACTCCGCCGTCCATGAAGACCACGCGATCGGCAACTTCACGGGCAAAGCCAATTTCATGGGTCACCACAATCATGGTCATGCCGCTCTTGGCAAGCTTGCGCATTACATCTAACACGTCACCGACCAGTTCAGGGTCTAGAGCCGAGGTTGGTTCGTCGAAGAGCATTAGCTTCGGTTCCATGGCTAGAGCGCGAGCGATTGCCACGCGCTGTTGCTGCCCACCGGAAAGCTGCGATGGATAGTGCCCAGCCTTATCGCTAAGCCCAACCGACTTAAGTAATTCCATTGCTTTTTCTGTCGCAGCGCTCTTCGAAATCTTCTTGACTCCAATCGGCGCCTCGATAACGTTTTCAAGAGCGGTCAGGTGTGGAAACAGATTGAACTTCTGAAATACCATTCCGATTTCACTACGCTGCATTGAAATTGCGTTGGGCTTCATTTCGTGAATTGTTTCGCCTTTTTCGCGGAACCCCATTAGCTCGCCATCGACATACAAACGGCCACCGTTGATTGTCTCTAGGTGATTGATGCAACGCAGAAAAGTTGATTTGCCCGAGCCAGACGGACCAAGAAGGCAAAGAACCTGACCCTTTTCGACTTGCAGGGTTATTCCCTTAAGCACCTCGTTTGAACCAAAGTTCTTGCGAACCGAACGAGCGTCGACCATCAATTGCTTGCTCATACGTTGCCCTTCATGCCAATTCGCATCCATCGCGCTTTTTCATTCACCACGCTGAAACCGCGACCATACTTCTTTTCCAGCCAGCTTTGTGGGAACGAAAGAATTGTTGTCATTACCAGGTACCAGAATCCCGCAACAACAAGTAGTTCCACCTGAGCAAGGTTCTGCGAAGAAATCTGCGAGGTACGTGCATAAAGTTCCATAACGGCAACCACCTGCAACAACGAGGTATTCTTCAACATCGAGATGAATTCATTGCCCAGTGGCGGAATAATTACGCGCATTGCCTGTGGCAAAACAATTCGACGAAGAGTGTAGCCAGAGCCCATACCGAGTGACTTAGCGGCCTCGGCCTGCCCCTGATCTACCGAAAGAATTCCAGCACGAACAATTTCAGCCGCGTAAGCTGCTTCGTTCAAGGAAAGTGCGATGATGCCGGCAACCAACGAGGTAAAGACCAGGGATGTCTTTTCTGACCACCAAATAATGTCGGTGAACGGAATTCCGACATCAATGGTCGGATAAATAATGCCTAGGTAACCCCAGAACACGACCTGTAGCAAAAGCGGCGTTCCTCTAAAGAATCCGATGTAGCCGGTAGCCACCATCTTGAGCACGGGATTAGTAGAGAGTTTCATGACGGCCAAAATGATAGCCAGGATGGTTCCGATCAACATTGAGACCACTGTCAAAACCACGGTTAACCACGCGGCGGCAATTACCTTGCCATTGAACAAGTACTTGTTGATGATGTCGTGATTGATGTTTGGCGACGCGTAAAGCGAGTAGATGAACATGCCCAACACCACAACAATCAATGCTGCTGACACCCAACGCCAAGGGTGACGCAGCGGTACCGCGACTACGTCGTCGTTATTACTGGTCTCTGACATCATTCCCCTTCTAGGTTTGACAATACTAACCCTAGTTTCACAGCGCCTGTCGGGGCTTCGAGCACTGCGTCGAGTGAAATGTCTGCGTTTAGACATTTCTTGCGCCGCACTGGGCTCTCGTGGGGAGTACGGGACTTGAACCCGTGACCGACGGATTATGAGTCCGCTGCTCTAACCGGCTGAGCTAACTCCCCCGACCTATCTACCTGACTAATCTTTGTCGGTCTTGCGGCGTTCAGCCGCCTTTTTGACAACTTTCTTAGCCTGGTTGGCAGTTTTTTTGGCGGTCTTCTTAACCTTGGTGTTTACCGCCTTGGTGCGCTCAACAACTTCGTCACGCAACTCTTCAATCTTTTCTAGAACTTCTTCGCGAACTTCTTCACCCAGTTCAGAGGCTGCCTCGCGAA
>JBEGRY010000013.1:0-22611 GCA_041180265.1 Actinomycetota bacterium | reverse complement strand
CGGCATCAAAAAGTACTTTCGTTGCAAATTCGAGACCTTCGATGCGGCCCATCGAAGTGTCTTCGTGTTCGATGTTGACGATCATGTTCGGATCAACTTCATTTAGCGCGGTTAGGAATTCAGCCCAGTGGTCTGCGTCGTGACCCTTGCCAACCGCTACGAAATCCCATGCTGAATCTTTTGGCCAGGTGTTGACAAATTCCTGGTCGCCCATATTTATGCGATCTTCAGTTGTTCGAATAAAGCTGTTGTCTAGAACACCTGCGGTCTTTGCGTTTTCTGTGTTCACGCGCACGTCTTTTGCAGCAGCGTGATAAACAAGTGAACCAAGTTCGCGCACGACAGTGGCTGGATCCATCTGCTGCCAGTAAAGGTGCGAGGCATCAAGCTCAACCCCTACGTGAGTTGCACCGACTTCTTCAACAAATCGGTAAACGCTTGGCACGTTGAAAACGAGATTTTGTGGGTGCAACTCGAGCGCAACCTTTACATCAAGGTCTGCTGCTAACGCATTAGCTTCTTTCCAAAACTTAGTTGCAACGCCAAACTGCCAATCAAGCACATCTAATGCCGCAGAACTCCACGCGTTCACGATCCAGTTCAGATAAGTTGAATGCTCATTGTCGCCAGGGCAGCCTGACATTGTTACCACGCGATTCTGGTTTAGACGGCGGGCCAACATAATCGCACGAAGCACATCTGACGACTGCGGGCCACTGATGTTTGGGTTTGGGTGCAGTGGGTTGCCATTGCAGTTCAAGCCAAGGATTTCAAGGCCGGCTTCTTCAAATAGGCCTAAGAAGTCGTCACGAGCAGTATCTGATTCAAGAATTTGCTGGTGGTTTGGAATGTGGGTTGGGGCTAGAAAACCGCCAGTGTTGATTTCTAGACCGTCAAGGCCTAGATCTTTTGCAACCTTAAGCGCTTCAGGCAGAGACCTGTCGTGCAAAATTGCGTTGTAAACACCGAACTTCATTGTTGCCCTGGTACTCCCCATCGAGTTGCTAACAAATTTTGGAGCGGTCTATAAATTAGCCGCTCCAAAAACTTATCAAGTTGTACCGCTCCAATTAGCCGTTTTATGCAATTGTTACTGATTCTTGACCTTTCCAAAATGACCTAGCAAATACTAGGTTTGTAAGCATGTCTGCCAAGAGGGTCATACAAAAACAGCCAACAATCTACGACGTCGCCGAAAGAGCCGGGGTTTCCAAATCATTAGTTTCGCTGGTCCTTAAAGGCGGCGATGGGGTTAGCGCAGATAAAAAGGCGGCTGTACTAAAAGCCATCGAAAAGCTCGGCTATCGCCCGTCAAAAATTGCTCAGCGACTTGCCGGGGTGCGCACTCGCACAATTGGCGTACTTATCACGGATTATAAAAATATCTCGTACATCGGTTTTCTTCGTGGCCTACGTGAAGTTTTTGATGATGCTGGTTTTCAAGTTTTAGTCAGCGACACTCACACAAATTCACAACCGGTCGACGATCCAACCTCGGCACTTCTTTCGCTTCAGGTAGATGCCCTGATTATCGCAGCTGAGATTCCCAAAATTATGAATCAAAAGTTTTCCGTTCCACTTGCAACGATTGGCCATCGCTCAAACATTCACCCCGATTCAGATTTGATTCATAACGACGATGCACATGGAATGCGTTTAGCAATCGATCACCTAATTGGACTTGGACATAAAAAAATTATTCTGATCACAGGTGCTGGCGGCATTTCAAAGCAGCGTCGAATCGGATATGAAAAATATATGACTGAAAAAAAATTGACTCCGATAATTTACGGTCACGGCCAACCTGAAACCGAAATTGGCGGTTACTTGGTTGCAAAAGAATTAATTGAAAAGATAAATTCGTTTACGGCAATCATTTGCTCTAACGATGCGATGGCGGCCGGTGTTATTGCGGCATTTGGCGAACGCGAAATAAGCGTTCCAAGCGATGTTTCAATTGTTGGTTATGACAACACTCCAAACACTTCTGACTACTTTATGAAGTTGACTACGGTTGACGATATGGGTCTGCCCGTTGGCCGCGAAACAGCAAGGTTGTTGCTCGAGCGAATCGGTGGTGCAACACCAAAAAAGTCAGTAAAGGTTTCAATTCCTTGTGTTCTAGTTGAGCGAAATTCAACCACAAAACCTAGAAAACAAAACATTAAACTCGCATAGAAAAGTTCGGCCATTTGCCTTACGGGCATTTTGCCTCTTTATCGCAAATCTGAAACTGCCGCTCAAGAGTTTCACAATTTTTTGAACTAGCCTTTGTGCACAAGCACGCAGCTTTCGCTGGTGAATTTGCCTGGTCGGTGGTTGATGGTCAGACCATGAAGCTTGAGTGGTTAAACGGCGATGCCAAGCTATCGCTTCAGTTCAAGATCACGGTTGATGTTCCGAGCTTTGTGATTGAGGCAACCGATGCATCTGGCGCCCGCACCTTCAACTCGGTTGAAGAACTAGCTAAGTACTAAATAGTTCCGGCTTCAAGACCGGCAAGCACCTGCTGAGCCCGTTGCCTAAGTTCGGGCAGGTCACTTAGGCGACCTAGGCCGCCAATCTGTTGGCTCATGCGGTGATTCTTGGCAAAGGCATCTTTGTGGCGATCAAGGAAATCCCAGTAGAGAGTGGTGAACGGGCAGGCGTCGTCTCCCACACGCTTCTTTGGGTCATAGGGGCAGCTCTTGCAATGTTGGGTCATGCGATTCAGATACGCTCCGCCCGCGGCATAAGGCTTGGTCATCAGTTTGCCGCCATCGGCGTGCACTGCCATGCCAATCACGTTTGGCACCATCACCCAGTCAGACGCGTCGATAAATTGTTCGCGCATCCAATCAAGAAATTCTTGCGGGTTTGTTCCGGTAACAAGCGCAAGGTTACTCAGCACCATCAGTCGCGGAATGTGGTGCGCCCATGAGCGAGCCTCGACGTCGGCAACAACCGACTTCACACAATTCATTTTTGTTGACTTTGAATTTGTGAAGACTGGCAATAACTTTCGATTCGCGCCCAGCGAGTTTTGGTTTCGGTAGTCTTCACCCAAATACCAATACATGCCGTTGATGTATTCGCGCCAGCCGATTACCTGCCTAACAAATGCCTCAACGGATTCAATTGGCGCCTTTTTATTTTCATAAGCACGGACGGCAGCCTCGACAACCTCTTGCGCGTGCAGCAACCCATTATTTAGATAAGGGCTCAGCAAGGAGTGATGTAGCGCCCAGTTATCGGCAGCAATGGCATCCTCATAGGGCCCAAAAGCGTGCAGATGGTTTTCTATGAAGTTATTAAGTTGCGCCAATGCCCCTTCACGCGATGTGGCCCAGGTGTCTGTGGGAATGTGGCCAAGTTCTTTGGCGACGTCGAGATCTATCGAGTCTCTCTCGTGCAGCAAATATGGGGGCCACTCGTAATTCTTTGGTGGCGGCAAACGATTGTCTTGATCGTAGTTCCATCGACCACCTTCGGGTTGCCCGTTATCAACCAGCAGCCCTAGACGAATTCTTTGCGCACGATAGAAGTTTTCCATAACAAAAGTTTTTTGCTTATCTGCCCAAAGCTTGAAGTGCTCTCGGCTGGTCAAGAAGAAATCGTTTTCGATGAACTGCACGCCTAACTGCTTCAGATTTGTGTACTGGCGATGCGAGGATGGCTCGGCGCTGATAATTGGCAACTGGCCGAATTCCTTTTGAGCCTGCGTCAAGCCGTCAATCGTGGTTGCGGCCTGTAGGTAGCGCGCGGTAAAGCCCTTGGCCTCTAATTGTTTGGCAAAGTGCCGAGCCGATGAAATTAGAAAGAAAAGGCGCTCTTTGTGCCAGTTGCGGCCTTGAACCATGCGCTGGCTCTCGACCAGAACTACCGCGTCGGTACTGGGGTTTGCGGACTTGAGCACACCGTGGTTTTGGCTCAGGTGGTCAAATGCCACAAAGAGTATGCGCTCTAACTTTGGCATGGGAACTCTAGAAGCTTGCGCTGTCTAATACTTCTTGATCTGCATCAATTGCAGCCGCCATCTTTGCTGCGGCTACTTGCGGGTCTAGCCCCGCAGGAAAATTCGGTGCGGTACCAAAAATTGCACGGCCCGCTAAACCGGTTTCGGTGTGGCCAGGTCTAAATTCAAAAACTTTAAGGCCCTTGGTTTTATTCTCTTGGCGAATTGCTTGTAGCCAAGCCGAATGCGCACTTTTGCTAGCGCAATATGCTGTCATTCCAGCAAATGTTTTTTCGGCAACAATTCCAGTAATCGATGCAACAAATGATTCCGGTTTTTGCAACAGCTTTGGCAGCAATGCGGCGACAACCTGAGCGGGCCCCAGGTGATTAATCTGCATTAGTCGAGATGCATCTACGCTGGTGGTATTTACTGCAGTGCCAAAGCCAACCACACCAGAAGCAACCACAACTGCATCAATGTCTAGACTCTGATTTGCGTAATCTGTCAAATTTTTTATGCTTTGCTGATCTTCTAGATCGGCAAATAGTCGCAGTGCAACCGCAGATTGAATAGCGCCGGCTTTGCTGGAATTGCTTGCCACAGCATAAACATTTGCCCCACGGTTTATGAATTCATTTGTCAGGGCAGTGCCAAATACTCCTGTTGCCCCAAGTAGAAGAATGTTTTTACCGGCGAGAATCATGATTAAGCGAACAAGGCGAAGAGAATTGCTACAAAGATTGCTACAAAAATCGCCGGGGTCACAAATTTCACCACCGGCAACAGCTTTGCCTGTACCACTAACTGCTGAACAATCACAGACTGCGGTAGCGCTTTAGCGGCACTCTTCGCAATTGCAATGGCTTCGTCAGCAGCAGAAAATTCAGCAAGAGCACCAAGAATTCCAGAAGCCAGAAGAATAAGAGCTGCTGATAGCCGCACGCTAAATGGCGCCTCGATCAGGCCAAACTGCATTAGACCCACGGTAGTAATTAGCAAGAATGTTGGTGCTAGCTGGGCGATGATTATTTTCATCCATGATTTGCCGAAAAGTTGGACTAATTCGCGCTCACTCATTGTTTTCCTAACTGAAGTTTCCCTACCTAAAAAACCTAGACCCTGAGGTAAACCAGATTGCCCAACAATCCATTCCAAGAGCGAATGTCGGTTCGCTTCAGGCGCCTACTTTCAGGTGATCCGAACGGTATTCCGCCATGGCTAGAGGTCATGAAAACCGGCACCAAACCCGGCTTTTTTGTGCCTGAAGACGCTCCATGGGTCGTGCACGCCGACTTCGGAACACTGGTTGGTGGCATCCGTGCGCTGTTGATGCAGGCACTGCACCCGGGAACGCTTCGTGGCGTATCGCAGCATTCTCGCTATGAGAGCGACCCGCTTGGGCGCCTTTCGGGCACTATTCGTTGGCTCACAATCACCACATTTGGTTCTCAAGAGGCCATCGAGCAAGAAGCATCCAGGGTCAATCGACTGCACAAATCAGTCACGGGCACCTACAAAGACAACCAGAACGTTAACACCAGTTATGGCGCCGCCGACCCTGACCTAATGATGTGGGTTCACATTTCATTCACCGAATCATTTATTGTTTCGCACCTAACTTATTCAGACACTCCGGTGCCGGGCGGAATCGATCGCTACGTAAATCAGTGGGCGGTCGCAGCAAGCCCGCTGGGTTTGACCGAGGGCTTACCTAGGAGTGGTGCAGAACTCGATGCGAAAGTTGATAGCTACTTGTCAAAAGGCCTCTTGCGCTTTGATGAAGAAACCCAGAAGGTGATTGGGTTTATTAGGAACCCACCCTTGCCGATTCTGGCAAAGCCGATATACGCTCTTCTTTTTCAAGCTGCTGTTGCATCACTCAAGCCTGAATTCAGAGAAATGCTTGGATTGCGCTCTTGGCCAAAGGGTTTGATTGTGGCACTAACCAAGAACACTTTGAAAATTATGCGGCTAGCGGTTGGGCCGGATTCGCCAATTGAAGAAGCAGCGCGCGACAGAATCTCAAGACTGTCGAAAGCTTAAGAACTTCGTGCGGCTCGGCACTTATCTGAGCAGTACTTAACGCTTGCCCAATCTCGAGCCCATTTTTTGCGCCACTCAAAATCTCGTTTGCATGTTTCGCAAGTTTTTGGTGCAAAGCCGTTTTTAGTTTTTGCTTGCACTTTTTTTCTTGTGTCGCAAAAAGCTAAGCAGCAGGGTGCCGGCACCGAAAATAGTAAACCCGGCGAACGCCCATAGGTGCTGCGCAGCCGCAACCTCGCATGAGACAAAATCACTCGAAGGTAGGCCTTCGCAGACTGCCGGGTCAATGTAGCCAATCATCGAGGCCGGGCCTAGTACTAGAGCGACCGTCGCAATCATCGCCAGCGTGTTATTTTTCATGCTTCCCTTCCCTATGTTCAAGAACCCCAAACTTAGACGCTACATTCCAGATATTAGGAAGTTAAGGTAAAAACCCCGCTAGACGTGAGATCCTGCGGGGTTTTCGTGCGCTTGGAGGGACTCGAACCCCCAACCTTCTGATCCGTAGTCAGATGCTCTATCCGTTGAGCTACAAACGCGAGTTGGTGCGTTTTGCTGCCTTTTGGGCAACTTCCCTATCTTATTCGCTTTATTTCACGCGGTCTAGGGGTTGTTCGTGGCGGAGACGAGAGGATTTGAACCTCCGAAGGGCTTTTAAAACCCTTACCTCATTAGCAGTGAGGCGCACTCGACCGGGCTATGCGACGTCTCCTCGAACCTGTTCAGTTTAGCCCAAAGCGGGCCAAGCCGAAACCTAGTTCTCTAGCCAAACAGTGGTGTTCGCTGGCAAAACCTGGCCATCAAGCGGGCCACTGCTTAGCAACACCTTGCCGGCTGGCAACTTGATTGGCTTGTTGCCAAAGTTTGTAATCGAACGCCAACCGTTGGGTCTGGTGAAGTCAAGGATGTTCGCTTTGAACCAGTGCTTGTTCCAAGTTAGCTTTTCATTGGTCTGCAGTTGCTTACGCAGTTTCAGTGCCTGACGGTAAAGCTCAAGAGTGGAACTGGCAACACCACTTTGTTTTTCAACGTTAACATCTTTAAACCATTCCGGCTGCGGAAGGTGTGAGCCGCCTGGGCCGAAACCGAATGATGAACCAGTTGATGTCCACGGCATTGGTACTCGGCAACCGTCACGACTAATTGAGCCCTCGCTTCTAAACCACTGTGGGTCTTGCATTTGTTCGCTTGGAATATTTAGCGGTTCATGCAAACCAAGTTCTTCACCCTGATACAAATATGTAGAACCCGGCAAAGCAAGAATCAACATCGTCGCTGCGCGCGCACGTGCTAAGCCAAGCTCAAAATTAATTTTCGATTCACGGTCTGCCGAGCGGAACCACTTCGGCAAATTCTTTAGTGACTCTGCATCAAGACCAAATCGAGTCGCGTGTCGAATCACATCGTGGTTTGAGAATACCCAAGTGTTTGACGAACCGGTATTTGCTGATGCAGCTAGGTTGTAAGAAATTGTCTTGTGAAACTTTTTTGCGCTCCAAGGTTCAAACGCTAAGTCAAAACTAAATGACTGACCAAGGCCCTCTTCACTTGCATAGGCCGCGCGACGATTTGCATGCACCCATGCCTCGGCAACTGCAACGCGCGGTGGGTCGTATTCATTGAAAATTTTGCGCCATGCTTTGTAGATCTCGTGAACTTCATCACGGTCGAACAAGTCGTCGGTGCCATCGTTCTTCATGACTTTAAGGTCAAAGCTGGTGCGCTCTGGCAGATGCCCGTTCGCCAAATTCTTAGTCAATGCGTGTGCAACGTCAATTCGGTAGCCATCAACGCCGCGGTCACTCCAAAAACGAATTGTTTTCAAAAAGTCATCGCGCACTTCCGGGTTATCCCAGTTGAAATCTGGTTGCTCTTTTGCGAACAGGTGCATGTACCACTGGCCCGGTGTGCCATCGGGTTCGGTAATTCGAGTCCACGCGGTTGGGCCAAAGTGACTAACCAATTCGCTAGGGCGAATCTCGCCGTTCGCGCCCTTGCCGTCTCTAAAAATGTAGCGGTCGCGCTCTTTCGAACCCTTCGGCGCCTTCAAAGCAGCCTGGAACCATTCGTGCTGATCTGATGAGTGGTTCGGCACAATGTCGACAAATACACGGATACCCTCTGTGTGCAGCGCTTCGAGCATTTCATCGAAGTCCGCCAGTGTGCCAATGCGTGGGTCGATGTTGCGGTAATCGGCAACGTCATAGCCACCATCGGCAAGCTCCGATGGGTAGAACGGGCTAAGCCAAACCGCATCAACACCTAGCTGCTTTAGATATGGAACGCGAGAGGTAATTCCCTTTAGGTCTCCGATACCATCGCCATTATTGTCGGCATAACTGCGTGGATAAATTTGATAAACCACAGCTTGGCGCCACCAGTCTTTTGAACCGCGCAGAAAAGTGTATTCAGCCATAGTTAGCCTCTCGGATTTTTAGTTAGAGCAGGTTGTGGTTGCAGCGTTTGTTCCGCGCGCCCAGTCAGGCAGCACCTCATCGGCACTTGCTGAAGTACTTGGCGACGGCGATGCGCTTGGCGCAGGGCTTGAGCCATCTTCAACCACGGCACCCTCGCCGGTGTTGGCCTTGGCCAAAATCAAAGGCTTATCGTTGGCAATCTTTTCGAACAGAATGTTTGCCTGCTCATAAATCGGCGCAACGCGTCCTGAGTAAGGCGCAGGTAGGCCACCGCGTGAAGGCACCTGCAAGAAAGTTATTTTGTCTAGCTCGACATCTTTCAACGCGCCAGCTAGTGCTACCATCACGCCAACATCGGTCATGCTTTCTGAAAGCTTCATGTTGCGCGCAGCAGCGGTGCCTAGAGAGTAAAGATAAATCGGGTTGCCCAGCACACCTTCACTCTTAACCTTGCGCACTAGCGAGGTTAAGAAAGTCTGCTGGTTTGAAATTCGGCCAAGGTCACTGCCGTCGCCAACACCGTGACGGGTGCGCAGGAACTGCAACGCCTGCTTGCCCTGCAATGTGTATTCACCTGGCTTTAGGTAAAGCTTGGTGTACGGGTCAGCAATCTCTGATGCAACACAAACATCAACGCCACCAATGGCGTTCGACATTTCAATTACGCCCTTAAAGTCGATCATGGCAAGGAATGGAATCTTTACGCCGGTCAGTGCTTCAACGGTTAGCAGCGTGCAGCCAGGGCCACCGTTTGCAATGGTTGCGTTAATTTGACCGAGTGATTGCGGCAGGTATCCTGGCCCCGGTGGAGTCGAAGTACTTGGGCAGGCCGGGTAAGGCACTAGCAAATCGCGCGGGAAAGAAAGCGCAACTGCATTTTTGCGGTCTGCCGAAATGTGCAAAAGAATAATTACGTCGGCAAGTTCAGAAGTGTCGTTTCCGTAGCCCTTGCCCTGACCCTTGCGGGTATCGCTGCCCACCAAGAGCATGTTGATTGGGCCGGCTAGATCGGCCTCGGTGATTTTGGTTGAACCGGCAAGTACAATGCCGTTTTGCTTGATGGTGTTTGACAGCTCGGCAATCGCAATGCCCGAAATGGCAACCGCAACACCCAGGGCTAGGCCCAAAATCTTAAAAATCAGGCCCCAGATAGCGCTGGCCTTGGTCTGCACCTTGATTCGGCCGTGGCGCGCGAAACCACGCTGAGCCTTGGCCTGGCGCTTCGAAACTTGGGGAGGGGTCTGGTTTTCCATGAACCTACAGTTTAAACGAAAAACCCCAGCTAGATGCTGGGGATTCTCTGTGGAGGAAGGGGCGAGCACTGAGCATGGGCGTTAAGAAAACTGGCGAACTAGCCAGTTTTTAGAACAGGCTGTGCGAGACCGCCAAAATACTTCCTTATTAGAGCTACCTTTCGGGAGCCGAAGGGCGGCACAATTCCCGCCGCTTTCTTAAACAAGTAAACCCCCGAATTCTCGGGGGTTTACTTGTTTGTGGAGGAAGCGGTGGGATTTGAACCCACGGTAGCTATTAACTACGACAGTTTTCAAGACTGTTCCGTTCGGCCGCTCCGGCACGCTTCCGTACCTTGCTACCTTACCCGATATAAAGGATTCCCTCAAAGCCTGCTAGAACTTGGGCCACGCCGTCATCCTCGACCGCAGCGGTCACAGCAGTTGCCGCCTCTTTAACTTCTTCGGGCGCCTGGCCCATGGCAAAGGCGAACCCACCCAAGTTCTTAGCCCACTCAAACATCTGAATATCATTTCGGCCATCGCCAATAGTGATCACCTGGTTTGGCTTAATGCCCAACGCCGTGCGTTGCTTTTCAAGCGCGGATGCCTTGCTCACGCCACTCGGCGCAATGTCTAGCCAAGCGGTGTAACCAATTGCATAGGTCACCGAGTGCAAACCAAGTCGATCAATCATTAGGCCAAATTCTTCGGCGTCGTGTTCTGGCGAAAGCACCACCACACGGCTAACCGGGTGCGCGGTTAGTTCATCAAGTGGAGTCTCGTGGTTCATATCGCCCAGCGCGTAGGCCGGAAATTCACGGTGAAAGCGATACGAACCGTCAAGGTCTTCAACCGCAAAGTGTGCGTTCGGCAGCGATTCGATTAACTGAGATAACACCGGCTTGGGGTCAAATGAGACAACCTCATGCACATCGAAACCTCGCTCTTGTTCGTGATCAACTCGAATAGTTACAGCGCCGTTAGAGCAGACAGCAAAACCTTTTTGCACACCAACATCACGAATTACGGGGTAAGCGTTTGCCGCACTTCGACCGGTGGCAACTATCACCTCGTGGCCAAGTTCTCGCACTCGTTGCACTTCTTTAACTACGCGCTGCGAAAGAAAACCATCATCGTGCACGAGCGTGCCGTCAATGTCGATGGCTATTAGCCAACGATCATCACCGGTTGCAACAGTCATTTATTAAGCAGCTGGCTTTGGTGAAATAAATTCTTGACCACCAAGGTAAGGGCGCAGCGCAGCTGGAATGCGAACCGAACCATCGGCCTGCTGGTGATTTTCAAGAATCGCAACCAGCCAACGAGTGGTGGCCAAAGTTCCGTTAAGAGTTGCGGCAGTTTGAGTTTTGCCTTCTGCATTTCTAAAACGCACGTTTAGGCGGCGCGCTTGGTAGGTAGTGCAGTTAGAGGTTGAAGTTAGTTCGCGGTAAACGCCCTGGGTTGGCACCCATGCTTCTGCGTCATACTTGCGTGCAGCGCTTGAACCAAGATCACCAGCGGCTGTGTCAATCACGCGGTAAGGCAACTCGCAAGCCTGCAGCATTGCTTCTTGGAACGCCAATAGTTTTGCGTGTTCTGCCTCGGCATCGGCCGGGTCGATGTAGCTAAACATTTCAAGCTTGTTGAATTGGTGCACGCGCAAAATTCCGCGAGTATCGCGGCCAGCCGACCCAGCCTCGCGGCGGTAGCAGGTTGACCAACCGGCGTAACGCAGTGGGCCGTTTGAAAGATCAATGATTTCATCGCGGTGATATCCGGCGAGCGCAACTTCACTGGTGCCGGTTAGGTAAAGCTCGTCAGCCGGTAGGTAATAAATTTCATCGCTGTGTTCACCCAAGAAACCGGTGCCGGCCATTACCTCTGGGCGAACCAGGGTTGGAGTAATTAGTGCAGTGAAGTCATTCTTGCTTGCGAAATCTAGCGCCATGTTCATTAGCGCAAGCTCAAGGCGTGCGCCCCAGCCCTTCAAGAAGTAAAAACGTGAACCGGCAATCTTGGTACCGCGTTCGATATCGATGATGTCTAAGCTCTCGCCTAGTGCAACATGATCTTGCGCTTCGAAATCGAAGTTCGGCTTGGTGCCTACCTCTTTAACAACTACAAAGTTGTCTTCGCCGCCGGTTGGCACTCCCTCGATTACTACGTTTTCGATCTTCCAGATCAGTTCATCCAGGTGCTTCTGCGCAGCATCGGCAATCTCGTTTGCTGCCTTTACCTTCTCGGCCATAACCTGACCGGCGGCAATCAGTGCCGGGCGTTCTTCTTTGCTTGCCGAACCAACCAACTTTGCCGCAGCGTTCTGCTCGGCACGCAGGGTTTCGAACTCTTGCAAAGCCTTGCGCCAGCGAACATCGGCCTCGACGGCCTGATCAACCAGCGACTCATCGTTGCCGCGCGCACGCTGGCTAACTTTGATGGCTTCTGGGTTGTCTCTAAGCAAATTTGGGTCAATCACCCAATAAGCCTACCTTTTAGGCTTTTACCGCCAGCTAGTCTGAGGTTATGGGTGAGGCAAAGCGTGCCGCGGTCATCTACTTTCCGGGGCGAGTAGACCGCAAGAAACTCGACGCTGCCTTGCAAAGCACCCTGCAAAGCTTGCGTTGGGAGCCGGCACTTTGGCTACCGACCAGTGCCGAAGAAACCGGTGCAATTCAGGCCCAGCGCGCAGCGGCCCAAAATGCCACTCACCTTCTGGTTGCCGGGGGTGACGGCACGGTTCGCGAGGTATTGCAATCGGTGGTCGAGAACAATCTGCAGGTAACGGTTGGCATTCTGCCGGTAGGAACCGGAAACGTGCTGGCTCGCAACTTGAATATAGATGTAACTGATTTCGGTGGTGCAGTAAAGCGAGCTCTGCTGGGCAACCGCCACCCAATTGACATTGGTGTTGCCAAAATCATTTTCGAATCCGGTGATCGTCGAGAAATGCTGTTCTCGGTAATGGCCGGGATAGGGCTTGATGCAAAAATCATGATCAACACCAACCCAAAGCTCAAGCGCCAAATTGGTTGGGTAGCCTACATCGATGGTGGCCTGCGTGCATTGCCTACTCGTTTTGAAAAAATGCTTGTTGAAGTAGATGGCAAAGAGCCCCGACGCATGAAGTTGGTTTCACTGCTGATCGGCAATGCCGGTTGGTTGCCGGGAAACATCAACCTGATGCCCGACGCCAAACTGGATGATGGCCTGCTTGATGTAGCGGTTATCGGCCCGCGCAGATTTTGGAACTGGATTGATTTTTGGTCGCGCGTTACCGTTGGCAACAACGTGATTCGTGTTAATCGTGTTGCCAAGCAATTGCTTGAGGCTACCGCAAACGTTAAGACACTTGAAAACCTCAGCGGTTCAAAAATTCGAGTGACTCCAGACAGGCCAATTCATTTGCAAATTGACGGTGACCCGCTAGGGCTCATTACTCAAATTGAGTTCGAAGTTAAACCGCGTGCGGTTACCGTAAGGACTTAAACCACTTTTCAGCAGCGCTGAATGCCGAGTTGTTATTGTTTCCGTCGTGCACCGATTTCTTTTTGTCGGCGCGAGGGTATGAGCCCAAGAAAATAACTTTCGGCGAGAAACGGTGCAAGCCGCGCAGCGCCTCGGCCACCGCGTGATCTTCAATGTGACCCTGAATATCAATGTTGAATCGGTAGCGGCCAAGCTGATCGCCAATTGGGCGCGACTCAATTCGCGAAAGGTTTACCCCGCGTGCAGCGAACTGCTCAAGCATTTCGAGCAGTGCACCCGGGCGGTCATCTGGCAGTTCAACAATTACCGAGGTCTTGTCTTTGCCAGTTGCCTTCGGGGTCGAGTTAGCTAGACCAATCTGCAAGAAGCGAGTCTGCGCGTTCTTGTTGTCGCCAATGTTTTTTGCCAGCACCTTTAGCTTGTAGTGCTTAGTAATGCTTGGTGCGGCAACCGCTGCATCAGCGTTGTCACTAACCAAAAGATCTGCGGCTGCAGCTGCAGTTGAAGTTGCCGGCAGGTGCGCATGCTTTTTAATGTTTTTGCTCAACCAGGCGCGTGTCTGCGCATAGGCAACCGGGTGGGTGGCAACAATCTTGATGTCTTCTAACTTGGTGCCCGGGCGAGCAACCAGGTCGAATGTCACCGGCACCAGGTATTCGCCATAGATGCGAATGTTTGGGTTCACGGCAAGTGCATCGCTGGTGGCACTAACCCCACCTTCAACCGAATTCTCTACCGGAATAATCGCGCGGTAAGCGCGGCCGGCAAGCACATCATCAATGGCATCTTGCACGTGGCTAACCGCGCGCCAGTTTGCCCCCTTGGCTTCGGCAACCTGGGCAAGGGCAAGCTCGGTAAAAGTGCCAATCGGACCTAGGTACGAATAGCTTTTCTTTGCCGAACCGTTACTTGATTTAGATGACATAGATAAAGACTACGAGCAAAATGTCTTTATGAGCGAGCGAGCGGGCCAAAAGGCACAACAATCTGATCTAATCGACATTCAAAAACTCCTGGCCGCGTATTTTGAGGTGCACCCGGATGTGACCACGGCCGAACAGAAAGTGGCCTTTGGCACCAGCGGTCACCGCGGCACTTCGCTTAACGGATCTTTCAACGAAGACCACATCGCAGCAATTACGCAGGCGATTGTGGAATATCGTCGTCGCGAAAATATCCATGGCCCGATTTATGTTGGCAAAGATACTCATGCGCTAAGCGGGCCTGCCGAAGAAACCGCGCTTGAGGTTTTGGCTGGCAACGATGTAATTACCATGGTCGATGCCGAGGGTCGCTACGTGCCAACCCCGGCAGTTTCGGTGGCGATCATAAATCACAACGAGGGCAAGCAAGCTGGCGATTCTTCGCTAGCCGATGGCTTGGTGATTACCCCGAGTCACAACCCGCCGGGCGATGGTGGTTTCAAATACAACCCGCCGCACGGTGGCCCAGCCGACAGCGATGCCACCAACTGGATTGCCGCGCGCGCTAACGAAATTATTCTTGGCGGTCTGCGCGAGGTTAAGCGCGCTAAGCCAAACCCAACCAAGTTTCACTTTCGAGACAACTATGTTTCACAGCTTGTCGATGTGCTGAACCTGCAGGCAATCGCCGACAGTAACGTAACAATCGGTGCCGACCCTATGGGTGGTGCATCGGTTGATTACTGGGGCGCAATCGGCGAACGCTACAACCTAAATCTCACCGTGGTGAACCCTAAGGTTGATTTTCAGTTTGGCTTTATGACTTTGGACTGGGATGAAAAAATTCGCATGGATTGCTCATCGCAATTTGCCATGGCCTCGTTGATTGAAGATCGAAGCAAGTTTGATATTTCAACTGGTAACGACGCCGACGCCGACCGCCACGGAATCGTCACACGCGATCACGGGCTAATGAACCCGAATCACTTCTTGGCTGTTTCGATTGACTACTTATATCGCAACCGCCCGGGCTGGAGCCCAAGCGCAGCCGTTGGTAAGACCATGGTTTCGTCGAGCATCATCAATCATGTTGTTGAATCGCTGGGTCGCAAATTGATTGAAGTGCCGGTTGGTTTCAAGTGGTTTGTGCCCGGCCTGATTGATGGCTCGGTTGGTTTCGGTGGCGAAGAATCAGCGGGTGCATCGTTCTTGCGCCTTGATGGCAAAGCTTGGTCAACCGATAAAGATGGTTTGATTCTTGCGTTGCTTGCCAGCGAAATCACCGCAGTCACCGGCAAGACTCCAAGCAAGCACTATGGCGAGCTAACCGCAAAATATGGCGCGCCGGCTTACGAACGCATCGATGCCCCGGCCACGCTTGAGCAAAAGGCAAAACTTGGCAAGCTTTCTGCCGACGCGGTTAGTGCGTCTGAACTCGCGGGCGAAAAAATCAGCGCAATTCTCACTCACGCACCAGGTAATGGCGCAGCACTTGGCGGCCTGAAGGTTGAAACCGAAAACGCTTGGTTTGCGGCTCGCCCGTCGGGCACCGAAAACGTTTACAAGATATATGCGGAAAGCTTTCTAGGCCAGCAACATTTGGAGTCGGTACAGAAAGAAGCGAAACTTCTGGTTGACAATGTGCTGGCCTAGTTAAGAAAACGCGGGCAAGGAGCGTTTTCAAAGCTTTCCGTTTGAATGGGCTTAGCTAGCCCGTTCAAAGGTGCCGGTACTGTTACGCGTGGTTGATCATCACGTGCTTGGTGCGAGTGAAGTCTTCCATTGCGTAAACAGATAGGTCGCGGCCGTAACCCGAGCCCTTGAATCCACCCCATGGCACTTCGTTAGCCAAAATCAAGTGTGAGTTAACCCAAACGGTTCCGAAGTCCAACTCTTGGGGTGCCAGAATCGAGCGCTTTGCATCGCTGGTCCAAACCGAAGCTGACAAACCATACATGGTTGCGTTCGAACGCTCGATTACCTCAGCCTCATCGGTGAAGGTTTCAACGCTAACCACAGGGCCGAAAGCTTCTTCGGTTGCGATTGAAGAGGTTGGCGAAACGTTTGTGATTACAGTTGGCGCGATGTAGTAGCCGTTGCCGTCGAATCCGTGGCCACCAACTGCGATGGTTGCACCCTGCTCAACAGCAAGGTTGATTGCCTTCATTACGCGGTCGTAGTGTGCCTTTGAAACTACTGGGCCAATCTCAACAGTTGAACCACCAGATGGTGAGCCAACCACAAGTGTGCTTACTTCGCGTACCAAGTGCTTGGTGAATTCTTCGGCAACTGATTCGTGCACGATTACACGGCAACCTGCACCACACTCTTGACCCGAGTTCCAGTAACCAGCGGTGCGCACACCGGCAGCTGCTGCCTCTAGATCAGCATCGGCGTGAATAATCACAGGGGCCTTGCCGCCAAGCTCTAGGTGAACACGCTTCAGGGTTGAACCAGCTGACTCAGCAACCAAACGACCGCTGTTCACGCTACCGGTTAGGGCAACCAGGTCAATGTTTGGGTGTGATGAAAGCGCGTTACCAACTACCGAACCAGAACCTGTCACGATGTTTACAACACCGGCAGGAACAATGTCATTGATAACTTCGGCAAGCTTCAGGGTGGTTAGCGGGGTAATCTCGCTTGGCTTAAGCACAAGTGTGTTTCCGCCACCAAGAATCGGGCCCATCTTCCAAGCAGCCATCATGATTGGGTAGTTCCAAGGTGTGATAACGCCAACCACACCAACTGGCTCACGCAAGATAAGTGAGGTGTTGCCCTCTACGTACTGACCGCCACCCATGGTGGTGAAGGCTCGGCATGCACCAGCGAAGAAACGGAAGCAGTCGATGGTTAGGTCAATGTCAATCTCTGAAACCATGATTGGCTTGCCAGTGTCAAGCGCCTCAAGCGCAATGAACTCATCGCGCAGCTCTTGCATGCGGTCGGCAATAGCGTTCAGAATGTCGGCACGGTCTTTAGGCACTGTCTTGCCCCAAGTCTTAGCGGCCGCGCGGGCTGCCTTTACCGCGTCATCAACATCTTGCTTGTTTCCGGCGGCAACCTTAGTGATTACCTTTTCGGTTGCCGGGTCGATCACATCTACAGTTTCGCCTGAGTGACTTGGAACGACCTTGCCGTTAATGAACTGGCCGAAAGCCGGCAGAAAACTAGATGTCGAATCTTCTGCACCGGTAACTAATTTGAATGGTGATGACACTGCTGCTACTCCTTTGTAAATGCGATTACTAATTGAAAACGATTGTGCGGTGACCGTCGTTCACCACACGGTGTTCGGCATGCCACTTTACTGCTCTTGATAAAACACTTGTTTCTACATCGCGACCGATTGTTGCCATGGCCGATGGATCAAACGAGTGGTTAACTCTCACGACGTCTTGTTCGATGATTGGGCCTTCATCGAGTTCTGCCGTTATGTAGTGCGCGGTTGCGCCTACAAGTTTTACACCGCGATCATATGCCTGGTGATATGGTTTGCCACCTTTAAAACCAGGCAAGAACGAGTGGTGGATGTTTATTGCTCGACTTGAATAGTCGGTCACAAATTCGTCTGAAAAAACTTGCATGAATCTTGCTAACACAATTAGGTCGGCATCATATTCTTTGATGAACGCGCGATATTTCTTCTCGGATTCTGCTCGAGTTGCGGCGGTCATCGGAATGTGCACGAAAGGTAGATCTGCAGCGTCAACCATGGTCTTCAATGCTTCGTGGTTTGATGCCACCGCAACTAATTCACCCCCGAGTGAACCGGCACGCCATCTAAACAACAAATCGTTTAAACAGTGGCCTTCTTTTGAAACCAGAGCAACGATTTTGATTGGGCTTGGTTCGTGAAATTCAAACTTCATGTCAAAGCGTTTGGCAATTTCAGAAAACTCGGCTGTCAATTTGGCAATTTCTGGAACACTAGCCGAACTGTTGAAAGCGGTGCGCAAATAAAAGCGATCAAGATAGGCGTCGTCGAATTGCTGATGCTCTTGAATATCGAAATTGCGTTCAAAAAGAAAAGTGGTCACAGCCTGAACGATTCCCGGCTGCTGAGCGCACGAGAGTCGAAGCACATATGGCTTTTGGACTGAGTCTGGCTGAATCAAGCTATGCCTGAATCTCGACATCGAAATTTGTGATCACATCTTGATTGTAATGACGGCAAATTGGCCTAAACCAAGATGTTTTTGAACCGTTATGTTGCTAAAGCGCTGCGCGCACGACTTTTTCGAAGCTCTGCACGTGATCGCGGGCAATTTCGGCAGCCTCTTCGGCCCGACCCTCAACGATTGCGCCAAGCAGGGCCACGTGTTCTTCAACGTGGTTTGCCACCACCGGAACCCGATCCAAAACCGACATCCAGAGGCGGGTGGCTAGGTTATCCAGGCGCACCAAAGTTTCTTGAAGATAAGGGTTATCCAAGGCCTTATATATAGAGCGGTGCACTCCCAGGTCGAAGTGCAAAAGGTCTTGTTTTGGCGTATTTTCGGCCACAAGAGGGGCAATTTGCTTGGCCAGGGCCGACATTGCCTCGCGATTGGCCTCGGATGCGTCTTTTGCGGCCCTAAAAGCGGCGTGCGGCTCAAGAACTAGGCGCATTTCAGAGACAAAAGCCAGGTCGCCAATGTCGATTCGACTGGCGAAAGTACCCTGGCGGGGGTAATTATCGACCAAATGGTCTGTTTCTAGGCGTTTTAAGGCCTCACGGATGGGGGTTCGCCCCATATCCAGGTCAGAAGCCAGCTGCTGCTCGTTCATGGGGTCGCCAGGTTGAATTTCGAGCATAACTAGGCGGTCAAGCAGGATTTGATAGGCCTGTTCGGCCAGCGAGGCATTGCCAGTAGCCATCGAAATCCCCCTTTCGTTACCTATTTATAACCCTTATATAAACATGTTGCCCGACCAGTAAATACCAGTTTATGCTTTACTGACATATCAGTTATCAACAAGATATCGACAATTCCGACAATGGAGTCCCCCACATGAGTTCATCTCTTAATGCCGACCTAGCGGTGCTTGACCCTGAGGTTGCCGAGCAAATCAATAACGAGCTTCACCGCCAGCAGCACGGCCTCGAGATGATCGCATCTGAGAACCACACTCTTCTTGCTGTGATGCAGGCACAGGGTTCGGTGCTGACTAATAAATACGCCGAAGGATATCCGGGTAAGCGTTATTACGGCGGCTGTGAATTTGTTGACGTGATCGAGACTCTTGCGATTGAGCGTCTTAAGTATTTGTTCGGTGCGCAGTTTGCAAACGTGCAACCTCACTCTGGTGCGCAGGCGAACGCTTCGGTAATGCACGCGCTGCTCGATGCGGGCGACACAATTCTTGGTTTGAACCTAGCTCACGGCGGTCACCTAACTCACGGAATGAAAATTAACTTCTCGGGCCGTCTTTACAAAGTTGCTGCTTACGGTGTGACCGAGGGCACAAACACAATCGACATGAAAGAAGTCGAGCGCGTTGCTTTGGAATCTAAGCCGAAACTAATCATCGCTGGTTGGTCTGCTTACCCGCGTCATGAAGACTTTGCAGAGTTCCGCCGCATTGCTGATTTGGTTGGTGCCTACCTAATGGTTGACATGGCGCACTTCGCAGGTTTGGTTGCTGCAGGTTTGCACCCATCACCGGTGCCACACGCACACGTGGTTACTTCAACCACACACAAAACTCTTGGTGGCCCTCGCGGTGGAATTATTTTGACTAACGATGCAGAAATTGCAAAGAAAGTTAACTCAGGTGTTTTTCCTGGTCAACAAGGTGGCCCACTTGAGCACGTGATTGCTGGTAAAGCAGTTGCTTTCAAGATTGCTGCGACCGAAGAGTTTGCCGAGCGTCAAGCGCGCACACTTGCTGGCGCACGAATTCTTGCTGAGCGTTTAGAACAAGCCGATGTTAAGGAACAGGGCATTTCTGTTCTTACTGGCGGCACCGACGTTCACCTTGTGCTTGTTGATTTGCGCCACTCGCCGATCAATGGTCAGCAGGGTGAAGATGTGCTTGCACAGGTTGACATCACTGTTAACCGCAATGCTGTTCCGTTTGATCCGCGCCCGCCAATGGTTACCTCAGGTATTCGCATTGGTACCCCGGCATTGGCCACTCGCGGATTCAGCGAAGAAAACTTCCGTGAGGTTGCCGACATCATTGCAACCGCATTGGTTGAACGGGCAAAGGCTGGCGAAGAAGGCTCAGTTGATTCTTCAATCATCAGTGGTTTGCGTTCTCGTGTTGAAGCTCTTGCTTTGGCAAACCCTCTTTACCCAGATCTAAAACCGTTTGGAGCACGTTAATGGCTGATCTACTTCCAGAGCACCCGGATTTTCTGTGGCGCCACCCAGAACCGAAAAAATCATATGACGTTGTGATTGTCGGTGGTGGTGGTCATGGTATTGCTACCGCGTACTTCTTGGCTACCCGCTATGGCATCACTAACGTGGCAGTGCTCGAGAAGGGCTGGCTAGGCGGCGGAAACATGGCTCGCAACACCGCCATCATTCGCTCTAACTACCTATGGGACGAGAGCGCGGCCCTTTATGAGCACGCACTAAAGCTTTGGGAACAGCTTCCTGAAGAACTTGAATATGACTTCTTGTTCAGCCAGCGCGGCGTAATGAACCTAGCTCACACCCTGGGTGATGTTCGTGACAGCATGCGCCGCGTGAACGCGAACCAGCTAAACGGCGTTGACGCCGAGTGGCTAACCCCTAAAGAGGTTAAAGAAATCTGCCCGATTGTTAACATCAACGATGACATTCGCTACCCAGTCATGGGTGCCACCTACCAACCGCGAGCAGGTATTGCCAAGCACGACCACGTAGCTTGGGCTTTTGCTCGCAAGGCAGACGCACTTGGCGTTGACTTCATTCAAAACTGCCAGGTGACCGGCTTCATTAAAGATGGAAACCGCATTACCGGGGTTGAAACCACTCGTGGAACGATTCACGCGGGCAAGGTTGGTCTAGCCGCTGCCGGTAACAGCTCTTCTGTTGCTGAGATGGCCGGAATCAAACTTCCGATTCAGTCACACCCGCTTCAAGCACTGGTTTCAGAATTGTTTGAGCCGGTACACCCAACAGTTGTTATGTCTAACCACGTTCACGTTTACGTTTCACAGGCTCACAAGGGAGAGCTTGTGATGGGTGCGGGAATCGATTCCTATAACGGCTTCGGTCAGCGTGGTGCGTTCCACGTGATTGAAGAGCAAATGGCCGCAGCTGTGGAGCTGTTCCCGATCTTCTCTCGTGCACACATCATTCGCACCTGGGGTGGAATCGTTGACACCACTCAAGACGCTTCACCGATTATTTCTAAAACCGAAATCGACAACCTTTACGTCAACTGTGGTTGGGGAACAGGTGGCTTCAAGGGAACACCAAGTTCTGGTTTCACTTTTGCTCACACAATTGCAAATGACGAAGCGCACGAACTAAACCGTGCCTTCTCACTAGACCGCTTTGAAACCGGTCGCCTAATCGACGAACACGGCGCAGCCGCGGTAGCTCACTAATCTAAGGAACCCATCACATGCTGTTGATTGAATGCCCTTACTGCGGGCCAAGAAATGAAAACGAATTTCACTACGGTGGTCAGGCACACGTTGCTTACCCAGAGAACACCGATGCGCTGAGCGACGCCGAGTGGGCCAAGTACCTGTTCTATCGCGAGAACACTCGCGGTGACTACGCAGAGCGTTGGGTTCACTCAACCGGTTGCCGCAAGTGGTTCAACGCTGTTCGCAATACCGAGACTTATGAATTCAAAGCAATCTATGAAATGGGTCAGAAGCGCCCTGACATCGATTCAAACGGTAAGGAAAACTAATGTCATATCGTCTAGCTAAAGACGCCGTTCCTGGCGCAAGCATTGACCGAGCCGACGAGGTCGCCTTTACCCTTGATGGCAAGAGGCTTACTGGCCTACGCGGCGACACCGTTGCGTCGGCCATGCTGGCAAATGGCATCGATGCCTGTGGCCAGTCAATGTACCTTGGTCGCCCTCGTGGCATTTACTCGGCCGGTGTTGAAGAGCCAAACGCACTGATTGACGTTCAGCGCCCAGGCCACAGCGTGCGCGAATCAATGCTTTCGGCAACCACCGTGGAAATCGTGAATGGCCTTGATGCCAAGATGCTTAGTGGTCTTGGCACGATGGATCCTCGCAAAGACACTGACTATTACGACCGCAAATACGTGCACGCCGATGTTCTAGTGGTTGGTGCCGGCCCGGCAGGCCTTGCCGCAGCTCGCATTGCCGCCCGCAGCGGTGCTCGCACAATTTTGATGGACGAAAAGCCGGCCCCGGGTGGTTGGTTGCTTGGCGCTCGCGACGAAAAGATTAACGATCGCTCGGCTAGCGAGTGGGTGGCTTCAACCATCGAAAACTCAAAGCAAGAGCGTGAGTTCACCTACCTGCCACGCACCTCGGTGTTGGGTAGTTATGACTCGAACTACATCGTTGCAGTCGAACACCGCACCGATCACCTAGATAAGGGTGCGGCCAACGGAGTTTCTCGAGAGCGAATTTGGCACGTTCGTGCCAAGCAGGTAATT
>JBEGRY010000012.1:0-22631 GCA_041180265.1 Actinomycetota bacterium | reverse complement strand
AGGCGCTGAGTGGCCTTCCATCGGTTGTGTCTGGTTTGTTCATCTTGTCGTTCATGGGTGTTGTTGGCCTCGAAAGGTCTGGTTTTACTGGAGCCCTGGCGCTATTCCCATTGATGTTGCCGACCGTGGCTCGCGTCGCCGAAGAGGCCTTAAAGCTTGTTCCTTCTGATTTGCGTCAAGCGGCTCTGGCACTGGGTGCACCGAATTATCGAGCGTTTTTTCAAGTCGTGCTGCCGGCAGCGAAGAGTGGAATTATTACCGCGGTGCTTCTTGGTCTGGCGCGTGTTGTAGGTGAAACTGCACCTTTGATTCTGACCATCAACGCAAACAACAGCACAAACCTGAACCCGTTCAGTGGTGGCATCGCAGCCCTACCAACTTACATTTACGGCTTCCTTGGCTCGCTATATCAAACCTCACAAGACCGTGCCTGGGGAGCGGCTTTGGTGTTGCTAATTGTGGTGGGTCTGTTATTTGGACTGGCGCGATTCGCCAGTCGCACAAAGGCAATCTCTAAAAAAACAAGGAAAACTAAATGAGTGCTGAGCAACTAACTGCATCGAGCCTAAGTTCCGAAGACGTCAGCGTGTGGTTCGGGGAACGCCAAGTTCTTGAGAATGTAAACCTAACTTTTCCGGCAAATAAAGTGACTGCTCTAATCGGCCCCTCAGGCTGCGGTAAGTCTACGTTTTTGCGAACCCTAAATCGCATGCACGAATTAATTCCTTCCGCAGGTCTGGCAGGTAGGGTGCTGTTAGATGGGCAAGATATTTACGACCCAGCTATGAACGCAGTAGACGTGCGAATCAAAATTGGAATGGTTTTTCAAAAGCCAAACCCGTTTCCAACGATGTCTATTCGCGAAAATGTCATTAGCGGACTGAAGCTTTCTGGCCGAAAGGCAAGTAATTTAGACGAGATCGTTGAGACCTCGCTAAAGCGTGCGTCGATCTGGAACGAGGTCAAAGACCGCCTCAGTGACCAAGCGCTATCGCTCTCAGGTGGGCAACAGCAACGTCTCTGTATAGCTCGCTCACTAGCAATGGACCCCCGCGTCTTGCTAATGGATGAGCCTTGTTCAGCGCTTGACCCTGGCTCCACAAGACGTATCGAAGAGACCATTCAAGAGCTTTCCGAGTCGATGACTATCGTGATCGTAACCCACAACATGCAGCAGGCACAGCGTGTTTCGGACCAGACTGCCTTCTTCCTTGCAGAAGACAATACTCCAGGTGGAGTCGTTGAATTTGGTGAGACTGAACAAGTCTTCAATCAGCCAATCGATTCACGAACCAATGACTACGTAAACGGGCACTTCGGCTAACACCAAATGTTTACCTTAAGTTCGCTGGCGGTAAAGCACAGTTTAGGTTGCCGTTTGACCGCAGGTTCTTTTATTAATTCGTCAGTAGTTGACATCTAACTAGGAGAAAAATGAACAACAAGTTCTTGGTCAAGGCCGCAGCAGTTGCTGCCGTATTTGGTCTTACCGCAACCGCAACCCCAGCTTTCGCTGCCGAGGCAATCGCCGGCAAGGGTTCATCATTTGCTAATGGCGCACTGCAGTACTGCTTGTCACACTGGGACCCAAGCAGCAACGACACTGCTACCTATACTTCAACCGGATCAGGCACAGGCCGCAGCGAGTTCGCTAAGGGTGCCGTTGACTGGGCTGCTACAGATGGTGTCTACGGTTCATCGGAAACCGCACCTGCTTCATTCATGACCGTTCCGCTACTAGGCGGACCTGTAGTTTTTGCTTACAACAAGAGTTCTGGAATCCCAGCTGGTCTTAAGCTTGACGCCGCGGCAGTATCAGGAATTCTAAAAGGCACCATCGCCAAGTGGAATGACAAGGCAATCGCCAAGCTGAACCCAGGCAAGAAGCTTCCAGCAAAGTCAATCGTGACTTTCTACCGTGATGCCTCAGGCACCACCGAAAACCTAACCAACTACTTGCTTCAGAATGTGCCATCAGCTGGCTGGACCAAGTCGAAGGACCTAACCGCACAGGTTAAGGCAACTAACCCAAACGCTACTGTGAAGGCGACTTCATCGGTTCTAGCCGACAAAGTACAGAACACCAAGTATGCATTTGGTTATTTTGACCTATCAGACGCAGTGACCGCGAAGGTTGCTTATGCGGCTCTAAAGAACGCAGCCGGTGATTTTGTAGTTCCTTCTGCAGCGTCTGGCGCCAAGTTCTTGGCCGGCCAGACCACCGTGGTTGATTCAAACAGCCCAAAGACTGATGGCAGCCTGACCATCGACTTCACCAAGAAGATCAAGGGTGCCTACCAGCTAACTATCGTGACTTATGGTCTTGCACCAAAGAACGCAACCACCGCGAAGGCAGCGGCAGTTGAAGGTTGGTTCACTTATGTAGTCAAGACTTGCATGCCTACCAAGGCAGCTTCACTTGGTTACGTGGCTCTGCCAAAGAACCTTCGTGATGCAGCACTTGCTCAGATCGCAAACATCAGCAAGTAAATAGATACAACTCCATGGCAGACGTGGTCGGGTGCAAACCCGACCACGTTTTTGTGGAAAATTCAAGAACTAGGAGATTTCAGTGTTCGCTAAAAGAAAATTGATAGCCACTTCAATTGCTATTGCCGCAGCCTTTAATCTCACCGCGTGTGACCCACCGATGCCGCCCGAAGTGGCCGCTCAGATTCTGGAGCAAAGCTACACCTGCGAGCAAGGCTCAGCGCTTGCGAAATTTCCCGGTGACATGTCTGACCCAGCCCTCGCGTGGGTTGATTCTTTGCTATCAAGCTGCGTTGATCCGCTTCCAGCCATGGAATTGCAGATAGCCGAAGCCAACGACTTCGACTTGTTAGTAAACGCATACCCTAGTGAGCAATGTAAACCGGCCTTCAGCTTGCCATTTGCAATTGAAGCAGCAGATTTCGTTTTTCAACTTGCCGATTCAAGTTCTATTAATCTCTCTGCCAAAACAATGGCAGCGATTCTAAATGGTGAAATTTCGAGCTGGGCAGATCCAATGATCGCCGAAGAAAACGACGGCACAATTTTTCCAGACCTGGCAATTACGGTAAGAAAGAGCGCTGACCAGCTAGCCCTTAATTCACTTTTGGGCTGGATGGCGAACTTGGGGCAAGAAGTAGACCCAGCAAGATTCATCGCCAAAGCGGAACTTGAGTACGAGCCACTTGTTGAAGGCGAAGTTGCCGTTTTGCCACACAGCCAAGTCATGGCTAATGGTCTTTACGCAGCGTCGCTTATTACCGGCAAAGATAAAGAAACCGGTGAAATCTTGCTTGCAGTAGCAGACACTGTGGGAATTTCATCAGGGGCATCACAACTCACTGCTATCAAAAACGGCGAAGAGCTGACAGTGAAGTTAGATCAGAAAATTGCTCCACGTGCCCAAGAAGGTCTTGATGTGGCTGCTCCGCCATACCAGGCCATTTATCCAATCAATTTGTATGCCTGCGGTGAAGACAGTTTGGTCAAGCGCGCCATTTCACTTTTCCTGCTGCGTCTAGATAGCCAGGGTGCGTTAGCCGCGTCAAACTACAATCAACTACCCGAACAAATTCGCTTTGAAGCTTTGGACATTGCGCGAAAAGGACTGCCGACGCCCGCGCCGATGCCAGTCGATGAGTAAGCAATAGACGCTTCTGCAAATTGTTAGGCTTATGGGCATGCCCCAGGCTTCAACAAAATCATTAGGCGTTGGCCGTTTACTGATCGCCGTTTACGCGATTTTCGCAATTTCGGCATCCGCGCGTGCTCTCTATCAGTTGCTGACCAAGTTTGATCAGGCGCCATTGGCATATTCACTTTCGGCAGTAGCTGCGCTGATTTATATTTTGGCCACAGTGGCACTGGCACGCCCTAAGTTGCACCTAGTAGCCCGGATTACATTAATTTTTGAGTTGACCGGCGTGGTCGCAGTGGGAATTATGAGCTACACGCATCCAGAGTTGTTCGGGCACCCATCGGTTTGGTCTAAATTTGGTCAAGGCTACGGATACATTCCATTCGTGCTTCCTATTCTTGGTTTGTTCTTCATTCGAAAGTCGGCAAAAAAATAATGCACGCACTTACCAGCCTCGCTCAGGTGCCCGGTGGCTTCAGCCCAACCGCGGTAACCATTGGCAAGTTTGATGGCATTCACCTGGGTCACCAAAAACTCATTCGTGCTCTAAATGCTGCCGCGGCGGAACACGCCTTGCAGTCAGTGCTGGTCACATTTGATAAACACCCGGATGTTTTGCTGAATCCACATCACGCAAAGTTGCCGCTGATAGGTGCTCACCAAAAACAGCTGCTGGTAGAAGCTACAAACGTCGATGTCATGCTGACTTTGGAATTTACACAGCAGTTGGCCGAACTCAGCCCAACTGAATTTGTGCAGCAAATTCTGGTCGACGGGCTGAACGCCAAAATTGTTTTGGTAGGCGAGGACTTTAGGTTTGGCCACAAGGGCCAAGGCGACATTCATGTACTGCATGACCTTGGCCAGCAGTTGGGCTTCGAAGTTCGTGTGATTTCAGCTGAGAACCTAAACCACGAGAAAATTTCATCGAGTCGAATCCGCGAGTACTTTGACGAAGGCAATGTGAGCGCAGCAGCTGCAATGCTGGGCCGTAATCACACCAGTGTTGGCCTAATCGAGCACGGTTTGAAAATAGGTCGCGAAATTGGTTTTCCAACCGCAAACATGGCTCGAGACTGCGAGGGCTATTTGCCACTCGATGGCGTCTATGCGGGTTGGCTGATAGCCGATGATGTCAAGTATCCGGCCGCACACTCTGTTGGCGTAAACGCAACTTTTCAAGAGGTGCCTCGCTTGGTGGAATCTCACGTGCTTGACCGCAATGACCTAGATCTTTATGACAAAAAGGTCACTTTGGAATTCGTTGATTTCATTCGCCCGGCGGCCAAATTCAACGGTGTCGAGGATCTGGTTGAGGAAATCAATCGCGATCTTGATAAAACCCGCAGGATTCTGGGCATTTAATTCACAGGTAACACTCAGGCCTTTTAGGGCGTTCCCACATGCTGCCCTGCCACTGTAAACGCATGGAAGAAAACAACAGCCCATACATTTACGAAAAGCCACTGCGCCCACGCGGTTCAAAAAGCATTCGCGCTATCGCAGCTGTTGGCTTATTTGCCGTGGGAACAACAATCGGTGGCAGTGCATTTGGTGCGGCACTCGGTATCAACCAAGAAGCTCAGACAGAATCTGCAGATGCTGCAAATGCAAACCTGGTCCTGGTTGATCCAGCCGAGACAAACGTTGATACCGATTCTTTCGGTAATGTCACAGCCGCAGCCGTAGATCCGATTTCAGCCGAAACAATCGTGCAAATTCCATTGCAACAAGCTCAGCCAAAACCAAGCGAGCGAGCTCTTTCGTTACCGGTTTTGCCAGATAATAATTTCTCCAATCTTTCAAGCGCAACCCCTAGCGCTGGCTCAGGAAGTCAGGGTAGCGGTAGCTACAGCTATGGCGAACGCGAAGCTCGCGTAGGCCACGATGACTATAACGACGACGATGATCGTTATGAGAGTGACTACCGTGGCGAACGTGATGCTGACGAAGACGGCGACGACGACTAAACACTGATTCCTGAAAGGAACTAAATGGCAAAGCAAAACGACGACACATACGTTGTCGAAGAACAAAAAGTATCAAAGCTAAAAACCTGGGCTAAATCTCGTGCGGCAAAGATCACTGCAATCTCAGTGGGCTCGGCGGTAGCTCTCGGCGCAGCCTTCACGGGCGGCGTGGTACTTGGCAAGGTCACTGACAACGATTACCGTGGGCCTGGCTTTGCAAAGGATTTCGATCGCGATGGCGATCACAAGTTCCCAGGCGATGGGCAGCGCCCACCTCGCCCGGATCACGCTCCTGATGGCGATTGCGATGGCTTCGGCCCTGGTGATGTCCAACAGGGTCCAGAAACAACCTCTCCTAATACAACAACTCCTTAAGTTATGTGATGCTACTTGCGGCCCACGAATTTGTGCCTCGTGGGCCGCAAGCCTTTAACTTGCCTAGAATTGCAACATGAGCGAAACCACCAAAATTACATTTGCCGGCGCGATTAGTACATCGCTGCAGAAATATGCGAAATTTCGAGGAGTTGCAAGCCGACGCGAATACTGGTTTTTCATTCTTTTTACTGTTCTGGTTTCACTGGTGCTGAGCACGGTTGATCAGCTTATTTTTCCCCAGCAGACTGCGGCCATGGACGCCTTTGCGGCAGCTCTGCTAGAAACCACCAAGCCGTTTGACTTCACGCTGATGCAAAACGCGATTATTGAAGATGTGGCCAATTCACCAATCAGCAACTTTGCCAGCTTGGCTCTGGCTATTCCAACCCTGACCGCAATGGTTCGCCGCATGCGTGACGCGGGCTTTAGCGCCTGGTTCCTACTGCTTTCTTGGGTTCCTTTCCTTACCCTGATTTTCACCGTCTTGCCTACCAAGCGCCGCTTGGGATAGACTCGACAGGTTGCCGTGTATCGGCCGCGGATCAAGAGAGCCAAAGCAACTCCGTTTTGTGCGCCGCGCAGCTAGTTAGAAAAGAGGACCAGCAATGGCACTAGACGCAGCAGTAAAGACTGCAATTATCAACGAATATGCAACCAAGCCAGGCGACACTGGTTCTCCTGAAGTTCAGATTGCTGTGCTGTCAAAGCGCATCTCTGACCTAACTGAGCACCTAAAAGAGCACAAGCACGACCACCACTCACGTCGTGGTCTGTTGATCCTGGTTGGTCAGCGCCGTCGTTTGCTTGGCTACCTTCAGGGCGTAGACATTAACCGCTACCGCACCCTGATCGAGAAGCTGGGACTTCGTCGATAGTTTGCCTCCGGCAAATGCCGCTAAGTTTGGCTCAAGCAGTCTTCGAAAACCCCGTCATTTGGCGGGGTTTTCTTTTATTTCTAGGCGATTCGCACCCCCTCTGATAGCCTAAATAGGTACCAAAGACGGCAGGTTTGCTGGTCTTCGGTTGTAGATCTTGATCAATCGATTCAAGTTTTATTACTGCAGACCAGGGCATCCCTCAAAAACAAACGGGCAATTTTCTTGCCGACTTTCGTGCGCGCACGCTTTGTGCATTGAAGATAAAGAGGAGGGACCATGGAAGGTCCAGAAATTAAAGCAACAGAAGCTGTTATCGATAACGGCAAGTTCGGAAAGCGCGTTATCCGCTTTGAAACCGGTCGACTAGCTCAGCAGGCACAGGGAGCCGCTGCGGTTTACATCGACGAAGAAACCATGCTGTTCTCGGCTACCACTGCAAGCAAGCAGCCAAAAGATCAGTTCGACTTCTTTCCACTAACTATCGATGTTGAAGAGCGCATGTATGCCGCGGGAAAAATCCCAGGCTCATTCTTCCGTCGTGAAGGTCGCCCATCAACCGAGGCAATTCTTGCTTGTCGTTTGATTGACCGCCCACTACGCCCATCATTCGTTGATGGTTTGCGCAACGAGATTCAGGTTGTAGTGACCGTTATGGCAATCGAGCCAGACGAGCTTTACGACGTTGTAGCGATCAACGCTGCATCGATGTCGACTCAGCTTGCTGGTCTGCCATTCTCTGGCCCAATTGGTGGTGTGCGTGTTGCACTTATCGATGGTCAGTGGGTTGCGTTCCCTAAGCACTCTCAGCTAGAGCGCGCGGTATTCGACATGGTTGTTGCCGGTCGCGTAATCGTTGAGAACGGCGTTGAAGACGTTGCCATCATGATGGTTGAGGCCGAGGCATCTGAGAATGCAATCGACCTAATCGCAGCGGGCGCAAAGGCTCCGTCAGAAGACGTTGTGGCTGAGGGTCTAGAAGCTGCAAAGCCATTCATTAAGGCATTGGTTAAGGCACAGGCAGATCTTGCTGCTGTTGCTGCAAAGCCAACCAGCGACTACCCAACCTTCCCGCCTTACAGCGACGAGGTTTACGCAGCGGTTGAGGCACAGGCTGGCGCAGAGCTTGCTCGTGTTTACCAGATCGCCGACAAGGTTGAGCGCCAGGATGCTGACGATGCACTGAAGGCTGCTACCAAGGAAAAGCTTGAAGCAACTCTTAGCGAAGAGCAGATGGCTCAGTTCTCGGCTGCTTATAAGTCAGTGACCAAGAAGATCATGCGTACCCGCGTGCTTAAAGAAGGAATCCGTATCGATGGCCGCGGTCTTCGCGACATTCGTACCCTGGATGCAGAGGTTGCAGTAATTCCGCGCGTTCACGGTTCGGCAATCTTCCAGCGCGGCGAGACTCAGATTCTTGGAATCACCACCTTGAACATGTTGAAGATGGAGCAGCAGATCGATGCGTTGACCCCGGTCACCTCGAAGCGCTACATGCACAACTACAACTTCCCACCGTATTCAACCGGTGAAGTTGGTCGCGTTGGTACTCCGAAGCGTCGCGAAATTGGTCACGGCGCTCTTGCTGAGCGTGCGTTGGTTCCAGTGCTACCAAAGCGCGAGGATTTCCCATACGCAATCCGTCAGGTTTCTGAGGCTCTAGGTTCAAACGGTTCGACCTCGATGGGTTCAGTTTGTGCATCTACCTTGGCGCTACTTAACGCAGGTGTGCCACTTCGCGCGCCAGTTGCCGGGATCGCGATGGGTCTAATCTCAGACGAAATCGACGGCAAGACTCAGTACGCAGCATTGACCGACATTCTTGGTGCAGAAGATGCACTGGGTGACATGGACTTCAAGGTTGCCGGTACTCGCGAATTCGTAACCGCGATTCAGCTAGACACCAAGCTTGACGGTATTCCTGCTTCGGTTCTTGCCGGTGCGCTTACCCAGGCTAAAGAAGCTCGCCTAACCATTCTTGATGTTATGTCTCAGGCGATTTCTGAGCCTGACGAAATGGCACCAACTGCTCCACGCGTTATCGCAGTGAAGATTCCGGTTGACAAGATCGGTGAGGTCATTGGTCCAAAGGGCAAGATGATCAACCAGATTCAAGAAGAGACTGGCGCAGACATCTCAATCGAAGACGACGGTACCGTTTACATCGGTGCAACCGACGGTCCTTCGGCTGAGGCTGCAAAGGCTGCCGTTAACGCAATCGCAAACCCTCACGTTCCTGAGATTGGCGAGCGTTTCCTAGGGACAGTAGTTAAGCTAGCCACCTTTGGTGCGTTCGTTTCATTAGTGCCAGGCAAGGATGGCCTGCTACACATTTCAGAGTTGAAGAAGCTTGCTGGCAAGCGCGTTGAGAATGTTGAAGACGTTCTTGAAGTTGGCCAGAAGCTACAGGTTGAAATCACCAAGATCGATGACCGCGGCAAGCTATCGCTAAGCCCAGTTGTTGAAGGTGAAGCAACTGCTTCAGATTCAGACGAAGAGTAATAAGCAGCAGAAAGTTTAGGTTTAGCAATGAGTGAAGTTTTCTTTCCGCTAGACCAAAACGACCTTTCGTTCACCGCTTCGGGAGGTAGTACGGTTCGCCGCACTATCCTTCCGAGCGGTGTTCGTGTTTTAACTGAACACATGCCAAGCGCGCAGAGCGTATCAATTTCATTCTCGGTCGCAGTTGGTTCTCGAGATGAAACCAACGGGCACTTTGGTTCGACACACTTTCTGGAGCACCTGCTGTTCAAGGGCACCAAGAAGCGCACCGCGCTTGATATTGCAGTGGCTTTTGATTCGGTCGGTGGTTCTTCGAATGCATCAACCGGAAAAGAACACACCAGCTATTACGCGCGCGTGCAAGACAGCGCACTACCTCTAGCAGTAGAAGTTATTGGTGACATGCTCACCTCGTCGCTGATCGATGCCAAGGAATTCGAGAACGAACGTACCGTGATTCTCGAAGAGCTGGCCATGAACGACGATGACCCGCAAGATGTGGCTCACGAGGTATTTGCCGAGGCAGTTCTCGGTTCACACCCACTTGGTCGCCCAATCGGGGGCACCGAAGAAACCATCACCGCGGTAAAACGTGATGCAGTTTGGGAGCATTATCAGGCTAACTACCGCCCGCAAGATCTTGTGATTGCGGCTGCCGGCGGTGTCGAACACTCTGCACTAATTGCCTTGGTCGAAAAAGTTTTGCTTGAAGCGGGCTGGGATCTGAGTAAAAGCGCAACCCCGGTTGAGCGCAGACTGCTGCACCCGGCAAACATTAGTCGCGGCAGCGCACTTAAGGTGATTCACCGCCCAATTCAGCAGGCGAACGTATTGGTTGGCATGCAGGGTCTGGTTGCCGACGACGAACGCCGATACGCCATGGGAATCTTGAACACCGTGTTGGGTGGTGGAATGTCGTCGCGTATGTTCCAAGAGATTCGCGAAAAGCGCGGCCTGGCCTATTCGGTTTATTCCTTTAACCAGGGCTACTCAGATGGTGCCTATTTTGGTTTATACGCGGGTTGCTCTCCGGCCAAAACCGAAGAAGTTACGGCGTTGATGCTGGACGAATTTGAAAAGATTGCCGCCGATGGAATTCGCGAAGATGAATTGCAATTAGCCAAGGGAAATATTTCTGGTGGCTTGGCTTTGAAGTACGAAAGCACGCAGGCACGCATGAACAGACTTATCGCGGCAGAGATTGTAAACGGCGAATTTTTTGATCTTGATGATTCACTGCAACACATAAATGCCGTCACCGTCGACCAGGTGCAAAAACTAGCCGCCGACCTTGCCGGCCGTGAACGTTCGATTGTGGCAGTGGGCGATGTAAGCGAGAACATTTTTGCTGCCTTTATTTAGGCCCTACATCTAGGATTAGTGCATGGCTATCAACGTTGCCGTTATCGGCGCAACCGGCAGAATGGGCAAGCTTGCCCTTGATCTAATTGACGCTGCCCAAGACCTAAAGCTGCACGCGGCTATTGATTCAAAGAGCGAACTCAATGACGCTCTCGGAGCAGATGTAATTTTCGATGTGACCCGCCTTGAGGTCAGCGAAAAGGTTGTTGATTTTGCAATTGCCAACGACATGAAAGTAGTTGTCGGCACTAGCGGATGGTCGGCGGCGAAGCTAGCCGAAGTTGAAAAGAAGCTTGCTGGCAAAGCTAACGCTGCAGTCTTGGTTATTCCAAACTTCTCGATCGGTTCAATGTTGGCCTCTGGTTTCGCAGCACAGGCAGCAAAATTCTTCGAGTCAATTGAAATTGTCGAGGCTCATCACGCTGGCAAAATAGATTCGCCTTCGGGCACAGCTGTTCGTACAGCAGAAATGATCGCCGAAGCTCGAAAGGGAATGGTCGCGCCGCTTATTCCTGGCGTTGGGCAAAGCGCGCGCGGTGAAGTGGTTTCGGGTGTGCCAATTCACAGTCTCCGTCTAGCCGGTGTTGCCGCGAAGCAGGATGTTCATTTTGGTGGAGTATCTGAACTGCTAACCATTAGCCATGAGACCACTTCGGTAAACGCATATTCGCACGGAATTCTGTTGACCATACGAGCCGCGGCAAGCTATCGCGGTCTGTTGGTTGGTTTGCAGGCTGCGGTTGACGCTGCCACAAAGTGATGTCTAAAACCAAAATCAGCGCACTGCTAATGAGCGCCCTGCTGCTCGTTTATGTGGGTTTGCTTTCGAACACCGCGTTGGCCCTGCTAGGTACTGAGAATCTAATTGCACAGCTGATGGGTGCGCTTATTTTTACTTTTCCGCTCTTGGGTGCATGGGCGATTTGGGTCGAATTGAAGTTCGGCTTGGCTGCGGAAAAACTTGCCAAAAAATTAGTCGACGAAAATGCTTGGCCAGATCTAGAAATTGAGCGCAGACCTAGTGGCCGAGCGATCCGCGCTTCTGCAGATGCAGCCTTTGAAAGATTTAAGCTAGCCGCCGACAATAATGCCAACGACTGGCACGCTTGGTTCGCACTTTCGCTTGCCTATGATGCTTGCGGCGATCGCCGCCGAGCACGGTCGGCAATGCGCGAGGCTATTCGCCTTAGTGCTTGCGAATGATTCCGATTCGCTGAAGACCAACATAAATCTGGCAGCCCAAGCAGAAACCGAAAGCTGCGTTTAGAAACGCAGCAATGAACGCAGCCGCAGCGGCAATTGCCAAGCCGCTTGGCACTGCAAGTTGGTGCAATACCAAACCAATTGCAGCAACAAAAAGACCAACACCCTGAGCGAACTGCGGTGGACGAGGGTCTTCAAGTTCTTTAGGCGCAGCTAGGCGAGGTTTCACGAAGGTCCTGAAGATCCAGCCATATGGGTGCTTTGAGTTTCCAAAGAGCGCTCCGATTGCAAACAAAACGGTAGCCGCCGAAAGTAGGTAGTATGCAATGTTCAAAGTTGCGGCATCAAGCGCCAGATAAACGGTAACTAAAAGTAGTGCCGAGGTTATGGCCGCACCGAAACGTGGGCCGCGTGGGTCGATGCCCGCAGGAGTAGTTGTGCTCATTAGATTTCGAATGTTCCTAGTTCGTCTTGGATGGTTTGTTGTTTTACTGCGCCACCGATGCGCGAAGTCACACGGCCGTGTGAATCCAGCACCAAAGTGGTAGGAGTTTGCAAGATATTGAATTTGTTAGCCAGGTCGGTACGGTTGGTGATGTCCACTTCGATGTGTAACACATCCGGGTGCACCAGTTCAAGTTCGCGATAGAGCCTGGCGGTTTGACGGCAGGCGGTGCAGAACTCGCTAGAGAATTGCAAAAATGTCACGCGTGAACCGAATTGAGTCACCGGTTTGCCATCTTTTATGGCACCGATCTCGGCGAGGTCGATCTGTTCACCGCCGCTAATCTTTTTGGCCTTGCCGGTGCGAGCACGCCAAATTATGCCAGCTACGGCGGCAAGGGCTACCAGGCCAAAAATCAGGCCAAGGCGAAAGTCAGCAGACATGCCTTAAGGCTAAGGCCCAAAACTGGGGTCGAGACACTTGTTTCACAGTGTTACAAACGGCTGCAGGCCGCCCAGCCGCTAGGCTAAGGGGGTGTCAGAGATCAAATTCCGTAGCGACGTAACCGTCGAATTAGTGCGCTCAAGCGCTGCCGACTCAGATGTGCTGTTTGCGGCCCGTGTTTCTACCCAGGGTGAGCAAACCCTTGAATCGGCTGCTGCTGCCACAGATGCCGCTGAAGACGAGAAGCGCAACAAAGGCTTAATCAACTACCTAATGCGTGACCGCCACGGTTCACCTTTCGAGCATAACTCGATGACTTTTTACGTCCAGGCCCCAATTTTCGTGTTCCGCGAATTCATGCGTCACCGCATTGCGAGCTACAACGAAGAATCAGGTCGATACAAGGAGCTGAGCCCGGTTTTTTATGTACCAGCTCCAGACCGCAACTTGGTTCAGGTGGGTAAGACCGGTCACTACGAGTTTCTTCCTGGTACCGCTGAGCAGATTGCCTTGGTTGAGCAGGAATCACGCACCGCTTCGCAGCACTCTTATGAGTCTTACAAGCGCATGCTTGAGGCGGGCGTGGCACGCGAGGTTGCTCGCATTGTGCTGCCGCTGAACATTTACTCGAGCATGTACGTGACTATGAACTCACGTGCCTTGATGAACTTTCTAAGCCTTCGTACTCAACGCGAAGGAACTCACTTTCCTTCATTCCCTCAGCGAGAAATCGAAATGTGTGCCGAGAAGATGGAAGAGTTTTGGGCAGAACTTATGCCTTATACCTATGAGGCATTCAATAAGAACGGCCGCGTAGCCCCGTAATTGAACATTAAAAGTTACCCTCGGTGATTAATCGCCGAGGGTTTCTTTTTGGTCGACCGGTGGATATCTGCGATCGACTTTGGCCAGCTTAGTTTTGCGAAGTGCTAACAAAATTACAATTCCAAGCAGCACCGCCGAGATCAGGTCAATTGCGATGGTCGCAACAAACGTGCAAACCAATAGCAGGGCATCAAGCGGTGATTCCTTGGCAAGTTCGATCAGCTCGCTTGGTTTAATCATTCGAATCGTGGTTGCCAACAAAACTCCTGCCAGGCCGGCAAGTGGAATTTGAGCCACCGCCGGTGCCAGCAGCAAAATCACAATCGCCAAAATTACAGCGTGGGTGAGGGCGGCAAGTTTTGATTGGGCATGTGAGCGCACATTAACCGCGGTGCGCGCGAGAGCAGCGGTGGCTGGCACGCCGCCGAAGAACGGCACCGCTAGATTTGCAATTCCCTGACCAAACAACTCCTGATCTGAATTGTGGTGTTCGCCATCACCACGCATTTTGTCGGCGACCTTGGCCGAAAGCAGGCTTTCGAGGCCGGCTAGTGCTGCCACCGCAAAAGCAGCCGGTAAGAGAGCAATTAAGTCGGGGCTCTGCAAGAAGTTCAAATCAAAGCTGCCGATTCGAGAGGGCAGTTGGCCAATAGTTGCGGCCTCGAGATTCAGATAGTGAACCGCTACCGCGGCCAACAGCACGGTGATGAGGGCAAATGGAATTTTCGGCAGAAATTTGTTGCCGATTAAAATCGCTGCGCAAACCACAAGAGCCAAAAATATCGAGGTGAGATTAAGTTGGGCCAGGCCGCGATTAATTACATCGAGTGCGCCCAGCCAAACCTTATCGTTGTCGCTGGCCGCAACGTCAAAAATAAAAGGCAGCTGCTGCAGCGTAATCACCACGGCAATTCCGGCGGTGAAGCCTTCGACCAGAGAGGTTGGTAGTCGATGCACGTGTCGGCCAATTTGTAGCAGCGCGGCCACGATCAAAATCACACCGGCCAGCAAGCCCACCAGCAAAACCGATTCGGTGTCGTATTTGTGAACGATAGGAACTAGCACCACTGTCATGGCACCGGTTGGTCCGGAGACTTGCAATCGGCTGCCACCAAAAATTGCGGCTAGTGCACCCGCAATGATTGCGGTTGTGATTCCCGATTCGGCACCCAATCCCGAGGCAATGCCAAAGGCTAACGCCAAAGGTAGGGCAACAATCGCAACAGTCGCGCCGGCAATTAAATCGTGCAGCGGATCCCGTTTAGCGTCTTGCCAATCATCCTTGATTGAAAGCAGGTTCACAGCCTCAGCCTAGTCACCGGTAGACTTTAGGAATGTCTAAGAACCTATTTGGCCAAACTTTGGTCGCCCTGGTCACCCCGATGACACCTGATGGTGAAGTCGACTGGGATGCAACCGAGAAGCACATTGACTATGTGATTTCTAACGGCGCAGATGGTGTTGTGGTTACCGGTACCACCGGCGAGACCAGCACCCTGACAGATGCTGAAAAGTTGAAGTTGGTTGAAGTAGGCAAGTCGGTTTCTGGTGGTCGCGCCAAGATCATCACCGGTGGTGGCTCAAATGAAACCGCGCACGCAATGCAGCTTTACAAGGCGTCTGAAAAAGCCGGTGCCGACGGCGTGATGATCGTGACACCTTATTACAACAAGCCAACTCAGGCAGGTGTGTTGACCCACTTTAGAATGATCGCGGATTCAACCGACCTGCCGGTAATTCTTTATGACATTCCGGGTCGCGCTGGAATTGCAATCTCGTACGACACTTTCCACCGCGCGGCTAAGCACCCGAACATTGTTGCGGTTAAAGATGCCAAGGGCGATCTTGCTCAGGCGTCACGCATCATGAACGAAACCGGCCTTCTATATTTTTCTGGCGATGACTCAAACGTTCTACCGCACCTTTCTATTGGTGCCACTGGTTTGATCGGTGTTACCGCCAACGTAGCTCCAGCTGCATATCGTGAGATGGTTGACGCAGCCAACCGCAATGATTTCCACCACGCACTTAAGGTGCACAACTCACTCGAGCCACTTCAGCGCTCACTCATGACTCACGTTCCTGGCACCGTTGCAGCAAAATACGTTTTGCACGGTCTTGGTCTGATCAACAGCCCTCGCGTTCGTCTGCCACTGGTTGGCCCAGAAGACGCAGAAGCTGCACGAATCGAAAATGACATCGATAAGGTTGGTCCGATCACGGGTTTGAGTTTTGAAAACTTCCGCCCAGACCGCAACGCAGCAGCCGGTGGTGCTCTGCCAAAGGTGGCTGGCACTACCCGCTAGGAGAACCATTGGTTCAAACCCTGCCTCAACCTACTGCGCTTAGACCAGGGGTGATGCGAATCATTCCACTGGGTGGAATCGGAGAAATCGGTCGCAACATGACCGTGTTCGAAATCGACGGCAAAATTCTGATAGTTGATGTCGGCGTGCTCTTTCCCGAAGAACACCAACCCGGCGTTGATGTGATTCTGCCTGACTTTGGTTACCTCAAAGATCGTCTAGATGATGTGGTCGGCATTGTGTTGACTCACGGTCACGAAGATCACATCGGTGGCGTTCCATATCTTTTGCGCATGCGCGAGGACATTCCGCTGATTGGTTCGGCACTGACTCTGGCGTTTGTCGAGGCCAAGCTAAAAGAACACCGCATCACGCCTTATTCGATGGTCGTTGCCGAGGGGCGTAAAGAAACGCTGGCCGGTTTTAACTTGGAATTCATCGCGGTTAATCACTCGATTCCCGACGCACTGGCCGTTGTAATTCGAAGCAAGGCTGGTTCGATTCTGCACACCGGCGACTTCAAGATGGATCAGCTGCCACTCGATGGCCGCCTCACCGACCTACGCGCATTCGCTCGTGTTGGCGAGGAGGGCCTAGACCTGTTCATGAGCGACTCGACCAACGCAGATGTTCCCGGGTTCACCCCACTCGAAAAAGAAATTGGCCCTGTAATTGAAACCGTGATTAGCCGTTCGAAAAAGCGCGTGATCGTGGCTTCGTTCTCTTCACACGTGCACCGAGTACAGCAGGTGGTCGATGCCGCAAAGGCGAACAATCGCAAGGTGGCACTGGTTGGCCGTTCGATGGTTCGCAACATGCAGATTGCCATCGAGATGGGCTACCTAAACGCCGAGACCGAAGACTTTGTTGATCTAAAGCAGGCTGCCAACATGCCACACGAAAAGGTGGTCTACATGTCTACCGGTTCGCAGGGTGAACCGATGGCGGTTTTGGCACGCATGGCAAATCTCGAACACGATATCGAGATAGGCGAGGGCGACACTGTAATTTTGGCTAGTTCGCTGATTCCAGGAAACGAGAACGCGGTTTATCGCGTCATCGATGGTCTAACTAAGCTTGGCGCAAACGTGGTGCACAAGGGCAATGCCAAGGTGCACGTTTCGGGTCACGCAGCTGCGGGCGAGTTGCTTTATTGCTACAACATCTTGAAGCCAAAAAACGTGATGCCGGTACACGGCGAATATCGTCACCTAATCGCCAATGGCAAACTTGCCGAACAAACCGGTGTGCCACACGAGCGTGTGCTGATTACCGAGGATGGCTGGGCAGTAGATCTGATTGATGGCATCGCCGAGGTGGTTGGCGCCGTCGAGTGCGGACTGCTTTTTGTTGACGGCAAGACAGTGGGCAAGATTACCGAAGATGATCTGCACGATCGTCGTGTGCTGGCTGAAGAAGGCTTCATTTCAATTTTTTGCGTGATCGATTCTGAGACCGGTCGAGTAAAGGTTGGTCCTGAAATTCGTGCACGAGCATTCGCCGAAGAGGATCACGTATTCGATGATGTGAAACCGCAAATCGAACGTGCGCTCGCCGAAGCCGCCGGCGAAGGAATTAAAGATTCCTACGCTCTGCAGCAAGTTATTCGCCGCACTATTGGCACCTGGGTAAATAAAACTCACCGTCGTCGCCCAATGATCATTCCCGTGGTAATCGAGGGCTAATCGCCGTGCCTACGGGCATCTGGCGGGGTCGGCTGTTAGTTTTGAGGCATGGCCGCGCGCAAACCGACCCCAAGAAAGCCTGCCGGTAGGGCTTCGGCTTCGCGCACCCGCCAACCGGCAAGGGCTGCCGCACCTCGCGCCCCACGCGCCAAGGCGGCAGCGAACAGTTCTGATTCTGCGCTCACCAAAATTTATATGGGTCTTGCCCACGCGGTTGGTGCCGGCGCCCGCGCACTTAGCCCAGACAAGATTTCTAAAGAAGATCGCCGCGACGGCCTGCCATTTTTTCTATTTTTGCTCGGTGTAGTTGGCGCAATTTTCGGCTGGGTTCTGATCAAGCAGGATTGGGCACACGGCGTGCACGTGTGGACCTTCGGTGCACTCTTTGGCCGCGTGGCTTTCGGTCTGCCGGTAATCATGATTATCTTCGCGATCTACCTGATGCGACACCCTTCGACCGTGCGCGACAACGGTCGAATCGGTGTTGGACTATTTCTGTTTATCGTTTCGATCAGTGGCTTCTTTCAAGTTTTCTTCACCAAGAATGGCCAATTGGTTCAGCCTTATGACGGCGAGTGGTCGTTGTCCTACAGCGGCGGTATTTTCGGCTGGTTGATTTCGGTGCCGTTCTACAGCACCATGCAAATTTGGGGCACTTTGCCGATGCTGGTGTTGTTTGCCTTTGGTTCGCTTTTGATAATGACCAAGACCGCGCCAAATCGCATCGCTGATCGCCTGCGTGAACTTTCGCACTACTTATTCGGCGAATCCAAGGCTCGCGAAGAAGTTGTTGAAGAAGAGCTCGATGAGATCCCGGATGCATTCGACGGCACCAAGGTGCCATGGTGGCGTCGCGGTAAAGCCAGCGACGATTCTGCATTCGACAGCGCAATCGTGCCTGCCGAGGAAGATCAGTTCGATGCCCTGTTTGATGAATTACAAGAAACCGCACTGATTGATCAGACCAAGACAGAGCCAATTACAGTCGTGCCTGTTAAGCAAGAATACATAGCGCCGCCTTTAATTGAGGTTGCCGAAGAGGCAGCCGTAGCACAACCGGCACCTGCTCGAGTAAACCGCCCATATGTTTTGCCACAGATGAATCTGTTGGCACCTGGCACTCCGCCTAAGGCAAAGTCAGCTGCCAATGATCAAATCGTGGCCGCAATCACCGGGGTCTTCAAAGAATTTGGTGTCGATGCTGAGGTGGTCGGATTCTCGCGTGGCCCAACGGTAACTCGCTATGAAGTCGAACTTGCACCCGGCGTAAAGGTCGAGGCAGTCACTCGACTGTCAAGCAATATTTCATATGCCGTAGCCAGCAACGAAGTTCGAATTCTCGCGCCGATTCCTGGCAAATCACTAATCGGTATTGAAATTCCAAACACCGATCGCGAGACAGTATCGCTGGGCGATGTTCTTCGTTCCGAGGTTGCCGTAAAGAGTGCGCACCCGTTGACCATCGGAATTGGTAAAGATGTTGAAGGTGGTTTCGTAATCGCGAACCTGGCCAAGATGCCACACCTTTTGGTTGCTGGTGCCACCGGTGCAGGTAAGTCGAGTTTCGTGAACTCGATGATCACATCGATTTTGATGCGTGCCAAACCGGCCGAAGTGCGCATGGTATTGATTGACCCAAAGCGCGTAGAGCTTGCCGCCTATCAGGGTGTGCCGCACTTGATTACGCCGATCATCACCAACGCTAAAAAAGCAGCCGAGGCGTTGCAGTGGGTCGTAAAAGAAATGGACATGCGTTACGACGACCTGGCCAGTTTCGGTTACAAGCACGTCGACGATTTCAACCGCGCAGTTGTAGCCGGTGACGTTCGCGTGCCAGAGGGTTCGCAGCGCAAGCTACAGCCATACCCATATCTTCTTGTTGTGGTCGACGAGCTTGCCGACCTAATGATTGTGGCGCCGCGCGATGTTGAAGATTCAATCGTGCGTATTACCCAGCTTGCCCGCGCGGCTGGTATTCACCTGGTGCTGGCAACTCAGCGCCCATCGGTAGACGTGGTCACCGGTTTGATCAAGGCCAACGTACCTTCTCGTCTTGCCTTCTCGGTTACCTCGGTTACCGATTCGCGCGTGATCCTGGATCAGCCGGGCGCCGAAAAACTTATCGGTCAGGGTGACGCTCTGTTCTCGCCGATGGGCACCAACAAGCCGATGCGCGTTCAGGGTGCTTGGCTTGCCGAAAGCGAATTACACAAAATTGTTGATCACGTTAAGGCTCAGATGGAGCCGGAGTACCGAAAGGATGTGGATGAGCCAGTAGCCAAAAAGAATGTGGTCGATGCCGACATTGGTGACGACCTTGACACCTTGCTGCAGGCAGCCGAGCTAATCATTTCTTCTCAGTTTGGTTCGACCTCGATGCTGCAACGCAAATTGCGCATCGGTTTTGCCAAGGCTGGTCGCATGATGGATCTGCTCGAGTCTCGCGACATAGTTGGCCCGAGCGAGGGCGCCAAGGCCCGTGAGGTTTTGGTAACCGCAGAAGACCTACCAAGGGTGTTGGCACAGTTGCGCGGTGAACCTGGTGCAACCGCAACTCCGGCTGTGTCTCAGGCCGCGGCAATCATCGATGAACCGCAGTCGAACCTGGCCGCAGGTGACTTCGAAGATTTCATTCCACGCGAGACTCCAACCGACCGCTCAATCATCAGCGGGGGTAACGGTTTCGGAGACGATGAAGACGGCGACGAAGACGCCTGGAAGTTGACAGGTCGCCAGTAGTGCCAAACTCGATCGAGAAAAACGCGAAGTCGATTTTCAATTTGCCAAACGTGATCACGATGGCGCGTATTTTGTGCGTGCCATTTTTTGTTTGGACCCTATTCGCTATTGAAGCAGACTCAATCGCACGCTGGTATTCGGTGGCGCTTTTTATTGTGATCATGGTGAGCGATGGAATTGACGGGGCAATCGCGCGTAAACGTGGGCTCATCACCAATCTCGGCAAGCTGCTTGATCCAATTGCCGACAAGGCACTGCTCGGTGGCGCGCTGGTTGCGCTATCGGTGCTTGGTGAATTTACCTGGTGGGCCACAATCGTTATCTTGATTCGTGAACTCGGCATTACCGTTTATCGATTAATCGTGGTGAAGCACCAGGTGGTTGCTGCCTCTAACGGCGGCAAGCTAAAAACAATTTTGCAGAGCGTGCTGATTGGCTCACTGGTTTCGCCGCTCAACTCATTGCTAAGCCCTTGGTATGTAACAGTCGAGGCATGGCTAACTTTGGCTGTCTTAGTGGTTACCGTATACACCGGTGTGCAGTATTTAATTCTTGCCGCACGTGCTCGCAGTCAGCGCGAATCAAAATGAACACCGCCGGGGTTTTGGCAACTCTTAAAGCTCGCGGATTTAAGCTTGCGATTGCAGAATCTCTAACCGGTGGCGCACTTTCGGCAGAGTTCGTATCCGTGCCCGGCGCATCTGAAGTTTTGTTGGGTTCGGTGGTTGCTTATCAATCCGAGTTGAAACACGAACTGCTTGGGGTTTCAAAATCGCTGCTTGAAACTTCGGGGCCGATCGACCCTCAGGTTGCGGCGCAAATGGCCGGCGGCGTTCGCAGCAAGCTGGCTGCTAAAACCGGCACCGACGAAAACTCAGTAATTGGCATCGCCACCACCGGTGTTGCTGGCCCGGACTCTCAGGACGGAGCAGCACCCGGCACAGTATTTATTGCCATCTCGGCGGCCGCCCCGATCGGCGAGCTGGTCTATGCCCATGAGTTCAGCGGCGAGCGCAACGAGGTTCGCGCCCAGGCCGTTGCCCAGGCCATTGCGGCCCTCGGGGAATGCCTGACCAACTAACTCGGTTATCAGATAGGTAACACACAGGGAACATTCAGCCGGTTTGGTTAGGTTTGTCCCAAAGAACGGGTAGATTACCTGTGAAGAGATAGGAGGCCAAAATGGTACTTGTTCGCCAAGAAATCGGTGATGTACTTCGCGACTTCCGCCTGCAAAAGGGCCAGACCCTGCGCCAGGTCGCAAGCCGCGCCAGCGTAGCCTTGGGCTACCTAAGCGAGGTAGAGCGCGGTCAGAAAGAGGCCTCTTCAGAGATTCTGGGCTCGCTAGCCGACGCGCTAGACGTGCCAATTTCGGTGATTATGCGCGAAGTCAGTGACCGCCTAGCCCTTGCCGAGGGCATCGATGAGGTGGGCCGCTACATTCCAGACACCGTTCCTGCCATGTTCTCACTAGAGGCCGACTACAGCTCAGCCACCAAGTAGGGCATGCGCCTTTCTGAATTCCGCAACCTAGTTGATGAGGAATTCGGCCACGAATATGGTCAAGTAATCACTCGAGACCTGGTTTTGACCAGCCTGCAAGACCAAACCGCCAATCTAGCCATTGCCGCCGGGGTAGACCCGCGAGAGGTCTGGTTGGCCATTTGCCAGGCAGCCGACGTGCCCAAAGAGCGCTGGCACGGCAAACTGAAGCCAAATAAGCCAAAAGCGGACTGAACAAACAGCCGAAAAATCGACACGCCGCGCCAAATAACTATCGAAATTTTGTTCGAACGGTGTTAGGTTATTCACAGCAGCAAGTTGGGGGCAGTTTTCAACAACCTGTTATGGCCGAGGGTCCAAGTGGATTGCCTCGAATACGGTCAGCAATAACTAGAGATTCAGAAAGCAGAGGAACAAAATGCCATCTCCGTCAGATCGCGAAAAAGCACTAGACACAGCATTAGCTCAAATCGACCGTCAATTCGGTAAAGGCTCAGTAATGCGCCTCGGCTCAGACGAGCGCGCACCGGTTGAGGTCATTCAGACCGGCTCGATTGCACTCGACGTCGCTCTAGGTATTGGTGGTCTACCAAAGGGCCGCATCATCGAGGTTTACGGCCCAGAGTCTTCGGGTAAAACCACAGTCGCGCTGCACGCAATTGCTAACGCACAGCGCAACGGCGGCATCGCGGCATTCATCGATGCTGAACACGCACTTGACCCGGAATACGCCAAGGCCCTTGGTGTCGACACCGATTCACTTTTG
>JBEGRY010000011.1:0-26103 GCA_041180265.1 Actinomycetota bacterium | reverse complement strand
CGGAAGGTTTTCGCTCATTGGAATAGCCTAGGCCCGCAAACAGTTAGCCTTTAAGTACCGTCTAGAAAGGCCTAACGTGTTTCGTCTTGCCAAGCTAAGTGTGGCTAATCGCTCGGTTGTCGCTCTTATTACCGTAATCACAGCAATCTTCGGATTCATCTCCCTTGGCTCGCTGAAACAAGAACTGATCCCCTCGTTTGAGGTGCCGCAGGCTGCAATTGTGACCGCCTATCCGGGTGCTTCACCGGAGGTTGTCGACAGCCAAGTGAGCAAGGTAATCGAAGATGAGGTGCGAACCCTCGATGGCCTAGTCAACTCGACCTCGACCTCGCAAAGCAACATCTCGATTGTGCGTGTGGAGTTCGAGTACGGCACAGAGACCGCCAAGGTCACCGAGATGCTCAACAACTCAATCGCCAAGATCAAAGCGAGTCTGCCAGAAGACGTGGAACCTAGTGTGCTTTCTGGAAGCTTCGATTCTGTGCCAATCATTGCAATTGGCATTTCGGCTAACGATGGCAACAACGACGCGATTGCCAAGACCCTCGAAGACGTTGCCGGTCCGCTATTTTCAACAATTAAGGGCGTGCGCGATGTGACCATTGCCGGTGTCACTGAAAAGCGCGTGAATCTGAAATTCAATCAGAGCAAACTAACCGCCAATGGGCTTTCGCAGCAGTCAATTATCTCTGCACTGCAGGCTAACGGTTTTGTAATTCCAGCCGGTTCCATCGACGACTCAGCTGGATCTATCTCGGTCGAGGTTGGCACTCCGGTTAACTCGCTCGATGATTTCAAAAAGTTGCCACTGATTGGCACCCGCACTAGCGTTTCGATGCCCACCCAAACTTCTACCGGAGCATTCCCGGGTGCAGCTGCTGGTCAGATGCCAACCGGAATCACAATTCCAAGCTCACCAACAGTCACCACAAAGACCGTTGCGCTTACCATCGCCGAAGTTGCCAAGGTGACTTACGAAAAGGCACCGGTGACCAGCATTTCTCGCACCAATGGAAAAGAAACACTTTCGGTTTCCATTACTAAGACCCAAGACGGCAACACCGTAGCCGTGTCTCACGGTGTGCAAAGCAAGATTGATGAACTGAAGAAGAAGTTAGGCGACGTTACCGTCGTCACCGTATTCGATCAGGCACCCTTCATTGAGAAATCACTTGAGAACTTAACCACCGAGGGTCTGCTTGGACTGAGCTTTGCAATTATCGTGATTCTGCTCTTCTTGCTCTCGGTCAGATCAACTTTGGTAACAGCAATCTCAATTCCAACATCGGTGCTAATTACCTTTATTGGGCTTGGCCAGTTTGGCTACTCGCTAAACATTTTGACTCTCAGCGCCTTAACCATTGCTATTGGTCGCGTGGTTGATGACTCAATCGTGGTTATTGAAAACATCAATCGTCACCTCTCTTATGGCGAAGAAAAGAAGCGCGCAATTCTTGATGCGGTTAAGGAAGTTGCCGGCGCCATCACCGCGGCGACCATCACGACTGTTGCGGTTTTCCTACCGATCGCGCTGGTCAGTGGACTCATCGGTGAAATCTTTAGACCATTTGCGTTTACCTTTGCAATTGCATTGGTTGCGTCGCTATTCGTATCGCTAACCATCGTTCCAGTATTGGCTTACTGGTTCCTAAAGAGCCCAAGCGCAGCCGAAACAGAGAAGGCGCAGTCCAAGTTAGAGCAAAAAGCTCGTGAGCTTGAAGAAGAGCGCGAACGCAAGAGCTGGCTGCAGCGCGGTTACCTGCCAATTCTTTCTTGGACCCAGCGTCGCCCGGTAATTACTCTGGTCGCTTCATTTGTGGTTCTGATTTTCACCTTCGGACTGGTGCCATTCCTTAAGACCGACTTCATCGGTTCTTCTGGCTCACAGAGCTTCGTAATTAACCAGAAGCTTCCCGCGGGCGCAACCTTTGAACAAAAAGATGAGGCTGCCGCCGAGATTGAAGCCATGTTGATCAGTCGCGAAGAAATCGATGTGGTGCAGACCTCGATTGGCTCAACTGGCGATGGTCGAGTGGCTTTCGGCGCCTCCGCCGGTGGCACCAGCATTCAGGTCTCGCTATTTGAAGGCACCGATATAGTTGCGTTGCAAGATGAACTTCAAGCTAAGTTTGACGCCAAGCCAGAACTGGGTGAGGTCAAATTTACTTCTGGTGGCGGACCGGGCTTTGGCTCTTCGAGCACCATCGATGTGAAGGTACTTGCACCAAGCGATGAGAAACTTCTTACTGCAATTTCTGCCGTGGAAAAGGCCATGCAAGGCACCCCGAATGTTTCGGAAATTACAAATTCACTCGCTGAAACTCAGCGTACCCTGCGCATCAAGGTAGACCGCGTTGCCGCGGCGAAGAAGGGCCTAACCGAAATTGCCGTGGGCGGCATTGTCGCCAGCAAGCTGCGCCCAAGCAGCATCGGCAAGGTTAACCTCAACAATGTCGAGACACCGATTTATGTAATTCAAACTTCGATTCCTGACACAGTGGCCGAAATCAAGAAGATCCAGGTGCCTACAATGTCGGGCAATGTAAGCCTTTCTTCAATCGCAAAAATCAGTGAAGAAAATGTTCCAGTCTCGATCACCAGCGAAAAGGGTGACCGAACCGCGAAAGTTTCACTAACTCCAGACGGCGACAACCTTGGTGCAATTTCGGCCGAGGTTCAAAAAAGACTTGACGCCGTAGAACTGCCGCTTGGCACTACCGCTACCCTAGGTGGAATTAGCGCAGACCAGGCAGACTCATTTAGCCAACTCGGCCTTGCGCTATTGGCTGCAGTTGCAATTGTGTTTATCGTGATGGTGGCTACTTTCTCAAGCCTGATTCAACCGCTAATTCTGTTGATCTCGATTCCGTTCGCTGCAACCGGTGCACTTGGCTTGCTGTTGGTAACCGATACTCCGCTAGGCGTTCCATCTCTGATCGGTATGTTGCTTTTGGTTGGCATCGTGGTAACTAACGCGATTGTTTTGATTGACCTGATCAACCAATACCGCAAGCAAGGTCGCGAGATTAAAGCTGCAATTATGGATGGTGCTCGCCAACGCCTGCGCCCAATCTTGATGACAGCCTTGGCAACAATCTTTGCCTTGACTCCAATGGCACTTGGCTTCACCGGAGGCGGCGGATTCATTTCGCAGCCGCTAGCAATTGTGGTAATCGGTGGCTTGTTCTCTTCAACCGTACTGACCCTGGTGATCGTGCCAGTACTTTATTGGTTGGTTGAAGGTCGTCAGGAACGCAAAGCCGCGAAGCGAGTGACTAAACTAGGCAAGGCTGCGCGCTAGTCGCAACCTTGCTCTAGTTTTGGAATGTGATCGAAATTACTGAAAATCTGGTCTGGATCGACTGTGAAATGACCGGCCTTAATCCTGAAAAGGATTGCCTGGTCGAAGTTGCAGTAGTCATCACTAATTCCGAACTCGAGATTCTCGATGAGGGAATCGACGTAGTAATCAAACCGCGCCCTGACTCTTGGGCAAACATGAATGACTTTGTGCGCAATATGCACACTGAGTCAGGGCTGATCAACGAAGTTGAAAATGGCCTTTCGCTCGAGCAGGCGCAGCAGGTAATTCTCGATTACATAAAGCGATTTGTGCCAAACGCAAAAGAGGCTCCCCTAGCCGGAAACACAATTGGCACTGATCGCATGTTTTTGAATCGCTACATGCCAGAGCTCGACGAGTACCTGCACTATCGAAACATCGATGTTTCATCAATCAAAGAGCTGACTCGCCGCTGGTATCCGCGGGTCTATTTTCAACTACCAAAGAAGTCTGGTGGTCACCGCGCCCTGGCTGACATTCTTGAATCTATTCATGAACTTCGCTACTACCGCAGCACTGTTATGGTCGCTGCCCCAGGGCCAACCACCGAGCAAGCTCGCGCGGCTGCCGATTCACTAGAAAACTAAGCACGACTTTTAGAACTCTGCCGGGTGCTGTTAGACTTGGCAGGCTGTTTGGTTCGCCAAGCACATGGTGGGTATAGCTCAGCTGGTAGAGCACCTGGTTGTGGTCCAGGGGGTCGCGGGTTCAAGCCCCGTTACTCACCCGTGTACGAAAAAAGACCTGGAAACCCAGGTCTTTTTTTTATACACGCCGCCAAGAAACTTGTTCCTAGTGAAACTCTTGGGAACCGTGCTTGGGGTGAAACTCCGCTTATTAAAACGGTCTCGGAAGTAAATTCCGAGACCGTTATTTTTGGGGTGAAACCCTACTTATTTGTTTGCCATTTCGATCAGCAGCTCACGAACACGACCGGCATCTGCCGAGCCCTTCATGGCCTGCATCACGGCACCGATAACCGCACCAGCAGCTTGCATGCGACCCTCGCGAATGGCATCCAAGACATCTGGTTGCTTAGCCAATGCCGCTTCGATAGCTGCAATCAGCGCGCCATCATCAGAAACAACTTCAAGTCCACGCTTAGCAACGACTTCGGCAGGGCTGCCTTCACCGGCTAGAACATAGGTGAGCACTTCGCGAGCCAAACGGTCATTGATCTTGCCTGCTTCAACCAGCCCGGCAAGTTCAGCAACCGCAGCGCCAGAAATTTGCAACTCGGTTACATCTTTATCTTCGTTGTTCGCAATGCGGGCTAGCTCGCCAGTCCACCACTTACGTGCCGCCTGGGGCTTTGCTCCCGCTGCAACGGTTTCTTCGATCTGGTCGATCAGGTCGGCGTTGACCACGTCGCGGAACTCAAGGTCGGCAAAACCCCATTCGGCCTGCACGCGTTTGCGACGATCTGATGGCTTTTCTGGAAGTTTGGCGCGAAGCTCCTCAATCCATTCCTTTGCAGGCTGAACCGGAACTAGATCTGGTTCTGGAAAGTAGCGATAGTCATCGGCGTCTGACTTTGGGCGACCAGAGCTGGTCGATCCCTTGTCCTCGTGCCAGTGACGAGTCTCTTGAATAATCGATCCGCCCTTGGCCAGAATTGCTGCTTGGCGCTGAATTTCATAGCGCACTGCGCGCTCAATTGATCGAAGTGAGTTAACGTTCTTAGTTTCGGTTCGGGTACCAAGTTTTTCTTGACCGTGCGGGCGAAGCGAAACGTTGGCATCACAGCGAACATTGCCCCGCTCCATGCGGGCATCTGATACACCAAGTGCCTTTACAATTTCACGGATGCTGCGCACGTACGCCGCGGCAAGCTCTGGGGCTTCTGCCCCGGCACCGAATACAGGCTTGGTTACGATCTCAACCAGCGGAACACCGGCACGGTTGTAATCAACTAGCGAATACTCGGCTCCCTGAATACGACCGGTAGCGCCACCGACGTGGGTTAACTTGCCGGCATCTTCCTCCATGTGGGCACGTTCAATGTTGACGGTAAAGCTCTTGCCCGAAGGCACGTCGACCTCAAGCGAACCCTCGAAGGCAATCGGCTCGTCGTACTGAGAGGTTTGAAAGTTCTTGGCCAAGTCTGGATAGAAATAGTTTTTGCGTGCGAATCGACCGGTTGGTGCGATCTCACAACCTAGGGCCAAGCCAATCTGCATGCTTGATTCAACCGCGCGCTTATTAACCGCTGGCAACGAACCCGGCAAACCAATACAAATTGGGCAAACGTTAGTGTTCGGTTCGTCACCGAACTCGTTGCGACAACCGCAGAACATCTTGGTTTTGGTGTTTAACTCAACGTGAACTTCAAGGCCAATCACAACTTCGAACTGCTCCAGAGCCTTTTCGTAGTTCATCAATTCATCTTTAGCCATTAGTTACTCACCTCCAACTTCGGTGCAAAGTCAATCATTCGCTTGCCCCAAACGTCCTCGTGCATCTTCTCAAGGGCAGCGCCAACCTGGTAAAGGCGAGCATCTTCGCGCGCAGGCGCAAGCAATTGGATTCCCGACGGCATGTTTTCTTCGGCAATACCGTTTGGTACAGCCATACCTGGAATTCCAGCTAGGTTGGCAGGAATTGTGGCGATGTCGTTTAGGTACATAGCCAGCGGATCTTCTAGCTTTTCGCCGAACTTAAACGCAACGCTCGGTGCGGTAGGTGAAACTAAAACATCGGCTTTGGCAAATGCCGCATCGAAATCACGCTGAATCAGTGTGCGAACCTTTTGGGCCGAGCCATAGTAAGCGTCGTAGTAACCGCTAGACAGTGCGTAGGTACCCAAAATAATTCGGCGCTTAACCTCTGGACCGAAACCTGCCTCGCGAGTTGCTGCCATTACTCGTTCGATGGTTGGCGCACCTTCTGGTGTCACTCGCAAACCAAAACGAACAGAGTCAAACTTTGCCAAGTTTGAGGAAGCTTCTGCCGGAAGAATCAGGTAATAAGCGGCAATCGCATATTCAAAGCTCGGGCAAGAAACCTCAACAATTTCTGCACCGGCATTCTTCAAAAGTTCAAGACTCTCGTTGAATCGCGAAGATACTTCTGCTGAGAAGCCCTCTCCCGAAAGCTGCTTGATAACACCGATGCGCATGCCCTTAACGTCGAGCTTCTTCGCGGCCTCGGTCATGGAACCCAGAGATTCAGGAAGCGAGGTGCTGTCGTGTGCATCGTGCCCCGCGATTACGTCTTGAAGCATTGCCGCGTCAAGCACGTTGCGAGAAACCGGACCTATCTGGTCTAGCGAACTTGCCAAAGCGACAAGACCGTAACGTGAAACCGCGCCGTAGGTTGGCTTGGTACCAACTGTTCCGGTGACGAAAGCCGGGTAGCGAATAGAACCACCGGTATCAGAACCAATTGCCAACGGTGCCTGGAACGAAGCAACTACCGAACTAGAACCACCGCCCGAGCCACCAGGAATTCGATTTAGATCCCACGGATTCTTGCTTGGGCCATAAGCCGAGAATTCGGTCGATGAACCCATTGCGAACTCATCAAGGTTGGTCTTACCAAGAATTGGCATTCCAGCTTCGCGCAGTTTAGTAACTACGGTTGCGTCGTACTGCGGCACCCAACCCTCAAGAATTTTTGAACCAGAAGTTGTAGGCGCATCCGTAGTGGTCAAGTTGTCTTTAACCGCAATTGGCACACCGGCAAGAACATGCAACTTTTCACCGGCTGCACGACGAGCATCAATTTCTCGCGCTGCTGCAAGAGCAAGCTCGGGACCAACGTGCAGATAGCTGTGAACCTTGCCATCGACTGCTGCGGTGCGATCAAGGTGGGCCTGAGTAACTTCGACCGAAGAAACCTCACCGGCAGCAAGAAGCTGCGCTAGATCCGCAGCGGTTTTATAAATCAAGTCTGACAAGGCTTACTCCTCATCCAAGATTGCATGCACGCGGAATCGACCGTCGGCGCTGTCTGGCGCAGCCGACAATGCCTGCTCTTGGGTCAGCGATGGCTCGACCACATCTTCGCGAAATACGTTGGCCATAGGAATAGGGTGGCTGGTCGCTGGCACGTCACCGGCCACAGCCGCCTTGACAGTGGCAACCGAGTCAACGATCAAGCCAAGCTGTTCGGTGAAGAGGGCAACCTCTTTATCGGTTACATCGATACGGGCCAGGTTGGCTAGGTGCCTAACCAAATCAGGGGTAATTTCAGACATAGTTCCACTCGCGAGGCTTGGGTTGATTGACTACCAGCCTACCAAAGCGGCAAATGTTCAATTCGCCGAACATCCTTGTAAGTACAGGCCAAGACGACTTGTCTCGCCTTTAAAAAAGCCTGTAAACTCAACTCTGCACGCTCTTTTGAGGTATTTGAGCGCTGCACCCCTTATATCCGTAGCAAAGGCCTGAATTTGGAAAACGAACAGTTCACGATTGCGTTCCGCGGCTACGAAAAAGACGAAGTCGATCGCGTTCTCGCCGAGCTTCGCGCAGAACTAGAACACGTTCGCGAATATAACTTCAGCGCATCAAGCGAGGTTGAAACTCTTAAAACTGAACTTGAAGAACTACGCAATCGTGTTAAAAAAGGTGGCGCACCTGGCTACGCCGAACTTGGTGCCCAGTTCGAACAGACCCTACGCCTTGCCGAAGAGCAGGCTCGCAAACTTGTAGCCGATGCCGGCCAAGATGCAGTTCGCATTCGCGAGACTGCCAAGGCTGAAAGCGAGCAACTAACTCGCAAGGCGCAAACCAAGGCAGACCGAGTAATCGCAGATGCCGAAGCAAAACTTAACGAAGCTCGCATCGACGCAGAGCGCCTTGCCGCAGAAATTCTAAGCAGCGCGAAAGTTCGCGAATCAGAGGCATCTGAAAAAATTGGTACCGCCCAGCGTGAGGCCGCTGCAATAAAGTCTGAGGGTGAGCGTTACGCCGCCGAGCTTCGTGCACAGGTACACCGCGAAACCGAAGAAGCGCGTGCACTAGCAACCGAACTTTCACAGAAGACCGCACAGGCCCGAGTTGAACTTGAGGCAGAAATCAAGTCAAAGCGCGACGAGGCCGAACAGGAATCTCTGCGTCTTTACCAGAACGCGGTAAACCAGGCGCAGCAGGTTACCGACGAGGCAAATGCAACTCTTGCCGAAGCATCTGCTCGTGCAGCACAGCTAATCGCTGAAGCCGAAAAGGTTTCCCGCGATGCACGCGAAACTTCATCTGCTCAGCTAGAAGAAGCAAACCGCACAGCTACCAACTTGATCAACCAGTCTCGTCGTCGCGCAGAATCACTTGCCCGCAAGGCTGAGGGCTACGCACAAAACGCGATTAAAGACAGCGAAGATCGACTAAACCGCATGAAGTCAGAACGCGAAGACATTGAAGGATTCTTGGCCACCCTGCGCAACCTAATGACCACCGAGTCGATGGTTGCCGCTGACGAAAACGCTGCTTCCGAGCAGTTCTAAACTCCTAAAAATACTCCCCCGATTCCTCGGGGGTTTTATTTTTTAAGCCTGCAGGCGATTTATGAATTCAGCTTCGTTAATTACCTCGACACCTAGTTCTTCGGCTTTTGCCAATTTCGAGCCGGCATTGTCTCCGGCAACCACAAAAGCAGTTTTCTTAGAAACCGAGGACGCGGCTTTTCCGCCCGCAGCAATAATCGCTTCTTCGATTCCCTCTCGAGTAAAACCCTTCAATGATCCGGTTGCCACGATACTCAAGCCCGCAAAAACACCATCACCCTTCGAAGCGGCCGCATCGCTCTCGAGCACTACACCGGCTGCTCGCCAGCGCTCAAGAATTTCTTGATGCCAATCAACAGTGATCCACTCTTTGATTGATGCAGCAAGAGTTGGACCGACTCCGTCGACTTCTGATAGCTCTGCCTCACTGGCCGCAAAAATTTTGTCGAGCGAACCGAAATGTGTGGTCAATGCGCGAGCTGCGACTGGGCCGACGTGACGAATCGAAAGGGCTACCAAAATTCGCCAAAGCGGCTTGGTCTTGGCGTCCTGCAAATTTTTCAGCAACTTCAGCGCCACCTCGGCTGGGCTACCATCTTTCTTTCTGAAGAAATCAACGACCTTTGGCTGGCCAGCCTCATCAAGTTTTGGTAGGCCAGAATCTGGATCAAGCACCAAAGCGCGAATCGGAAGCAGGTCATCTAGAGTCAAATCAAATAGTTGAGCCTCAGATTTAATTCCGGCACCCTTTGGTTCGATTGGCTGAGTCAGCGCACAGGCGGCAACATAACCAAGAGCTTCAATATCTAGAACGCCTCGAGAACCTAGGTAAGCAACTCGTTCTCGAAGCTGCGCCGGGCAGCTCTTAGCATTTTGGCAACGAAGATCAACATCGCCTTCGCTAGATGGCGCCAACTTACTGCCGCAGTCCGGACAGGTGGTTGGCATGACAAACGCTTTTTCGGCACCAGTGCGCAGCTCAACCACTGGCCCAAGAATCTCGGGAATAACGTCGCCGGCTTTACGCAGCACCACAGTGTCGCCGATTAATACACCCTTAGCCTTCACGACATCTTGGTTGTGCAGGGTTGCAAACTCGACCACCGAACCGGCAACCTTGATTGGTTCAACGACTGCATAAGGTGTTGCGCGACCGGTTCGCCCAACCGACACCCTAATGTCAACGAGTTTGGTGTTTACCTGCTCGGGCGCATATTTATATGCAATCGCCCAGCGCGGGGCCCTGCTGGTGAAGCCAAGTTGCTGCTGAGCGGCAAGGTTATCAACCTTGACCACAACACCGTCGATCTCATGCTCGAGCTTGTGACGATTCTTTTCGAATTCGTTGATGTATTTCAAAACTTCAGTAGAGCTTTCAACCACGCGGAACTTATCGGTGATAGCTAGCCCCCAGCTCTTGAGAAGAGCGTAGAGCTCAGACTGGTTTTTTACCGGCGCATCAGGCCAAGCGCCTATACCGTGAACCAACATTTTCAGTGGTCGCGTTGCGGTCACACTTGCATCTTTTTGGCGCAGCGAGCCCGAGGCCGAATTTCGTGGATTTGCAAATGGCGCCTTACCTTCGGCAATCAGACCTTCGTTTAGCTTGGCAAAGTCAGCAACCGCAAAATAAATTTCACCGCGAACTTCAACCTGTTTGGGAAATCCCTTGCCGCTAAGTTTCTTTGGAATCGACTTAATAGTCAGTACATTTGCGGTTACGTCTTCGCCGACTACTCCGTCGCCGCGCGTTGCCGCCGACACCAATTTGCCGTCAACATAACGAAGGTTGATTGCCAAACCGTCGATCTTTAATTCGCACAGGTAAGGGCCGCCGCCGGCACGTTCGGACCACGCCTCAAACTCCTCGGCTGAAAATACGTTGTCGAGGCTCATCATGCGCTCAAGATGTTCGACTGGCGCGAATGCCTGATTCGCCGTTCCACCAACGGTCTGAGTTGGGCTATCGCCATTGATTAATTCAGGAAACTTGTTTTCCAAAGCTTCTAGCTCGTGCAGCTTTGCATCGTATTCCGCGTCAGATACCAAAACGGTATTCGAATCGTAATAGGCGCGACGCAATTTATTTAGTTCGTCAACCAGCTCGGCTGCTCTTGCTGCGGCTTGGGTCTTATTTAACTCAGTCAACCGGCACCGCACTCACGGTTCGATCGATTGTGGTTTGCCCCAAGACACGTGTACCCGCATAGATAACCGCGGTCTGACCGGGCGCTACACCCATGAGCGGTTCGATGAGACGAATAATCATTTCGCCATCGCGAACACAAAACTCAGCTGCAATTTGTTCGCCATGCGCACGCACCTGCACCTCAACCGGGGACCAGTCGACGGTATCTTTCGGCGCAACACCGCACCAGGTAAATTTCGATCCGGCAAGTTCGGCGATTGCCAATGCCTCGTGCGAACCAACTACAACTTCATGGGTCTTTGGTCTAATCTCAAGCACGTAGCGAGGTTTGCCATCTGCTGCCGGTCGACCAATCGAAAGACCCTTGCGCTGACCAACTGTGAATTCGTGCGTTCCCTCGTGGCTACCCAAAACATTTCCCGAGCGATCCACGATCTGACCAGGTGCCTTGCCCACTTTTTCAGTAAGCCAGTCCTGGGTGTCACCTTCTGGAATGAAACAGATGTCATAACTGTCTGGCTTATTCGCAACGGCCAGGCCGCGGGCGTTGGCTTCGGCGCGGATTTCCGACTTCGAGGCAGTTGAACCAAGCGGGAACATCGCGTGCTTCAGCTGCTCTGCAGTCAAAACGCCCAGCACATAAGACTGATCTTTGGCCACCTCATTGCTGCGGTGCAATTCCAAGTTACCGTCTGCATCGGTTAGCAGTGATGCATAGTGGCCGGTGCAAACGGCATCAAAACCAAGCGCCAACGCTTTTTCAAGCAGCGCAGCAAATTTAATGCGCTCGTTGCAACGCATACACGGATTCGGCGTGCGGCCGGCTTGATATTCGGCAATGAAGTCGTCGACCACATCGGTCTTGAAGCGCTCCGAAAAATCCCAGACGTAATAAGGGATGCCCAAAATGTTTGCCGCACGTTGGGCGTCCATCGAGTCTTCGATTGTGCAACAACCTCTTGATCCGGTGCGCAGGGTTCCAGCGTTTCTTGAAAGAGCTAGGTGAACCCCAACCACCTCGTGGCCGGCTTCAACCGCCCGGGCTGCGGCTACGGCTGAATCAACGCCACCAGACATTGCCGCCAAAACCTTCATGGCTCAAGTCTAACTTTTGCCGGCTGGCTAATTAGATGGCAATCCGGCCTTCTTGGCCGCCGCGTAGGCCGCCGGAAAGGCAGCAATAAAGGCATCGACATCGGCTTCGCTGGTGCTGTAACCCAGTGAGATGCGAATGCTGCCTCGCGCCTGCGACTCGGTTCGACCCATTGCAATCAATACGTGCGACGCCTGCGCCACCCCTGCCCTGCACGCAGAACCGGTGGAAACTGAAACACCAGCCGCATCGAGCAAAAACAAAATCGAATCGCCACTGCATCCGGCGAAAAGAAAGTGCACGGTGCCCGGCAAGCCCGCGCTGGAGCCTCGTGAATATTCTGCGTCGGGGGCGGCTTGCAAAATTGCCGCGATCAACTTGTCAGCCAATCGCGAAAGCCTTGCGGTTTCGGTTTCTAATTCAGCTACGGCGAGCGCCGCTGCAGTTGCAAAGGCCGTAATTAAAGGAGTGCTTAGTGTTCCTGATCGCACACCGCGCTCTTGACCACCACCGTGGCTTGTGACCGCGAGCTTTGCATCACGAGCTAGCACCATTGCGCCGATTCCAACCGGTGCACCGATCTTGTGACCAGAAATTGACATCGCGGTCAATCCGCTCGAGGCAAAATTCATAGGCATGTGCCCGAATGCTGCGACTGCATCTGAATGCACGGCAATACCATTTGCTTTAGCTAACTGAACGACCTGCTCAATAGGCCAAATTACGCCGGTCTCGTTATTGGCCCACATCAGTGAAATCAAAGCAACGCGGTCACCATTCTCGGCCAGGTATTGACCAAGCCAATCAAGATCAAGTTCACCCTGTGCCGATACCTTAGCCAGCACTACTTCGGCGCCCTCGTGCTCTTCAAGGTGCTCAACCGGTTCAATCACCGCGTGATGTTCAGTGCCGGCGGTAATCACAATTTTTCGGTTCGAATCCTTGGCCAAAGCGCCAAGATACAGTCCTTTGATCGCCAGATTGTTCGATTCGGTGCCACCCGCGGTAAATATGATCTCTGAGCGATGTGCACCAACATTCGCGGCCAGCAGTTCACGAGCCTCTTCGAGGGCTTGCCGTGCCTTCTGCCCTGCACCGTGCACCGATGATGGATTGCCAATCAGGCCCGAATTACGCAAAAAAGTCTCTATTGCTTGCGGGCGAACCGGTGTGGTTGCGGCGTGGTCGAGGTATACAGGCATTGTTCAATCCTAATTTGCCCCGTCTAGTTAGGATTATGGGATTATGTCTAATTTGCCGCAGCCAGGCGTCATGGGTGTCACCGTGACCGACGGAATCGGCACTATCCGGGTCTATTCCGAGACTGCGACCAGCATCAAGCTGTGCATTTTTAACCCGGATGGCTCGCGCACCATCGATCACGAGGTGCCGCTAGTGCAAACTGAAACCGGCATCTGGGTTGGTTCACACCCAGCGCTGGCAATCGGCACAAAGTATGCGTTGCGTGCCGATGGCCCAGAGGCGCCAAGGAATGCCTTCAACCCAGAGCTTCTTTTAATTGATCCTTATGCTCGCGGGGTCGAGCGTGAAAATGCTCGCGAATACACCAGCGTGGTGATCGACAACTCTTTTGATTGGCAAGGTGTGTCAAAGCCGCTGATTCCGTTCGATGAACTTGTAATTTACGAGGCTCACGCCCGAGGCCTGACCCGTGGCAACAAGGGCCTTCCCGATGACCTGCGTGGCACCTATGCCGCCCTCGGCCACCCGAACACCATTGCACACCTGAAAAAAATCGGTGTAAACGCGGTCGAGCTGTTGCCAATTCAGATTCTGATTTCTGAACCGCACCTGGTCAAGAACGGACTGATCAATTACTGGGGCTACAACACCATTAACTTCTTCTCGCCGCACCCGCGCTATGCCACCGCGGCGGCACTGCAGGCCGGGCCGCAGGCAATAGTTAACGAACTCAAGACCGCCATTCGTGAACTGCACCGTAACGGCATCGAGGTTATCATGGATGTTGTTTATAACCACACCGCAGAAGGTGGTGGCGGTGGCCTTACCTATTCTTATCGTGGCCTGGATAACTCCTCTTATTACCGTCAAGACGAAAACGGGCACTACCACGACACCACCGGCTGCGGTAACTCGCTGAATTTCGGCAACGAGCATGTGATTCACCTGGTGATGGAGTCCTTGCGTTATTGGACAGCAGAATTTCAGATTGATGGCTATCGTTTCGACCTAGCCACCACGTTGGCACGCAACGAAGCTAACCACTACGACCCAAACCACGCTTTGCTGCGTGCTATGAACGACGAACCGCTTCTGCAGCAAACCAAACTGATCATGGAACCGTGGGACGTTGGCTTGGGCGGCTGGCAGACCGGAAATTTCCCGGATCGCTTCAGCGAATGGAATGACCGATTCCGCGACAGCATTCGCCGTTTTTGGCTTAGTGATATTGCGGCCGCTCGCAATGGCGGAAAGCACTGGAATGGTGTTGCCGACCTTGCCACGCGCCTTGCCGGTTCGCGAGACATTTTCGACGGGCCGAGTGGACCTAACGGCGGCGTCAACTTCATCACCGCACACGACGGTTTTTGCTTGAAAGACCTTGTTAGCTACAACGTCAAGCACAACAACGCCAACGGCGAGAGCAACCGTGATGGCGCAAATAACAACAGTTCTTTCAATCACGGTCACGAAGGCGATTCCGCCCCCGAAGAGATTCGCGTGCAGCGCCGCAAAGCAGTGCGCAATTTGTTAGCCACGCTGTTGTTCAGTGCAGGAATACCTATGGTTACCGCTGGCGATGAGCGCGGCAAAACGCAAAACGGAAACAACAATGCATACTGTCAAGACACAGTGATGACCTGGGTGAACTGGGAATTAACTCGACAGCAACAAGACCTTGAAGACACTTTTTCTTATTTGACCAAACTTCGTCGAGAAAACCCGGTGCTTCGCCCAAAAACATTTGGTGATTTCAATGAGGCCAACGAAGATCATGACCTTCTGAAGTGGTACAACTCCGACGGTGAAATCATGACCGAAGAAGATTGGCACAATCAGGAATGTCGAACCATTTCGCGCTACAGCGAACGCGATCTTGGTAACGGCGACAAGAACGCGCTGCTGCTTATCATTCACGGGGCAGAGACAACTCAGCTGGTTCGACTACCTGAGGGCCTCGGTGCAGATGATTACGAAGTGCTTTGGTACAGCGGTCACGACACCCCTCCTGAGGAATTCGAGCGCTACTCGGCCGGAGCCGAGGTAACTCTGGCCGGCACCACCATGATGCTGCTGCGCGCCCTTTAGCCCGCTTTGCTAACGGATAGGTAAAGCCTTGCCCTCAGCCGAGTTGGGGCCCAAAAGATTGACTAAGTTATGAAGGGTGAGCAAGAACAATCCAGCCTCGGCCCAGCGTCAATTTGGCAGATTCCCGATTTTGGGAATCAAACCTTCGGTCGAGGGTGGCCGCTGGCCAGCTAAGGCTTTTGTCGGCGAAGTAATTCCATTCAGCGCCAACGTGTTTCGCGAGGGACATGACGCACTCGGTGTCGAATTGCTGCTCACCGACCCAAACGGCACCACCACTGTGCATCGCATGCCGGCTGGTGCTTTCGGGTCTGACCTTTGGCACACACAGGTTTTGATTCGAACCGAAGGAACCTATTATTTTCAGATTCGCGCATTCGCCGACGACTACGAAACCTGGCACCACAACGCAACAGTAAAAATCGGTGCCGGCATAGACGAAGAATTAATGATGCTCGAGGGTGTAAAAGTATTCACCCGTGCCGCAGCCGAAACCGAACGCAGCAAAGAGAGCAAGGCCATTTTGCTCACCCTGGTCGATGCACTTAGGGACACCAAGGTTGCGGTCAAGACTCGATTAGCAGCTGCCGAACTTTCACGGGTGTACGCCACAATTGCCGAGGAACCAATTCGAAGCTTGGTGACCCTAAGCGAGTCTTACCAAATCCTCGCCGAACGCGAACGTGCCGGAGTTGGCGCATGGTACGAATTCTTTCCACGCAGCGAAGGAGCAGTATTTGATGCCAAGACCAAGACATGGCAATCTGGCAACTTTGTTACTGCCGCTAAGCGCTTGCCGGCGGTTGCGCAAATGGGCTTCAACGTTTTATACATGCCGCCAATACACCCAATCGGTGTTGCCTTTAGAAAAGGCCCAAACAACACCCTGGTTGCCGGCGACCAAGACCCTGGTTCACCCTGGGCCATCGGCGGCGAGGCTGGCGGTCACGATGCAATTCACCCAGACTTGGGAACAGTCGCCGATTTCAAGAACTTTGTAAAAACCGCAAACGATCTGGGCATCGAGGTGGCACTTGACCTTGCACTTCAGGCTTCCCCAGATCATCCGTGGGTTAAATCAAACCCAGAATGGTTTACCACTCGCGCCGACGGCACCATTGCCTACGCCGAGAACCCGCCTAAGAAATATCAAGACATTTATCCGATTAACTTCGATAACGACCCAAAGGGTATTTACCAAGAGGTGCTTCGAGTGGTGCGCTACTGGATTTCACTGGGCGTAAAGATTTTCCGTGTCGATAACCCACACACTAAGCCGGTGGCATTCTGGGAATGGTTGATCGGCGAAGTTAATGCCGAAGCACCCGAGGTGGTGTTCTTGGCCGAGGCCTTCACTCGCCCATCGATGATGCACGCGCTTGGTAAGGCCGGTTTCCAGCAGTCCTACACCTATTACACCTGGCGCAACACCAAGTGGGAGCTTGAGAGTTATCTGACCGAACTAGCCAAAACCTCGGCTGATTTCTTCAGACCAAATCTTTGGGTCAGCACGCCCGATATTCTGACTGAGTACCTACAGTTCGGCGGCCCGGCTGCTCACAAGATTCGCGCGGCAATTGCGGCTACCGCATCGCCTAGCTGGGGCATGTACGCCGGTTACGAACTCTGCGAGTCGGTTGCCCGACCAGGTGCCGAAGAGCACATCGACAGCGAAAAATACGAATACAAGCCGCGCGACTGGGCTGCAGCCGAAAAATCTGGTCGCAGCATCGCCGATTACATCACCAAGCTAAATCAGATTCGTGCAGCGCACCCGGCACTACGTCAGTTGCGCAACCTCGAACTGCACCACACCGATGACTCGGCTATCTTGGCCTACAGCAAGTTCCTTGCAGCAGAGAACTCACCTACCGGCAAGAGTGATTGCATTCTGGTTATCGCAAATGTCGATGCACACGCAGTACGTGAAACTACCGTGCACCTAAATCTAGAAAAACTAGGTGTGCCAAGTGCAGCAACATTTGAAGTCACCGATCTGATCACCAACCAGGTGTATCAGTGGAGTAGCGACAACTACGTTCGTCTCGACGCATTTGCCAACCCTGTGCACGTGTTTAAAATTGGCCAAGTGATTTAGGTTCACCATGGGCATCTTAAGAAAGAAAACTGAAATCAAACTTCCAGAACTAGACGGCGGCTACCTATCACGCGTAGCACACGGTGCCCACCACGACCCACACTCACTGCTGGGCATTCACCCACATGAAAAGGGCTGGATCGTTCGAACCGTAAAGCCAATGGCAAAATCGGTAGCCGCGGTTTTTGGTGCCGGCGAAATGGTAGCGCTGACTCACTTGGCCGACGGGGTTTGGCAGGGCTACATCACCGCCAAGAATTTGCCGGATTATCGCATCGTTGCCATCTATCAGGGTGAACAAACTGATACCGAGTGGCGCATCGATGACCCGTATCGTCACGCCCCGACTATCGGTGAGCTTGATTTGCACCTCATTCGCGAGGGTCGCCACGAAGAACTTTGGCAGGCACTTGGTGCGCACCTGCACACCGTGACAGGTGAACTTGGCGCAAGTTCAGGTACTCGCTTTGCTGTTTGGGCACCTAATGCCCAGGCCATTCGCGTTGTTGGAGACTTCAATCACTGGAACGGTGTTGCCCACTCGATGCGTGTCATGGGTGCCAGCGGAGTTTGGGAACTATTTATTCCTGGTGTCGGCCTTGGCACAAAATACAAGTTCGAAATTCTGACACCAGACGGCAACTGGATCACCAAGATCGACCCGCTGGCCCGTGCGACTGAGACTCCACCGGCAACCGCTTCGGTGGTGACGAGCTCGGATTACGCTTGGAAAGACTCCCAGTGGCTAAAAGCGCGCGCCAGTCGAGATGCCTTGAAGTCACCAATGTCAATTTACGAATTGCACGCCGGCTCATGGCGCCTCGGTCTTGATTACCGTTCACTTGCCGACGAGCTAATTCCTTACGTGAAGCAAATGGGTTTTACCCACGTTGAGTTCATGCCTCTTGCAGAACACCCTTACGCACCGTCCTGGGGTTATCAGGTGACTGGTTATTACGCCCCTACCTCGCGCTTTGGTAGCCCAGACGATTTGAAATATTTGATTGACAGACTCCACGCCGAAAATATCGGCGTAATTCTGGACTGGGTTCCAGCGCACTTTCCCAAAGACGAGTGGGCTCTTGGCCGCTTCGATGGCCGTGCTCTCTATGAACACGAAGACGCACGCCGCGGCGAGCACCCGGACTGGGGCACATTCATATTTGACTTTGGCCGCACCGAGGTCAAGAACTTCTTGGTGGCGAACGCATTGTATTGGCTTGAAGAATTCCACATCGATGCTTTACGCGTAGATGCCGTAGCCTCGATGCTTTATCTGGATTATTCGCGCGAGGGTGACAACTGGCTACCGAACCAATACGGTGGTCGTGAAAACCTTGATGCCATTCAATTCATGCAAGAGGTGAACGCCACCGCATATCGCAGAAACCCTGGCGTCATGATGATCGCCGAGGAATCGACTAGCTGGGGTGGCGTATCTGCACCAACCAATGGCGGCGGACTTGGTTTTGGCTTTAAGTGGAACATGGGTTGGATGAACGACACCCTGCAGTACATCGAGAAAGACCCGGCCTACCGCAAGTACCACCACGGTGAATTGACCTTCTCAATGCTCTACGCCTATGACGAGAAATTTATTTTGCCAATCAGTCACGATGAGGTCGTGCACGGCAAGGGTTCATTGCTTTCAAAAATGCCTGGTGACCGTTGGCAACAATTGGCCAACGTGCGCGCCTACCTGGCCTTCATGTGGTCACACCCGGGCAAACAACTTCTATTCATGGGCTCAGAATTCGGTCAGCAGTCCGAATGGAACCAGGAACGCGGTTTGGAATGGTGGATTCTTGATCAACCAAGCCACCAGGGTTTGCAGGCGCTAGTTGCAACCATGAACCGAATCTATGTCGAGAACCCTTCGCTTTGGCAACTTGATCACCACCACACTGGCTTCGTTTGGATTGACGGCGGCAACGCCGATGCCAATATTCTTAGCTTCTTGCGCTACGACGAATCAGGAAGCCCGATAGCAGTTGTCATTAATTTTGCCGGGCACCCGTACCACGACTTCAAACTTGGTCTGCCTAGTTCTGGCACCTGGAACGAAATTTTGAACACCGATGCCAGCGAGTTCGGCGGTTCAGGCGTAGGTAACTTTGGTACCATCCAGGCAAATGGCGAGGGCGCTCATGGGCAGCCGCACTCGGCAAACATTTCGGTTCCACCACTTGGTGCCGTGTGGTTCAAACCAGCCAGCTAGTAGAGCAGGCTAGCTAAAACGCGTCGGGCGTTTGCCAACTCTGGCGCACTCGGATCCGAAACGGCAAAGAGTTCAAGTAGGTGCTTGCGCAAAATTTCACGTTCTTCTTTTTCAGCTTTCGCAAACCTGGTCAGAATTAACTGATACCCCTCGGCGGCATGACCTACCGCAACGCACGCATCTGCCTTTTGCAGCAAAGCTTCGGTGGAATCAACTGCCGAGGTTAGGGTCTTTTCAAAATCTAGGTTCTGGGTGCGCAGCAGCAACTTTGCTTGAGCCAATCCGGTCTGAGCTTCTTGATCAGCTGGCGAGTTAACCAACGCAGCTTCGAACAATGAAACCGCAGCAGCAAAATCTGCGCTCTCCATAGCCTCGTAGGCCGCCAGGTGCTTTGCCGGTGCCGGTGGCTGAACAGTTGAATCGGCACTCTCCGAAATTTCCAGCATTCCGGTAATTCCGTTTTCGGCAGCTACCTGGGTTATCTTGGTAAGCACCGCGTTGATGGCATCGTCCGCCTGATCGCCTTCAAACAGTGGGACTGGCTGCCCCTTTAGCAGAGCTACTACGCTCGGCAGATTCTGCACTCCAAATGCCTGAAGGATGCGTGGTGAGGTGTCGCCATCGATGCGAACCAGCAAGACTTTTCCGGCAAGAGCACGCACGTTTTTTTCGAGTGCCTCGGCTAAACCTTCACTGCCTGAAGTGAAGAACTCAATAACTACCGCTACCGAATTTGAAATCGTTAAAAAGTTCTTTAGGTTTTCTTCGGTGCCCAGTGCCACAAGATCCGGCACGGCAATCTTGCTCGGTGCAGTCGACGGTTGCTGGGGTTCGTTCTTGGCTCGCAGGCTTGATAAATCAACCGCTCCAGCCAGGCTTGCCCTAGATGCGAAATCAGCCAAGACTAGAGACTCCTCACGCTAACTAGGCCCTGCGATACGCCAAGTAGGCGAACCTTGCTAGTGTCGCTAAGTGCTGGCACATAGAACAACAGCATGTTGCCGTACACGCTCTTGATACCTCGAGTAGAGCCATCGGCGCCCAACAGAATCTTCTCTTGGCCCGAAACCGCCACTGCAGAGCCGCGCTTCTTCGGCTTAATTGTGTAGGTGTCATTCATGTAAACGGCCACTAGAGCCCCACCATCGGTGGTAGCAAGCGATAGCACGTTCTTATTTCCTAGCGAGTGGCCGAAAGTAATTTTTCCGGTTTCCAGGTTTTCAACCTGGCTCTTTTGGCTTTGCGAAACCTGCTTATAGAACTCGTCTGACTCAATATCGAACAACCCGTAACTCAAACTCGCGGCACCCTTGTTGATAACGTCACCATAGGCGGTTGCCAAGCTCCTCGGTGAAATCTTTAGGAATACCGAATCGTTCTCAACCGGAATCGCGCCCACATCTGCGGTCGGCACTTTAGGGATCTTTGCGCCAGGCATTAGGCGAATGTTGTACCAAAGCAGATACTGGCTTCGCGGGGTAGCCTGCTGCATCACCAACAACTGCGGCAGAGCCACATCTCCTGGTTCATCAGTAACCACCATGAGAGTTCTAGGCCACTGGTTGGTTGCCGCTGGCAATTGCAGCTCAATCGGTTTAGCCACTATGGCAGGAAGAGCCTGAACCTTTTTTGAGCGAGTGCGCATGACGTAGTGAGAATCGCGCTGTTCAAGAGAGGGTCCGGTGACTCGGGTTACTAAAAGTTTCTTGTCTGATACTTCGTCGGCCGCAGCAACAACCTTTTCTAGATCGGTAAGAATTCGCTCTACCTGCTTTTCGGTAAGCGCTGCCGGTGGCTTAATTTCGGTGCTGGCCGACACAGATGGCGATGGCGATGCGGTCGGCTCGGCGGCACCCGCACAACCGGTCACCACGGTAAGCATGGTAATTGCCGCAGGAATAGCAATAAATGCGCGCCCAGCTGCTCGACGACCGCGAACCGGTGCGTTGTTCTTATTGCGCTTGACTCTGTAGCGTGGCGGCTTCGGTGGTGCCGGTGTGCGGCGGCGTGGTCCACGTGATTTTCGCAGGTGTCGGTAGGCAATGGCGTTCATAATCAACGCGCCGATCAGAAGCACGCCACCTGAAATCATCAAAACATTCGACCAGAACAGGTCTGACTTAATCGGCCAGATCAAATTAATGCTCTTTGGGGCGGGTTTCACTCCGTTGCTGGCAATAAGCACTGCTCCCTCATCGGCTGGATTCACGACCAGCTGAGTCTGGCTCTTCGCGAAATTCTGATTGCGCCACAAATCCGAGTCATATGGGCTGTCAAGGTTAACAACGCCAAGATGCACCTTTGTGGTTAACTCCTTGGTTTTTTTATCCCTGACCACTTCGTCGTATTCGTGCACATCAAGCCACGCCAGAATATCGCTCTCGCGACCATCAGCAATAAAGGTCAAGTCTTCACCGCGAACCGAAATAACTACGTTGCCCGGGTGCTGCTTCAAGATTTTGTGCGGCACCATGATGATTGGCTTGGTCGAATCCAGGATCAAATGTGCCGAATAATTGGCTGGCGGTGCCCAAACCGTGCGCTGCGCAATGCCTACCAAAAGGGCTACCAGCGAGAGGATAAATAGCAAGGCGGCAATCAAAAAGCGCATGCGATATCCAATCAGGGTAAACTTGGCACGGGCAGGATTGCCCTCACTATTCTAACCAAGTGCCTAGGAGCCCTTATTTTGTCTGGCGAATCGACCGATTTCCCGGTAGTCATGCGTGGCTACGACCGGGGCCAGGTAGACGACGCCATTCTCGATCTCAAGCGCGAAATCATGCAGCTTTCGGCACAAAATGCCCAGCTAGCCAGCGAGCTCAAAGAGGTAATTAGCGCCCGCGAGAGCGCAGAACAAGCCCTGATTGAAGCCGGAGACCCTTCATACGCCGGTGTGGGCGCCAAAGCGGCCTTGATTTTGAGCACCGCTGAAGATCAAGCACAAAAACTTATTCAAGATGCCAATCGCGAGGTTGAGCGTGCACGAAACAAACTGCACGATGAAATCGAAAATCTGCACGGCGAGGCAAAGGGCTACTACGACTCCTTGGTCGCTGAAGCGCAGCGTCGCGCAGACCGAATCATGACCGCGGCACGCAGCGACTATGACGAACTTTTATCTAAGGCTCGTTCCGACGCCACCCGAATTAGCGAAGAATCAATTCGTGAAGCCGGATCGATTCGCGGCGCAATTTCTACCGAGGTTGCAAGAATGCGCGCGAACGCAAAGCGTGAAATCGAAAGCCTTAAGGCTGCGGTCGAGCGAGATCTGGCCGAGCGCAAACTAATTGCCCATCGCGAAAACAACCGCGCTTTCTCTGCCGATTTGGCCAACGCAGCTCTTACCGAACAGGCTCGCATCGACCTCGAGCTAGAACTCACCGCTCGTCGTGCCGAGGCCGAGAACGAATACCTGCGCAAACATCAAGAGGCTGTTGCCGCCACCCAGCGCTACCTCGACGATGCGAACGCTCAGCTTTCCATGGCGCTAACTCGAGCAAACGCCGCTCAACTCGAGGCTCAAACCCTAGAGGCTGCCGCCATCTCGATAAATCAGCAGACCACTGATGCCGCTCGCAAAAAAGCTGATGCAATTGTTGCGGCTGCCGAGGCTGAGGCTCGCACCATTGTTACTCAAGCCGCGCAGGCAGCCGAACAAAAGATTGCCAATGCCAAGGATGCCCTAGAGAAGATCCAAGCCGAGCGTGACTCGGTAGAGGTCTATCTGCGCAACCTGCGAAGCGTGCTGCAGGGCAACTAACTACCTAAACTGTTGCCAAACCGATAGGTTTGAAGCTATGCAGGGGAATTTTAAGATTTCAAACCCATTCCAAATCGGCCTACTGGGCGGTCTGGGTGTCTTGTCAGCCCTGCTGCTCGGTGGAGTAATCGCCTCGATTGCCAATGTATTGGCCTATGTGGCTGGCGCAATCTTCATTGCCCTTGGCTTTGAACCGATAGTGGTTCGCCTAGTAAAAATCGGCATGCGACGCCGCTGGGCAATCATCACGGTAATGGCGTCGCTGCTTGCAGTATTGGCTGTTTTGATTTCGGCAGTGCTACCTCCGCTCGCCAGCCAAGCCGCCCGCTTCATTAAGAGTGCGCCGGTGGTTATGCAAACTCTGAACGATATTCCGCTAGTTGCCAACCTTGACCGCCAATTCGATGGTGCAATCTCGAACGCGCTGTCGAATGCCGGAGAATTCTTGGCCAATAGCGCGAACTGGCCGTCAATGGTTGGCGGTTTACTACAAGTTGGCATTTCGATTTTCAATGGCTTCTTTGGCGCAATCATTGTGCTGATTCTTACCCTTTACTTCATGGCATCTCTTGATGGCTTCAAGCGCTGGACCTACTCACTTGTCCCTTCTTCGCGTCGTGAGAAATTCGCTAGCCTAGCCGAGCAGATCTCTGAATCTGTGGGCCGCTACGTGATGGGTCAGGTTTCAATCGGAGTAATTCAATCGATTGTGGTGTTCATTTTGCTTTCGGTCTTGGGAGTGCCATACGCGTTGGTTATTTCGGCATTCGCCTTCTTGCTAGGCCTAATTCCGTTGGTGGGCACAATAACCGCCGCGGTGATTGCCAGCTTGGTGGCGCTTAGCGTTTCGCCAAATACGGCGATCATCGTGGCCGTCTTCTATTTGATATACATGCAGGTTGAGGCTTACATCATTAGCCCAAGAATCATGAGCCGCGCGGTTCAGGTGCCAGGGGCGGTTGTGGTTATTGGTGCGCTAGCCGGTGGTGCAATTCTTGGAGTACTAGGCGCCCTGGTCGCAATTCCGGTGGCAGCATCGATCATGTTGATTTTGCGCCAGGTTGTAATTCCCCGCCAGGAATCGCTCTAAACCTTAGGGGTCCACTCGGTTGGTAGCGGATACGCAGCCGGATTCACGACTCGTACTATTTCATTGAGCACTCGGGTAGTTGCGGCTTCGCCAACCCACAGATGCTTGGCACCCTCAACGGCAATAAGTTCAATCTGCGGAACTGGCGCAAACCTAAGCAGAGCTTCAGCTGGTTTTAGATAGTCATCCAATTCCGGAATCAAAGCAACAAGCTTTTTGTCGCTACCGCTCCAAGCAGATAGCTCTTCATCATTGGTTCGATGCAGCGGTGGCGAAAGTAGAATCGCCCCTCGAACGTCGTGACCAATTCCGTATTTCAACGCCAACTCTGTACCAAATGACCAACCCACTAGCCAGCAATTTGGTAGACCGCGCGCTTTGGCAAACTCCACCGCTGCGGCAACATCGTGCATTTCAGTCACGCCTTCGCCGAATTGACCTTCACTTGTTCCGCGATCTGAAGTTGTACCGCGGGTGTTGAAGCGCAGCACGGCAAGGTCGGCTAGTTCTGGCAATCTGGCCGCAGCCTTGCGTAAAATATGAGAATCCATGAATCCGCCGTGCGTGGGCAGCGGGTGCAGAGTAATCAAAGTAGCTAACGGCGGTTTACCGATCGGGGTGGCTAGCTCACCAACCAGAGTGAGTCCGTCTTGGGTTCGCAGCGTGATTTCTTCACGCTGCGACGGCAACTCAACTGCCGAACGTATTTCAAGAGGTTGGCTCAAAGCAGCGGCCCTTGAAATGATTTCCAGCAAGCGTTGTGAAAATGACGTCGAGTCTCTACGCCTCGCACTGAATCCCAGGCAACCATGTGACTTACCCCCTTGGCTATCTGCAGGTGGCAGTGGGGGCAAACCCAGGTTTTCGCATCGTCGGCATTGGCGCCAACGCTAGTCTGCGTGGTGTACTCAACCCCTCGCTTTATTTCGGTGCGTCGAATGCCAAGCCGAGCAGCAGAAAGATTAAGCTCTTCAGGTTCGTGATTGCGCTTCGACCCGCGTGGCCGATTGTGGCGTGGCATTAGTACCAGCCAAGTTTGTCTGAGTGCGCCAAAGCACCACATGGTGAGCCGTAGCGACCCTTGATGTACTTCACGCCCCAGCGAATTTGAGTTTCAGGGTTAGTTAGGTAATCCGGGCCCTCGGTTGCCATTTTTGAAGCCGGCAACGACTGCGGAATTCCATAGGCGCCCGATGACTTATTCATCGCGGTGTGACGCCAGTTCGATTCGCGATTCCAAAGCTTAACCAAACACGAATACTGGTCTTCGCTAAATTTCATCGAAATCAATAAATCAAAAGCATATGCCTTGGCGGTTCCCGGATCGGGCATGCCGGCGTCTTCAACGAACATGGCCGCTGCATCGCTTCCGGTCACAATATTGAAACCGCCGCGCTCGTAAGAAATTCGTTGAGTCGTCGAGTAGCCGTAGGTAAGCTCAGTCGACTCAGCATCGTCGTAATAAACCTGCATGCTGCTGGCGCTTGCCATTGTTCCCGAATATGGGTCAACAATGCTGACTAGTACGAAACCCACTGAAAATAGAAAGCCCCAAACCGGGCGCAGCGCGTGCTTCTGAATTTTTGGCAACTTGGGGCGCTTAATTCCAGCC
>JBEGRY010000010.1:0-26672 GCA_041180265.1 Actinomycetota bacterium | reverse complement strand
GCGCACGTTTTGTTGAGCAGGTAACTCTGGCCGCCGCCGGTGACCCAGAGGCAATGAAACTCGACGAGGACTTCTTGAAGGCGCTTGAATTCGGCATGCCACCATCGGGTGGAATGGGAATGGGTATTGACCGCTTGCTCATGAGCCTGACCGGCCTGGGCATTCGCGAGACCATCATGTTCCCGCTAGTTAAGTAGGCTTAAAACATGGATATCTTGCTAGAGGCCCTTTTGGCCCTGGTGCCACCGGTGCTGGTTGGCCTGATTTTTTGGGTAATGATGCGCGGAATCCTGCGTGCCGACTCAAAAGAACGCCAGGTTTACGCCGAAATCGAGGCTGAACTTAGAGCCGAGCAGGCAGCCAAGATAGCGCCTAAAAAGGCCCCAAAAGTCACGAAAAAGACACAAAATTAAGCTTTGTTGCGACACGCCGTACGCCTTTGCACTAACTACATCTTGTGTCCTAAACTAACCAAGCAACTAAATAAGCCAATTTCTGGGGGAAACTAGCTAAAACTAGGCCTTCTCACCACCGCAGCTCTGCAGGGCCCACGGATTACCTGAATTTGGCAAGTGAACGGCCAAAAAACAGATTTTCACGTTTATCGAGGAGAAATTGATGACAATCACCCTTTACACGCTTCCATCATGCGTGCAGTGTGAGAGCACCAAGAAGCTTCTTGACCGAAATGCTCTTGAATACGAAGTCGTAGACATGAGTCAGGACGAGAAGGCTCTTGAACTTGTTAAGTCGCTGGGTTACCAGGCTGCCCCTGTAGTTATTGCAGGTGACAGTCACTGGTCTGGCTTCCGCCCTGACAAGATCTCAGCACTAGTCGCAGCCTAGTTCTCGTGCTAGACGTCGTTTATTTTTCGAACGTCTCAGAGAACACAAAAAGATTTGTAGAGAAGCTGGATATTCCGAATCATCGGATTCCACTTTTCGCAAGCGAAGCACCACTTCAAATCACAAAACCGTACGTACTTGTCGTACCCACATATGGGGCCGGCGATGACAGCACGAGTGTGCCGAAGCAGGTAATTCGTTTTCTGAACGACCCGGTAAACCGTGAAAACCTAAAAGCTGTAATAGCCTCAGGAAACACCAACTTCGGTGACAAGTTCTGTCGAGCAGGAGAGATAGTCTCCTTGAAAACAGGTGCGCCACTGATTTATAAATTTGAATTATTAGGAACGCCACACGACGTGGCAACCGTAAAAGAGAAGATGGAAACACTTTGGAAACTACAGTGATGGAGAAGCCACGCGGCAACTACAGCTACCACGAGTTGAACGCGATGCTGAATTTGTACGACGCAAACGGCAAGATCCAGTTCGACAAGGATAAAGAAGCTGCACGCGAGTACTTCCTTGAGCACGTGAACATGAACACTGTGTTCTTCCACTCTCTAAAAGAGCGCCTTGACTACTTAGTTGAGAACGAATACTACGAGCCAGGTTTTCTAGAGACTTACTCTTTCGAATTCATCGAAGAGCTAACCAAGCTGGCTTACTCATACAAGTTCCGCTTTGAGTCATTCCTAGGTGCATACAAGTTCTACACCTCATATGCTCTAAAGACTTTCGATGGCAAGCACTACCTAGAGCGCTTCGAAGACCGCGTGGTTATGGTTGCGCTAACCCTTTCAGAGGGCAACGAAGAACTGGCCAAGGTTTTGGTTGACGAGATGATTACCGGTCGTTTCCAGCCAGCAACTCCGACCTTCCTGAACTGTGGCAAGGCTCAGCGTGGTGAATTCGTTTCTTGCTTCTTGCTTCGCACCGAAGACAACATGGAATCAATTGCTCGCGCAATTAACTCATCACTGCAGCTTTCAAAGCGCGGCGGTGGTGTTGCACTTTCACTAACCAACATTCGTGAGTCGGGTGCACCGATCAAGAAGATTGAGGGTCAGTCATCTGGTGTTATTCCAGTTATGAAGATGCTTGAAGACGCATTCTCATATGCAAACCAGTTGGGTGCTCGCCAGGGTGCCGGTGCGGTTTATCTAAACGTGCACCACCCAGACATCATGAAGTTCCTAGACACCAAGCGCGAGAACGCCGACGAAAAGATTCGCATCAAGACCCTGAGCCTTGGTGTGGTTGTTCCAGACATCACTCTTGAGTTGGCTAAGAACAACGAAGACATGTACCTGTTCAGCCCATACGACGTAGAAAAGGTCTATGGCAAGCCGTTCAGCGACATCTCGGTCACCGAGCACTACCAAGAGATGGTTGACGATGGCCGCATTCGCAAGTCAAAGATAAAGGCACGTGCCCTGTTCGAGACCATTGCCGAGTTGCAGTTCGAGTCTGGTTACCCATACATCGTTTACGAAGACACCGTAAACCGCGAGAACCCAATTGAGGGTCGCATTAACATGTCGAACCTTTGCTCTGAGATTCTGCAGGTGAACACACCAACCACCTACAACGCAGACCTTAGCTACGACCAGGTTGGTAAAGACATTTCTTGCAACCTTGGCTCGCTAAACATAGCCAAGACCATGGATTCACCAGACTTCGGCCGAACCATCGAGGCTTCGATTCGTGCGTTGACTGCAGTTTCAGACCTAAGCGACATTGACTCGGTTACTTCAATTAAGTACGGCAACGAGCAGTCACACGCCATTGGTCTAGGTCAGATGAACCTACACGGATACTTGGCGCGCGAACGAGTGCACTACGGCTCTGAAGAGGGCATCGACTTCACCAACATCTACTTCTACACCGTGCTGTTCCACGCACTGAAGGCATCTAACAAGATTGCTATCGAGCGCGGCCGCACCTTCGGTGGTTTCGAGAAGTCAAAGTATGCGACCGGTGAATTCTTTGAGAAGTATGTTTCAAAGGAATGGAAGCCAGCAACCGAGCGCGTAGCAAAACTATTTGCCGATGCCGGAATCTCAATTCCAGACCAGACCGACTGGACCCAGTTAAAGAACAGCGTGATGGCTCACGGTATTTACAACCAGAACCTTCAGGCAGTTCCACCAACCGGTTCGATTTCATACATCAACAATTCGACCAGCTCGATTCACCCAGTGGCATCGAAGATCGAGATTCGTAAAGAAGGTAAGTTGGGTCGCGTTTACTACCCAGCCCCATACCTAACTAACGACAACCTTGAGTACTACGAAGACGCCTACGAGATCGGCCCAGAAAAGATCATTGCAACCTACGCCGCTGCAACCCAGCACGTAGACCAGGGCCTATCTCTAACCTTGTTCTTCAAAGACACCGCAACCACTCGCGATGTGAACAAGGCACAGATCCAGGCTTGGCGCGCAGGCATCAAGACTATTTACTATGTACGTATTCGTCAGATGGCGCTTGAGGGCACCGAAGTTGGCGAGTGCGTTAGCTGCATGCTCTAAAGAAGGAAAAGAAAAATGAACGCGACCACCCTTAGAGGAATCACTCGCCCAGTTAACTGGAACAAGCTTGAGGATCCAATTGATCTAGAGGTTTGGAACCGACTGACATCTAATTTCTGGCTGCCTGAAAAGGTGCCGATGTCAAACGACATTCCGTCATGGGCAACCCTTCGCCCAGAAGAGCAAAAGCTAACCATGCACGTGTTCACCGGCCTAACCCTGCTTGACACCATTCAGGGCACCGTGGGAGCTATGTCTCTGATTCCAGATGCAATTACCGCGCACGAAGAGGCTGTTTACACCAACATCTCTTTCATGGAGTCAGTGCACGCCAAGAGCTATTCATCGATCTTCTCGACCCTGTGCTCGACCGACGAGATCGAAGAGGCTTTCCGCTGGAGCGAAGAGAACCCTTACCTTCAGAAGAAGGCCGAGATTGTTCTTGGTTATTACAACGGTGACGACCCGCTAAAGCGCAAGGTAGCCTCAACCCTGCTTGAGTCATTCCTGTTCTACTCGGGCTTCTACCTACCTATGTACTGGTCTTCACGCGCCAAGCTCACCAACACTGCCGACCTAATTCGTCTGATCATTCGCGACGAGGCAATCCACGGTTATTACATCGGCTACAAGTTCCAGCAAGGCATGGCAAAAGAGTCAGCTGAGCGCCAAGAAGAAATTCGCTCATACACCTATGACCTATTGCTAGAGCTGTACGAAAACGAAATCAAGTACACCGCGGATCTATATGACCCGCTTGGCTTGACCGAAGACGTAAAGCACTTCTTGCACTACAACGCCAACAAGGCATTGATGAACCTAGGCTTCGACCCACTGTTCCCTAAAGAGGTTTCAGAGGTAAGCCCGGCTATCTTGGCTGCCCTTTCGCCGAACGCCGACGAAAACCACGACTTCTTCTCTGGATCAGGATCTTCATATGTCATCGGCAAGCACGAAGCAACCGAAGACGAGGACTGGGACTTCTAAAAAAGCCTTTGCACTTGTTGGCCCAGCGCTAGCAACTGGAATTGCATATATAGACCCAGGCAACGTTGCCACCAACCTAACCGCAGGTTCGCGATTCGGTTACGCATTAATTTGGGTAATCGTTTTCGCCAACCTCGGTGCGTGGTTGGTTCAGTACTTGGCTGCAAAACTTGCGATCGCAAGCCAAAAATCTTTAGCCACATTGCTGGGCGAATCACTCAAGAAGCGTTGGCTGCGCCTACTTTTTTGGCTTCAAGCCGAGGCGATGATTCTTGCAACTGAGTTAGCAGAAATTGTTGGCGGGGCAATTGCCCTGCACTTGCTATTCGGCATCAACCCAATACTCGGAGCATTGATTATTGGTGTAGTTGCATTCTTGGTTCTGAATTTGGCGCGTAATCAAAAAGTTGGCCCATTCATCGCGGCAGTGGTCGGCTTGATGCTGGTGACGATTGTTGGATTTATTGCAAGCCTGTTTACTAGCCAAATAGATGTAGTGGCTCTCGGGATGGGTTTGTCGCCGCAGATCGCCGACAAAGATCAGCTATATCTAGCACTCGGAATCTTGGGCGCAACAATAATGCCGCACGCAATATATGTGCACACCGCGTTAGCTGCAGAGCAGTTCGCCAAAGCCACGCCGGAACAGAAACCGAAACTATTGGTGTGGACTCGAATTGACGTAACGATTGCACTAGCAATTGCGGGTTTGGCCAATGTCGGCATCTTGCTTGTAGGTGCTACAACTGTGGCAGGTGATGTGCAGAACGTGACAATCGAATCTGCCGTAAAGCACATTTCCGAATTCCACGGCTCGCTATTTGGCACCATGTTTGCCATTGGGTTGTTGGCGTCGAGTTTGGCATCGGCTGCAATCGGTGGCTACGCGGGCGCTTCGGTAATGAGTGGCCTGACCCGACTTCAAGTCGGAGCCCAGACTCGACGTTTGATTTCGATCGTGCCATCCGTGCTGATTTTGGTGCTGTTCACCGATTCGACTTCGGTGCTGGTGGTCAGCCAGATCTTTTTGGCCTTTGGCCTGCCGCTGGCGCTGGCGCCGCTGATTTGGTTCACCACCTCGAAAAAGGTCATGGGCAAACTAACCAACCGCCCGGCGACCACCGCGCTGGCGATTGCCCTGTTTGTGGCCCTGGTTGGGCTGAACATAGCCTCGTTTATCCCATAGCGAACACCGGCCAAAACGGCAGGCTAGCGACTTAGCATCTTTATTAGAAAGCTTCGGGGCTAACTGAAGGAGTATAGATGTTCGAGAAATTCACCGACAAGGCTCGTCGAGTTGTGGTGCTTGCGCAAGAAGAGGCCAAGCTACTGAATCACAACTACATCGGCACCGAGCACATTCTGTTGGGTCTCATTCACGAAGGTGAGGGTGTTGCCGCAAAGGCACTCGAGTCACTTGGCATCAACCTAGATTCGGTGCGCGAGCAGGTGCAAGAAATTATTGGTCAGGGTCAGCAGGCGCCGACCGGTCACATTCCGTTTACCCCGCGTGCAAAAAAAGTTTTGGAACTATCGCTGCGCGAGGCTCTGCAACTTGGTCACTCATACATCGGAACTGAGCACCTACTGCTTGGTTTGATTCGCGAGGGTGAGGGTGTTGCCGCACAGGTGCTAACCAAGTTGGGTGCCGACACCAACCGCGTTCGTCAGCAAGTCATTCAATTGCTTTCAGGTTTTCAAGGAAAAGAAACCGTTGCCGTTGGTGGCGACAACCAAGAGAAGCAAAAGGGATCACAGATTCTTGACCAGTTTGGTCGCAACCTGACTCAGGCTGCCGCCGACGGAAAACTTGACCCGGTAATTGGTCGCGAACGCGAGATTGAACGCGTGATGCAAATTCTTTCACGCCGTTCAAAGAACAATCCGATTCTGATTGGTGAACCAGGTGTTGGTAAGACCGCTGTGGTCGAAGGTTTGGCTCAGGCGATTGTAAATGGCAACGTGCCAGAAACATTGAAGGGCAAGCAGCTTTACACACTAGACATGGGCTCGCTAATTGCCGGTTCACGCTACCGCGGTGACTTTGAAGAGCGTCTCAAGAAAGTGACCAAAGAGATTCGCACCCGCGGCGACATAATTACTTTCATCGATGAGATTCACACTTTGGTCGGCGCCGGTGCCGCCGAGGGCGCTATCGATGCAGCTTCGATTTTGAAGCCGCTATTAGCTCGCGGTGAACTTCAGACCATTGGTGCCACCACACTTGATGAGTACCGCAAGCACTTTGAAAAAGATGCCGCGCTTACTCGCCGTTTTCAGCAGGTAATGGTCAACGAGCCATCGCTGCCACAGGCAATAAATATTTTGAAGGGTCTGCGCGACCGCTACGAGGTGCACCACAAGGTTTCGATTACCGATGGCGCCTTGGTTGCCGCTGCTCAGCTGGCCGACCGCTACATCACCGATCGCTTCTTGCCAGACAAGGCAATTGACTTGATCGACGAGGCCGGTGCACGACTTCGCTTATCGATTCTTTCTTCGCCGCCTGAACTGCGCGAGATCGAAGAGAAGATTGTTGCCGCCAAGGTAGAGAAAGAAAAGGCCATCGAGGCCCAGGACTTTGAACTTGCTGCCACCAAGCGCGACCTAGAGAAGCAGTTGAACATCGAGCGCGTAAAGATGGAAAAGCAGTACCGTGCCGGCAGCGTTGCTGCGCAGGGCATCGTTGACGAGGGCTTGATCGCAGAGGTTTTGGCGCAGGCTACCGGAATTCCAGTGTTTAAGTTGACAGAAGAAGAAAGCGCGAAGCTGATCTTCATGGAAGACGAGCTGCACAAGCGCGTGATTGGTCAAGAAGATGCCATCGCCGCGATCTCGAAGTCGATTCGCCGTCAGCGTGCGGGCCTAAAGGATCCAAACCGCCCATCGGGTTCATTCATCTTTGCCGGTCCGACCGGTGTTGGAAAGACCGAGCTGGCCAAGGCGCTTGCCGAGTTCTTGTTCGACGACGAGGGCGCACTTATCTCGCTAGACATGAGCGAGTTCGGTGAGAAGCACACCGTGTCACGTTTGTTCGGTGCCCCTCCGGGCTTTGTTGGATTCGAAGAGGGCGGTCAGCTAACTGAGAAGGTTCGTCGCAAGCCATTCAGCGTTGTGCTGTTCGACGAAATCGAAAAGGCACACCCGGATATCTTCAACTCGCTATTGCAGATTCTTGAAGAGGGTCGTTTGACTGATGGTCAGGGTCGCGTTGTTGACTTTAAGAACACCATCATCATCATGACCACCAACCTCGGTACCCGCGATATTTCGCGCGGTGCAATGGGCTTCTCGCTTGAGGGTGACCACAACAGTGACTACGAGCGCATGAAGGGCAAGGTAAACGAAGAACTTAAGAAGAACTTCCGACCTGAGTTCCTAAACCGCGTTGACGAAACCATTGTGTTCCCTCAGCTAATCAAGCCTGAGCTGGTTCAGATAGTTGACCTGTTCATTAAGCGCCTTGCAGTTCGCCTAGAAGACCGCGACATGACTATCGCGGTTACCCCGGCTGCCAAGGATCGCCTAATTCAAATTGGCTTTGACCCGACTCTGGGTGCACGACCACTGCGTCGTGCGGTTCAGCGCGAGATCGAAGACAAGCTCAGTGAAAAGATCATGCACGGTGAATTGCTTAACACAGCACACGTTGACGTGGACTTTGTGAACGGCGAGTTTGTGTTTACCAGCCGTGTGCGCGAGACACAGCAGCCTGCTTCGGCTAGCCTTTAAGGCATGACGCTTGGCACAGTAAAGGTTCGCCCTGCGCGCACCGAGGATGTGCGCGCGATTCAGCAGATGCGCGCCCCGCTCGAGGGTGATGGCGCCAAGCTGCTGGGCCACCAGCTGGTAACCCTTTACGAGGCCGTGCCTGAGTTTTTGGTGGCTACTGACGAGTCTGGCCAAGTAATTGGAGCCGGTGCCCTGCACGTTATGTGGCAAGACCTAGCCGAGGTGCGCTCGGTGGTGGTGGCCCAGGCTATGCGCGGCAAAGGTATTGGTCATGCGATTCTAGAGGCCCTGTTGGCACGGGCAACATCACTTGGCATTACTCGGGTTTTCTGTCTAACTTTTGAGACTGAATTCTTTGGCAAGCATGGCTTTGTCGAGATCAGCGACGTGCCGGTTGATGAAGAAACCTTCGAACAAATGACTCGCTCGCACGACGATGGTGTGGCAGAGTTCCTAGATCTTGCACGCGTGAAGCAGAACACTCTTGGCAACACCAGAATGCTAAAGACGCTTTAAGAGCGTTTGAATTTGGCAGTCACCTTTAGGCCGCCGAGTTGGCTCTTGCTAAGTGAAAGCTGACCACCGTGCAGCTCGGCGATTTTTGCCATGATACTAAGGCCAAGCCCCGACCCCGAACTATCTTTTGATTTATCAAACCTGCGGAACTTTGTTTCTACCGCACCCGATTCAAGCTCTGGCATTCCCGTGCCGGCATCGTCAATCTCAACCTGCACAAACTGTTGATTGATAGTTGCAGTCACCTGTACTTCGCAGGTTTCATCGGTGTGGTTTCTAACGTTTGCAAAAACATTTGCGAAGAAGCGATTTAGCTGATCTGCCGAGCCAATCAACTCGAGCGGTTTATTTGCAGTGAAATCGACAGTGCGCTTTGGTTGAAGCGCCTTCAAATCAGCCAGTTTGTCTTCGATTATTGCCGCTAGATCAAGTGTTTCAAAGGTGTCATCGGGAATCGCGCCAAGTTCGGCTAGCTCGAGCAAACCATTGACCTGATTTTGCATGCGCAGCGCCTCGTTTAGCGATTTGGCTAGCACCGCATCAATCTTGTCTTTATCTAATGAATCGTGTGCCGTAAGTAGCTCTAGGTAGCCGCGAATTACGGTTAGCGGTGTACGCAGTTCGTGTGACGTGTCGCTAAGAAAGTCCTGCAAGCGATGTTGTGATTGTTGCAACTTTTCAACCATATTTTCTAGAGCTGCATTTAGTTCACGCACCTCGGCGCTCGAACCGGGGTCAATCGGCGCTAGTGAATAGGTCTCGGCTACGCCTGACGCAGATTTGGTTAGGCGACCTAATGAACGAAGGTCCTTTCGCAGCACCACTCGGGTAATGACGGTGGCAATTGCGGTGGCGATAAATGAAAAAGTTAGCGTGGCAAAAATCGATGAATTCAGAGTTTGCATTAGGAATTCACCCGACTTTGTGAACACAAGCTGCTCGCCATCGCCTAGCGATACTGACTTACTGCGCACCAGCTCGGTGCCCGCGGAACTTCTAAGTTCTTGCAGCACCGTTTCTGATTGTTCGGCATCGACATAAACCAGGCCTATGTCCTGAGATTGCACCAAAAGCAGTGCGGTCGATAGTTGATCGTCGTTAGTGTTTTCGACGCTCTGCGCCATTGCCTTGAGTTGTTCATCAACCAGGGAGAGGCCGGCATTGAAGCCAAAGGCCAGAACTGCGCCACCCAGTAGCAGAGTTGATAGCAATGTGGCCAGAGCCGCGGTGAGCGTTAATTTTGATTTTAATTTCATGATTGATCAACTATCTGAAAGCCAATTCCGCGAACTGTCTTTATTCCGTCGAAGCCATTGATGTGTACTTTCTTACGTAGATAAGAAATAAAGGTATCGACGACTCCGGAGTTCTCGGCAAAGCCAAGCCCCCAGATTTCATCTAGCAGCGCATGTTTGGTCAGCACCATGTTTTTGTTTTCAACTAGGTAGGCCAAAAGGCGGAACTCGGTCGGTGACAGCTCAACTTTTGTATCGCCCACACTCACCGAGTAGGTCTCTAGATTTATCGTTACCGGACCACAATTGAGTTCTGGATTTTCACGATTAGACGGCATAGTTCTGCGCAAAATTGCTCCGATGCGCAGTGTTAGTTCTTCAAGTCCGAATGGTTTAGTGATGTAATCGTCGGCGCCAATTCGCAAGCCTCGGTTTACATCAGGCTTTTCATTTCGCGCTGAAAGAAAAATTACCGGCAAGTTATCGCCACGGGTGCGCAGTTTCTCTACTAGGGCGTAGCCATCAAGACCGGGCATGTTGATATCCGTGACTAAGAGATCGAAGCGTTTTTGTCGCAGCAGTTGTAGTGCGAAATTGCCATTCGCAGCGGATGCGGATTGAAACCCAGCCAAATTCAAGGCATCGCAGATCATGTCGCGAACTGTCTGTTCGTCGTCGACCACAAGAATCTCAGGCTTACGCATGGTTCAATGCTAGGCAACTTAGAGTGGCCTCGTGAAATTGCCGAGGTTTTGCAAAGGTTTTGACAGAAAAATGACAGAAATGATTTGGAGTATTTACTTACTGGCTTGAACAAAAGGAGCAAAAAATGTATTCAAAGATTGTGAAATCAGTTGCCGCAATTGGCATGGCGCTAAGTCTTTCACTTGGTGGAATGACCGCTGCAAACGCAGCAGATGAACCAACCACTACCGATGTAGTGCAGACAACCCCAGAAGCACCAATCGCTAAGAAAGACAAAGCGGCAATCAACGCCTTCAAGACTGCCAAGGCAGAATTCCGAGTAGCCGTTGAAGCCTATAAAGCGGCTGCAGCAAACTACAAGACACAGGTAGCAGCTCACAAGGCTGCAATGGCAGAACTAAAGCCAGCGTTGACTGCATACGCAGCAGCAAAGAAAGTTATTGGGCAGACCTTTGCCACAGCAGTTAAGCAGGCAAAGGCTACATACGAGGCAGCGATTGCTGGCGATGCTACCGCAGAAGCAAAGCTTGCTGCCAAGACAGCGTTCGACAATGCCAAAGCCGCAGCCGCAACCGCGCGCGCAGCAGCACTTGAAGCATTGGGCGCTGCCCCTGTAAAGCCTGCGGCGCCGGTGAAGCCGACCAAGCCAGTTAAGCCGACCCGCGAGTAACCCACCTCCATGGATTACTCAACGAATGCCCTGCAATGCAGGGCATTCGTCTTTTCGGTAGGTAGCCTAAGTCCATGAGCACCTCGCGTCACGATCCTAGGAACCGTCAAAGACCTGCGCCTAACCGCCCAAGCAAGCGCACATTTCTGATTCGTCGCTTGATTGTTTTGGCAGTGCTGATTGGCTTAATCGCAGCTGTATGGGCAGGCGTTGCCGCTGCGGTAAGCGCGGTTCAGGGGTTCTTCGGCGGTGGATCAGCTAGCACTGCTGCCGGGGGAACTTCGAGCGTTTGTAAAACCGAAAACATAAGTTTGCAACCAAAGGTTATGAATTCGGGTGGTGCCGACCAAGCAGCTTTCGATAGCGGAATCAACCCATTTTTTAGCTACACAATTACCAACATTGGCGACAGTGATTGCTCTTTCGACCTTGGCCCGGCCGGCACTTACTTTAAAGTGACCAGCGGCAGCGAAACTATCTGGAGCAGCGAAAATTGTGATCGCACCGGATTAGCTTCGGCGATGGTCACCCTAAAACCAAATGAGCCAAAGACTGCAACAGCGGGCGAGTGGTATCGCGTCAAGTCATCGAGTGCAGGTTGTGGTGCCGACCAAGAACCGGTTACCGCAGGCGGTGCGAGTTATCATCTGAGTGTTGAAGTCGGCACTTTGAAGTCGCAAGACACCGTGCAGTTCATCTTGAACTAGCTGTGCTTACCAATTAAGACCGAGGGCCAAAGCGGCCTTTAGGTCGCCAACCCCAGAATCTACGCTTCTGACAAAACCCAATCGGTTAGCTTCGTTGGCACGCAACTTGCCGTTTGAAACTTTGCGAATTTCACCGGCCAGCGAGATTTCACCAAAGGCAACTAGGTTGTGAGCAATTGGTTTGTCTTGCACTGCAGAGGCAATAGCCAGGGCGATGGCAAGATCGGAAGCCGGTTCGGTTAGCTTCACACCACCAACGGTTGAAACGTAAACATCGTTGTCGCTTAGGCGAAGACCGGCACGGCGTTCGAGCACGGCAAGCAACATGGCAACGCGGGCGCCGTCGACGCCGTTGGTTACTCGACGCGGCTGCGGGCTGGCCGATTTAACCACCAGAGCCTGAACCTCGGCTATCAACGGGCGCTTGCCCTCAACGGTGACTGTTACGCAGGTGCCGGAAACCGGTGCGTCGCCGCGCGAAAGGAACATGCCGGCTGGGTCTGGCACCTCGTTGATTCCCTCGCCAGTCATTTCGAAACAACCAACCTCGTCGGTCGGGCCAAAACGGTTTTTCATGCTGCGTACAAAACGCAGGCTGGTTTGGCGATCGCCCTCGAAGTGGCACACCACGTCGACCAGGTGCTCTAGTGCGCGCGGGCCAGCAATGTTGCCGTCTTTGGTTACGTGGCCAACCAAAATAATTGGCAGCGCGCGCTCTTTGGCAACGCGAATCAGATTTGCGGCCACCTCGCGAATTTGAGATGGCATGCCGGCGGCGCCATCTATTTCGGCGGCGGCAATGGTTTGCACCGAGTCAACCACCAGAAGCTCGGGCTGAACCGATTCAACCTGGCCAAGCAATGTCGAAAGGTCGGTTTCAGAGGCAATGTAAAGGTTGTCGTTCATGGCACCGGTGCGCTCGGCACGCAAACGTATTTGCCCAACCGATTCTTCACCAGAAACGTAAAGAACTTTTTTGCCGGTCTTGGCGGTGTTGGCCGCAACCTCGAGCAGCAGTGTGCTCTTGCCGACCCCTGGTTCACCCGAAAGCAAAACCACAGCCCCCGGCACCAGCCCGCCACCAAGCACGCGATCGAATTCGCCAACTTGAGTTGACCAAGCCGCCACCTTTTCGGTGGAAACGTGAGTGATTGGTTTGGCAGCGGCCGAGCCGATGATTGAAACCGGTTTAATTTGGCGCACGGTGCCCAGGCCACGCGAGGCGGCCTTGCCTTCTTGCATTGTGTCCCACGCTTGGCATTCGCCACAGCGACCAACCCATTTAGGGGTAGTCCACCCGCATTCAGAGCAGGTGAAAGTGCTTTTGGCTGTGGACATGAGTACAAACTACCAACTAAGTGTGACGCCCAAGTCACCATAAACTGAACCAATGGAAATCAAGCGCATTGCAATTATCGGCACCGGTTCGATGGGTGGGGCAATTCTTTCGGGGCTTTTGAAGTCTGGTTTTGCCGCCGATCAAATATCCGTGAGCACCAAGAGCACGGATAGCGCCGAGCGCCTTGCCGATGAGCTAGGTGTGCTGTCTTTCGCGGTGGAAAACGGCGATGATGCCAACCAAATGACTGTGGCTGGCGCCGACGTGGTTTTTGTTGGCGTAAAGCCGGGCGCTGTGGTTGATGTCTTGGCCGATGTTGCCGATTCACTAAACGACAACGCGCTGATAATCAGTGTTGCTGCGGGCATCACTACTTCGGCTATGGAGGCAGCGCTGCCTGAAGATGTGATTGTGGTTCGCTCGATGCCAAATATGCCATCGGTGATTGGCCGTGGCCTAACTGGAATTTCTGCCGGCAGTCGCGCCGGAGCCGCGCACATGAAAATTGCGCGCGAACTTTTTGAATCGGTCGGCAAGGTTATTGAAGTTGACGAAAAAGACATTGATCGCGTCAGCGCAATTTCTGGCTCTGGCCCGGCTTATGTTTTTCACTTCATGGAGGCACTGACCGAAGCTGCAAAGCACCAAGGTTTTAGCGATGAAGATGCAGCGACCCTAGTGAACGAAACCTTCTTGGGTTCGGTTGAACTTTTGATTAAGACCGGTGGATCAGCTGCGGAACTTCGCCGACAGGTAACCAGCCCGAAGGGCACCACCGAGCAGGCATTGATTGTGATTAATAAGGCTGAGCTGCCTCGTGTGCTTAGCGAAGCAACCGATGCCGCATACGCGCGCTCGATGCAACTAGCCGCCGGTCAGAATTAGTTCTGCTGCAACTGCTGCCAGATTGGTAGCTGGTCAACGTCTTTAAAAAAGCCACTGAATGCTGTGAGCATGGTTTTGTTCCACAGCTCAATTTCAACCGGGGTGGCATCTAGTTCGGCAATAATTCGTCCGTGCAACATGCCAAGTAGAACTACCGCGCCAGCCCGTGCCTCGATGTGAGGCTTGAGCATTTGTCTATCTTTGAGTAGCTGCATAACCTCGGTCAATGAATCGATAAGTTCGGTCTGCACTTCAATTAGTGCATCGCGAAGAAGCGGGCGACCGGTAGCGCTGCCGATTATGTTGGCTCTGGAAACCACTGAGTACTTTTGGAAATATTCACCGAGATAGGAAAGCATTTCTTTGTAGTTTTCACTTAGTTCTTTGGCACTGTGCATGCGTTCCATGAACTTGCGCACACGAGCAACTTCTTGCGTCACTGCCTGACGAAGGTTGCGCATATAAGTTGCGCGCACCAGGCCATCGCGGTCGCCGAAGTGGTGATAAATCGAACCGATCGAGACCTTGGTGGTTTCTGAGATTTCTTGGATGCGCACCGCGCCTTCGCCACCGTTTTTCATAGCCTTGTCGGCCTCGTTGATTAGTAAATCAATGGTTGACTGAGCCCTGGCCTGCTTAGGGGCGGGCGCAGCTTTGGGTGCGGCTTTCGATGCCATAGAAACCTCCCTAGGTTTCTAGAAAGTATGGCAGAGAATTTCTAGAACGCGAAACTAGTTCTTGGCGTCGATTTCGGCAATCAGCGCCTCGACCTTGGCACGAACTGCATCGCGAATCGGTCGAACGGCATCGATGCCCTGACCGGCTGGGTCATCGAGGGGCCAATCAAGGTATGTCTTGCCCGGAAAGAATGGGCAGGTATCGCCACAGCCCATTGTGATTACGTAGTCAGATTCTTTAACTGCTTCGTCGGTAAGTTTTTTTGGAAAGTTCTGGCTGATGTCGATGCCAAGCTCGGCCATTGCTTCAACTGCGGTTGGGTTCACCTTGTCGCCAGGTGCGGTGCCAGCCGAACGCACCTCGATGCGGTCACCGGCAAGGTGCTTTAGAAAACCGGCGGCCATTTGCGAGCGACCGGCATTGTGAATGCAAACAAATAGAACTGAAGCTTGGGTTGTCATGCATCAAGGTTAAAGCAAAGCGCGCCGGTTGCCCGACGCGCTTTGCTTAATTCTTGGTGAATTACTTTGCAGCAGGCTTCTTTGCTGCTGGCTTCTTAGCTGCAGCTGGCTTTGCTGCGGCTGGCTTCTTGGCGGCAGGCTTCTTAGCGGCTGGCCTTGCAGCTGTGGTTGCCTTTACCGCGCTAACCGCTGAAGATACAGCAACGGTGTTACCGGTGTAGATGACCTCGGTCTTTGCCGGCTTCTTCTTAGCCGCAGCGGTCTTTGCCTCAAGCACCCAAAGGACTAGAACTGCAACGAAAAGACCTGCGATTTCAGCAAGAATGATCGAAGTCACAGTGCCGGTTCCGGCCCCCGCGAACAATAGACCGAAGGTAACTGCAGGGTTAGCCTGAGCACCGGTTCCAGTGAAGTTAGCCGCTGCGAATACCCAGGCTGCAACAGAGATCCAGATTAGGTTGGTCTGCTTGTTCTTGATCAGGGTTGCAATGATTACAACCAAACCAGCGGTGGCAAGAATCTCGCCTAGAACCATAGGCAACGATGACTCGTTGGTGTTGCTGATGGTTGCAATGTTGCTGCCCCAAAGAGCAAGACCCAGGGCGACACCGGCAAATGCACCAGCAAGCTGGGCAACGATGTAGCTAACCAGGGTGCCGAACTTGTATTCGCGCTTTGCGTAGAAGTAAATAGAAACAGCTGGGTTAAAGTGACCACCGCTGATTGGGCCAAGTATCAAAATCATTAGACCTAGTGCCAAAGCCAAAGCCATTGCCTTGAATGGGGTGCCGCTGGTTGATGCGCCAGCGATTGCGGTTAGGAATACCGCGGTGCCAAGAAACTCGGCAACTGACTTTTTGAATAATGCGTTCATTAAATTGGGCCTTTCGGGGCTCGTTTCGAAATAACAGTAAAAGTCTAGGTTCTGGGGCTAGTTGGGCGGGGATTTGGGTTCGCCTGAGCGACTTTTTCTCGGCTAGACTAGGGAAATCGTTTTGCTTAAGCCCTAAGGCCACTAAGCATCCACAAACTGTGAGGTCCCTATGGGTTCAGTAATTAAGAAGCGCCGCAAGCGTATGAGCAAGAAGAAGCACCGCAAGTTGCTTCGTAAGACTCGCCACCAGCGTCGCAATAAGAAGTAAATCTTCTTTTTGAGCTTTAGCCCACCGTGCTATGCACAGGTGGGTTTTTGCATTTAATTGGTTTTCTTGTTGGCGCGCAGTTCGCGCTTCTTAAATTCAAGAATCGGCCAGGCGGCTTCATTTGCGTAATAACGAAGGGCGACATCTGGGTTCACTGCCACCGGGTTTCCTACAGATGTCAACATCGGAAGGTCGTTCACGCTGTCGCTGTAGGCAAAAGACCTTTTCAGACTGATGCCACGTTCTTCGGCAAGTTTCTTAACCGCCTTGCGCTTTGCTTTACCGTGCAAAGTATCGCCGACTAACTTGCCGGTGATAATTCCATCGGCACCAACTTCAACGATGGTGCCAAGTCCGCCGGTTAGGCCAAGACGGTGCGCAATTACATCTGCAATTTCTTTAGGTGTTGCAGTGACTAACCAAACCTCGCGACCGGCGGCAATGTGCTCTTTGGCAAGGCGCACGGTTTCGGGCCAAAGCTTTGGGCTGATGTAGTTTTCGTAAACTTCGTCAGTTAGATCGGTTAGGTCGGTGGCGCGGTGGCCCTGAATGATCGACAGTGCGCGATCTTTGATCATGTTGAGATTATTTTTTTCACCCTTACGAATGAACTGGGCTTGCTGCCATGCCATGCGCCAAAAATCTTTGCGAGTAAAAAAACCTTTTCGAAAAGCTGCCTTGCCAAATAGAAAACTTGAAGACCCGCGCAAAATGGTGTTATCGACGTCGAAGAACGCAGCTTCGATTTTTCGATTGGAATTTTGGGGAGTCTGGGGCACCTGAATAGTTTATTGGTCGCATAGGCTAGTGCCGTGACGATTGAACTTACGCTGATTAGCAAGCCTGGTTGCCACCTTTGTGACGATGCACTGGAGGTAATTCACCAGGTGCTGGCTGATTTTTCTGCCGCCAAGCCACAGCAACAGGTTGAGGTGAAGCACGTAAATATGCTCGAGCACGAAGACCTGATTCAAAAGTACGCCGAAGAAATTCCGGTGTTGCTTATTAATGGCAACATGCACGCCTACTGGCGCATCGATGACGAAAGGCTTATGCGTGCCTTGCACGCACTTGCCAAGTAGGTTTAAGCCATGCGCTGGATATTAAAGAAATTCTGGTTTCCGATCCTGTTGATCGTGCTGCACTTTCTAGCAAAAAAATATCCCTGGGCCGCTAAGCTCAGGGATACTCTAAAAAAGTTTTAAGGTTCAAGGCGGTTAGGGCCACGGAACAAGAAACCCACCTCGCGAATGTTCGGCTGGTGCAACAGCAACATCAATACGCGAAGCAGACCCATTCCGAAACCACCGTGGGACGGGGCCCCGTACTTGAAGAAGTCCAGGTAGGTCTGCAGACCCTCTGGCTCAAGACCCTTTTGCTTAACCTGCTCGGTCAGAACGTCTAGGCGGTGTTCACGCTGCGCACCTGTGGTGATTTCGGTTCCGCGCCAGATAAGGTCGTAGCTCTTGGTCAGGTTCGGGTTATCGGCGTGACGCATGTGATAGAACGGGCGCACGTTAGCCGGGTAGTCGGTCACGAATACGAACTCGTGCCCGTGAGTCTCTTCGGCCCAAGCCGCAATCTGGCGCTCACCCTCTGGGTCTAGGTCGCCGGCGCGCTCTACGTTGTGACCGCGCTGTTTGATGATTTCGATTGCCTCGGCCAATGGCACGCGTGGGAACGGAATGCTTGGCACAACAACTTCGACATCAAAGTACTTCTTTATGTCGTCGCCGTGCTTTTCTTTAACCGCGCTGATTGCTCGGTGCAGCAACTGCTCTTGAATCGCCATTACGTCTTCGTGTGAGTCGATCCATGAAACTTCGATGTCAACCGAGACGAACTCTGTGGCGTGACGTGAGGTGAACGATGGGTCGGCACGGAACACTGGGCCGATTTCGAAAATCTTGCCCATCCCCGACATCATTGCCATTTGCTTGTAGAACTGTGGCGACTGAGCCAGGTACGCGTGGGTCTCGAAGTACTCAAGCTTGAATAGCTCCGCGTTTGACTCCGATGGTGAGGCCATAAGTTTTGGCGAATGAATCTCGACGAAGTCGTTTTCGGCCCAATATTGGCGCCAAGCATTTTCGATTGTGGTCTGAATACGGAACACCAAGTTCATTTCGGTGCGGCGTAGATCCAGGAAGCGCCAATCCATGCGCTTGTCGATCGAAGTGTCGTCGGCAATCGGGGTCTCTGGGTCGGCCAGGGTCACGACCTCAAGACTTTCAAGCTTGATCTCTAGGCCGCCAAGCTTTACACGCTCGTCGTGCACTAGCTGACCGGTAACCCAAACGAATGAACCCTGAGTTAAGCCTGATATTTGAGCAGCAAGCGCGTCATCTTCAACCGGCTGGTCGTCAACCACTGGGCGAGGGTAGGTAACCTGAACGTCGCCCGACTCATCACGCAAAATAATGAACTGAATTCGCTTCTGATCACGAAGCTTTTCTACCCAACCACCAACGGTTACTGGGCCGTCAGGCAATGCGGAAAGGTTTTTTACTAGGGCGCGGGCTCTCATAAGGCACAAGTTTAGCCGAGGGTACACTTGATACATGCCTGCTGACCGTATTCACCTGATTCGTCACGGTGAAGTTCATAACCCTGAAAAGGTTATTTACGGCAGATTGCCTCACTATCGACTAAGCGATCGAGGCAGATTAATGGCCAAGGCCGCAAGCGATGAATTAATGCGTCAAAAGCGCAAGGTGACCGGCCTATTTAATAGCCCGTTGCTGAGAACTCGCGAAAGTGCCGAACCGGTGGCCGAGGCGTTTGGCGTTGAGGCCAAGACGGACGATCGGTTAATCGAACCCTGGAACAACTTTGAGGGTCGCCGCGTTGGTGTAGCAACCCTGGCGGTAAGGCCGCATCTTTGGGTGCAGCTTTGGAACCCGATGCGACCATCGTGGGGAGAGCCGTTCAAGCAAATTTCGGCACGAATGTTTGCTGCCATGGATGACGCATATAAGTCGGTACCCGATGGTGATGTTGTGCTTGTTTCACACCAGCTACCAATCGAAATGGTGGTGCGCACCTTGGCCGGTAAGTCCCTGCCGCACGACCCGCGCAAGCGCCGCACCAAACTTTCCAGCATCACCTCTTTTGAACGCCGCGGCAATGAGTGGGTAGAGGTCGACTTTAAAGATCCGGGTGCCAAGCTAAACCCGATCGATGCGGGAGCGGTGTGATGAAGTTTGCAATTCGGGTGACGGCAGCTATTACAGGTGCGTTTTTGGTGAGTAGCGCGCTCGCCGCATGCAGCGCAAACGACCCACTCGCCGACCAGTTCAGAGCGGGCGATAACAAAAACTACATAGCCGGCGATGGCACGGTTACAGAGTTTGCGATTGACGCTCGCGGTCAAGCAGTTTCGTGGTCGGGAAAAACTGAGAGTGGAGCAACTCTTTCGAGCGACTCACTTTTGGGAACAGTCACGGTGATTAATTTTTGGTACGCGGGTTGTGCTCCGTGCCGTGCCGAGGCACCTGATTTGGTTGCCCTTGCCGCAGAACACCAAGATGTTCAATTCGTTGGCGTAAACGTGCGTGACTCGGCAGAAACTACGATTGCTTTCGATAAGAACTTTGGCATCACCTGGCCGTCGATTATCGACGCCAATAGCGGCTCGGTTTCGCTAGCCTTCACCGGAATAGTAACCCCGCAAGCCGTACCAACCACTTTGGTAATTGCGAAAGACGGAAAAGTTACCGCGCGAGTTCTCGGCCGAATCGATAAGTCGATTTTGAACACCCTGATCAACACCGCAAAAGAGGAATAAGAGTTGAACTTTAATCCCGGTGATTTGATCTTGAATGGTTCACTTTTGGTGGCCATTCCAATGGCATTGCTAGCCGGACTAATTTCTTTCATAAGTCCGTGCGTGCTGCCGCTGATTCCTGGATATTTGGGCTTTGTTTCTGGGCTGTCGACTGATCGCAAACGAATCTTGCTTGGCGTGATTTTGTTCGTTCTTGGTTTTTCGGCAGTGTTCGTTTCATTCGGTGCACTGTTTGGCGGCATCGGCGCGGTGGTTTACGCAACCGGTTTGGCTTGGGTGCAACGCGTGCTTGGAGTACTGATTATTTTGCTTGGCCTGGTGCTGATCGGGCAGTTCAGTTTCATGCAGCGCACATTCAAAGTGAACGTTTCATCGAAGTTTGGAATTCTTAGTGCTCCACTGCTGGGCGTAGCCTTTGGCCTTGGTTGGACACCGTGCATTGGCCCAACCCTGGCTGCTGTGCTGACCCTGGCCTCGGGAACAGGTTCGGCGGGCAAGGGTGCGCTGTTGGCCTTTATCTATGCGCTGGGCATTGGTCTGCCGTTTATTGCAATTGGTGCCGGTTTTAGCTGGGCCACCAAGTCGGTTGGCTTTGTGAAGAAGCACATTCGTAGCTTCAATTTGGCCGGCGGAATTTTGCTAATTGTGCTTGGCGTGCTGTTGGCGCTTGGCGTGTGGAACACGTTTGCGGCTTGGTTGCAGTTGGAGGTGTTTGGCTATTTCCAGCTCGCGATTTGATGACGAAATTGCCAGCCCAGAGCTAAGCATTGCCGGCTGGTCGAGATGGGTTTGGAAGCAACTCACCTCAATGCGCACTGCATTGTTCCTGCTGTTGCTGCTGGCAATTGCTGCCGTGCCGGGTTCGGTCTTTCCGCAGAGATCGGCTGACCCAAATGGTGTGACCACATACTTCGATGAAAACCCGGCGCTTGCCCAAATTCTGGATTCGATTCAGTTGTTTGATGTTTACAGTTCAGTTTGGTTTTCGGCAATTTATATTTTGCTTTTCATTTCACTGATTGGTTGCGTGCTACCACGCACCGCGCTGCACTTTAAGGCGCTGCGCGCTAACCCACCGGCCACTCCAAAAATTATGAGCCGCATGCCGGCACACCTTGCTGTAAAGCTGGCCAAAAATGGTGCGGTGGTTGACGATGCCTTCAGGCTTTTGCGCAAGCAAGGTTATCGAGTACTTCGCGAGGGCAACTCGGTGGCAGCGGAACGCGGTTACCTGCGCGAAACCGGAAACCTAGTTTTTCACTTTTCGCTAGTTGGTGTTTTGATTGCGGTTGGTATAGGTGGCGGTGTTAGCTACAGCGGCCAACGCGTTTTGGTAGAAGGTGAAACATTCGTTAACAACCTTGCTTCTTATGACTCGTTCTCGCCGGGAACTTTCTTTAGTGAAAATGAATTAGTGCCCTTTGCGGTGAGCTTGAAAGAACTGCAGGTTGATTTCGACATTAAGAATCCGACCAACATTGGCACTCCGCTAGATTTTCGCGCGTATGTTGACGCAACCATTCCAACAGCTTCGCAGGCAACCATTAAATCCGCTGTGATTCGCGTAAATGAACCAATGGGATTGCCAAATGCAAATGTGTATTTGACTGGCAATGGCTATGCGCCAAAAATTACTTTGCGTGACAAAGACGGCAACGTCACCTATTCGGGCGTTACCGCATTTTTACCTCAGTCCAGCACCTATACCTCGTTAGGTGTAATCAAGGTACCGGATGCACCTGAGCAGTTTGGCATTGTGGCGTTTTTCTATCCGACGGTTGATGAGTTGGCAACCGGGGCTCTTACCTCGCTCTATCCAGCGCCGATCGATCCGCTGCTGACCATGAATGTTTACGTTGGCGACCTTGGTCTAGATGCCGGAGTACCAAAGAACGTTTACGCGCTCGATACCTCGAACATGACTCAGGTGGCAGGAGGAAAGAGCGGGGTAAAGGGTTTGCGACTGCAGGTTGGCGACACCGCGCAGCTGCCGGGCGAACTGGGCACAGTGACCTTCGATGAACTTAAGCGCTTTGCGTCGCTTGATGTCAGCTACAACCCGGGCGGACTTTGGGTTTTAGTGTTTGCGCTTTTGGCCCTGGCCGGTGTGATGACTTCGCTGCTGGTGCCTCGCCGCCGCGTTTGGGTTCGCAAGACAGAGGGCGGCTTTGAAGTGGCTGCTTTGGCCCGCGGCGATGACCCTATTCTTGAAAAGGTGGTTAGTGAGCTAGCCGCAGAGCTAAAAACGAGTGCCAAGGAGGCAAAAAAGTAATGGGCGTTGCACTAAACGAGGGGCTATCGCAGATCTCACTGCTAGTTATTTATGGCGCAATGGCCTTTTATACCGCCGCCTTCCTTACCTTTGCCAATCAGCTCTCTCGCCTAATCAGCGAAAAAAAGAGTCTGCGTGAGGCTGCGGGTAAGGTCGAGAAAATCGCGATTGCCCTGATGGCCGTGGCAGCGCTGTTGCACGGCGTGGGTGTGGTGCTGCGTGGAATTGCCGCAAGCCGTGTGCCTTGGGCCAACATGTATGAGTTCTCGATTACCGGCTCGTTAGTGATCGTTCTGATTTTTATGCTGGCACTCGCGATTAAAGACATTCGCCTAATTGCAACCTTGGTGTCAGGTTTTGCGCTCTTGGTTTTGGGTGTTGCAACTTCGGTGTTCTATGTAGAAGTTAAATCACTGATGCCTGCACTGCAGAGCTACTGGTTGGTAATTCACGTGACCGTTGCGATTCTGGCTACCGCGTTCTTTAACATCGCCGCTGCGCTTTCGATTTCCTATGTGCTTAAAACCGCGGGCTGGATTCAGAACTCTAAAAAGGGTTTGGTGCTGGCCGGTAAAAAGATTTTGAATTTGTTCCCGACCGTCGAAAAAATCGAGCGCCTTGCTTACCGCTTTAACATCATCGGTTTTATTCTTTGGACTTTCACCTTGATTGCCGGTGCCATTTGGGCCGAGCGTGCCTGGCACCGTTATTGGGGCTGGGACACCAAAGAGGTTTGGACGTTTATTATTTGGACGATCTATGCCGGTTACCTGCACGCGCACGCGACCCGCGGTTGGGCTGGCAAGCGTTCGGCTTGGTTATCAATCGTTGGATTTGCAGCGATTATTTTCAACTTCACAATTGTGAATTTGTTCTTCAAGGGCCTGCACGTTTACAGCGGCTTGAAATAAAAACTAAATCAGTTTGAAGCAGCGCTCGAGTCGGGCACGCCACCATTCGCTGCGCTCTTGATTAGCCGCATGTTTCTGCAATAGCTCATTTGAAACTTCAACCCGGCGAACCTCGATTTTGCCATCGACCGGCAGCAGTGGTTGATCGGTAACATCTGCGGCAAGAAGACTTGCGGTGGCCAGGCCACAATCAAAATTCAATTGCGGCAAACTTGCGGCTAGGTGCGCGCCCATTGAAATACCTACCGAAGTTTCTAGCGCGCTAGAAACCACAACCGGCAGAGCGGCTTCGCGACTGATTTGCAATGCTCGAGAAATTCCACCGAGTGGCGCCGCCTTAAGCACCAGAATGTCGGCGGCACCGGCATGGGCGACCGCGATCGGGTCACTTACCTTGCGCACCGATTCATCGGCGGCAATTTTCAAACCAAATGTTTTTAGCTTTAGGCGCAGTTCGGCCATCTCGGCGATGGTAGCCACCGGTTGCTCGAGGTATTCGATTTCAAAAAGTTCCTCGGCAAGTTCGTGCGCAAGTTGCAGAGCCTGCTCGACCGAGTAGCCGCCATTGGCGTCGAGTCGAATGTTGGCCAGTGGCGCAAACTCGACGGCGGCACTAATTCGCGCCAGGTCATCATCGATGCTTTGCCCTAGCTCGGCAACTTTAATTTTTACGGTGTTGAATTGACCGAATCTCTCAAGCACGCCGGCAACCTCGGACGGTTCGACCGCAGGCAGAGTGGCGTTTACCGCAACGTGCGCGCGCAGGGTTTTGGCTGGCGGCGCAAAGGCAAACTCGATCGCGGCCTGCAGCCAGACGGCTGCCTCTTCATCCGGGTATTCAATAAAAGGTGACCACTCGGCCCAGCCATTCGGGCCTTCAAACAGCAGCGCCTCGCGCTGAGTCAGCCCGCGAAAATTGGTGTGCAGCGGCAGGCTGACCACACGGGCCGAGCCAAGCAGTTGCTGCAACGGGGGATTCGCGATTTCGCTCACGTTGTTAGTCTAGGTTCATGGCGCACAACGTTAGCGAGCTCTTCGACGAGCAAATTTGGCACAGTGTCGAGGGCTTCGGCGACTTCGAAGACGTGACCTATCACAAGCACAATTCGCTTGGCATTGTTCGTGTGGCGTTTAATCGCCCAGAGGTGCGCAATGCGTTCAGACCTAAAACCGTTGATGAGCTTTACCGTGCACTTGATCACGCGCGCATGGATAGCAAAGTCGGCGTAGTGTTGCTAACCGGAAACGGGCCATCACCCAAAGACGGTGGCTGGGCATTTAGTTCGGGTGGCGATCAGCGAGTGCGCGGTCGCGACGGCTATAAATATGCTGACGGTGAAACTGCTGAAACAATCGATGCAGCACGTTCTGGTCGACTTCACATTCTTGAAGTGCAACGACTAATACGCTTTATGCCAAAGGTGGTTATTGCTCTTGTGCCCGGTTGGGCTGCCGGCGGTGGTCACTCGCTAAATGTGGTGGCTGACCTTTCGATTGCCTCGGCAGAACACGCAAAATTTAAGCAGACCGACGCCGACGTTGGTTCTTTTGATGCCGGTTACGGCAGCGCTTATCTGGCACGTCAGGTGGGTCAAAAATTTGCTCGCGAAATTTTCTTTTTGGGCGAAGAGTATTCGGCGCAGCGCGCCTACGAGATGGGCGTGGTTAATAAAGTGGTTGCGCATTCCCAACTTGAAAAAGTCGGTGTCGAGTGGGCAACCGAAATTTTGCGCAAGTCACCGCAATCGGTGCGCATGCTGAAATATGCATTCAACATGGTTGATGACGGTTTGGTTGGTCAGCAACTGTTTGCCGGTGAGGCAACTCGTTTGGCCTATGGCACCGACGAGGCGGTTGAGGGCCGGGATTCTTTCTTGCAAAAACGCGATCCAGACTGGTCACCGTTCCCTTGGCACTTCTAAAAATTGTTGCCGCGAACGACACCTTTGGTGCTTTGGTGGCCTTTGCCGATGTACTAGATGGCAAACACGCACTTTTTATTAGCCCGCCCGAGGTAAACGGAAAAATACCAGAGCTGCATGGACTTCCAGACGAAGTAGCCGATGACGTTGCCTTGATTGTTGAAACCAGTGGATCAACTGGAGAGCCAAAGCGAATCCAACTTAGTCGACGGGCTCTAATTGCTGGTGCCCACGCGGCAGCATTCGCTCTTGATGCCGAGGAGACCACCAGCCAGTGGTTGCTGGCACTACCAATTAACTACATTGCCGGCGCGAACGTTTTGATTCGTTCGGTAATTGCCGGCACACAACCGGTGCTGATGAATACATCCGTGTCATTTACCGCCGAAGCATTTGCCAGATCGGCCAGCCACCTGACGGCTGAAAAGCGCTTTACCTCGCTGGTGCCTACCCAGTTGGCGCGCTTGGCGCTGGCGGCCGAGCACGACGAATACGTCTTGACCCAGCTGAAGCGCTTTGATGCGATTTTGGTGGGCGGCCAGGCCGTTGACTATCAGATGATCGGGCGACTCGAAGAGCTGGGCGTGACCATTGTGGTCACCTACGGCATGACTGAAACCTGCGGCGGCTGCGTTTACAACGGTATTCCGATTGGCGATACCGAACTGCGTTTGATTGGCGATCGAATTGCCATTAAGAATTCAATGTTGGCAAATGTGCCGCTGAACGACGATGGCTTCTTTATTACCGAGGATGCCGGCGTACTTGACGACAAAGGGCACATGGCTATTTTGGGCCGCCTTGACCGCGTGATTATTTCGGGCGGCATCAAGATTTCGCTTGATCGGGTTGAGCAACTGGCGCAACGCATTAATGGCGTTGAGGAACTTGCGGCGACCGCAATCGAAGATGCCGAGTGGGGTCAACGCGTTGGCATTGCCTATGTGGGCAGCCCCGAGGTGGCCGATGATGTTGCACGCACCCTGGCAAACGACTTGGGCCCTGCGGGAAAGCCAGTGCGTGTGCTTCGCGTAGATAAGTTGCCAAAAACCGCCAATGCCAAGAATGATTTAAACGCAGTGGCCAAGTTATTTCAGGAGTAGCAGTGAGCAGAAACCAAACCGGATTCAAACTTTGGGTAGAGGGTGCGCGCCTGCGCACTTTGCCGCTGGCAGTTGCCCCGGTGGCTATTGGTGCCGGCGCTGCTGAGGCATATCAGAGTTTCAATCTCGGGCTTTCGCTGCTGGCACTGTTGGTTGCGCTGTTTTTGCAGATTGGTGTGAACTTTGCCAACGATTACAGCGATGGCATTCGCGGCACCGATAACAAGCGAGTTGGGCCGTT